>JALRKY010000041.1 GCA_023260985.1 Altererythrobacter sp. | reverse complement strand
GCGATCTCGGCG
This sequence comes from Altererythrobacter sp., assembly GCA_023260985.1. Lineage (GTDB taxonomy): Bacteria > Pseudomonadota > Alphaproteobacteria > Sphingomonadales > Sphingomonadaceae > Erythrobacter. Next base: position 12,588 of record JALRKY010000041.1, on the reverse strand, counting down.
GTGGGCCAGGCGTAGTTGAGGTCGCCGCGCAGGTGCTTGCTCGCCATCACGTCGTAGGCCCCGCCATAGGCCTTGCGGGTGATCACGGTGATCTTGGGCACGGTCGCTTCGGCATAGGCGAACAGCAGCTTCGCGCCATGCTTGATGATGCCATTATGCTCCTGCGCGGTGCCGGGCAGGAAGCCGGGAACGTCGACGAAGGTCAGGATCGGAATTTCGAAGGCGTCGCAGAAACGCACGAACCGCGCGGCCTTCTTCGACGAGTTGATGTCGAGCACGCCCGCCAGCACCGTCGGCTGGTTCGCCACCACGCCAACGGTGCGGCCCTCGACCCGGCCGAAGCCGCAGATGATATTGGCCGCATGCGCAGGCTGGACTTCGAAGAAATCGCCTTCGTCCAGCGTCTTACGGATCACTTCGTGCATGTCGTAAGGCTGGTTGGCATTGTCGGGGATGAGCGTGTCGAGGCTCATTTCCTCGCGGTCCCATGGGTCGCTGGTCGGCCGCTCGGGCACGGCCTCGCGGTTCGAAAGCGGCAGGTAGTCGAAGAACTGGCGCGTCGCCAGCAGCGCCTCGATATCGTTCTCGAAGGCGACGTCGGCGACCGAAGTCTTGGTGGTGTGGGTGATCGCTCCGCCCAGCTCTTCCTGCGTCACGACCTCGTTGGTGACGGTCTTCACCACGTCGGGTCCGGTCACGAACATGTAGGAACTGTCCTTCACCATGAAGATGAAGTCGGTCATCGCAGGCGAATAGACCGCCCCGCCAGCGCATGGCCCCATGATCAGGCTGATCTGCGGCACCACGCCCGAAGCCAGCACGTTGCGCTGGAACACGTCGGCATAGCCACCCAGCGAGGCGACGCCTTCCTGGATGCGCGCGCCGCCTGAATCGTTGAGGCCGATCACCGGCGCGCCATATTTCATCGCGCTTTCCATGACCTTGCAGATCTTTTCCGCATGCCGCTTCGACAGCGAACCGCCGAACACAGTGAAGTCCTGGCTGAAGACATAGACCAGCCGGCCGTTGATCGTGCCCGATCCGGTGACAACGCCGTCACCCGGGATCTTCTGGTCCTGCATCCCGAAATCGTTGCAGTCATGTTCGACATAGGCGTCGAGCTCTTCGAAACTGCCTTCGTCGAGCAGCACGTCCAGCCGTTCGCGCGCGGTCAGCTTGCCCTTGGCATGCTGCGCGTCGATCCGCTTCTGCCCCCCGCCCAGCAAGGCGGCGGCACGGCGGCGTTCCATTTCGGCGATATTGGCGGACATGCGCTCTCCCTGATGGCCAATGCGCGTTCCGCCTAGCGACGGAAAAGCCCCAGCGTCAACGTATCAAAAACGCAGCATCACTCGCCGCGCGATCGCTGGCGAGATCGAATAGGCCCAGCGCAGCAGCTTGACCTGGCCCACATTCGCTTCCGGGCTGTCGCTTTCGATGGCATCGACGATCTGGGCGGCGCATTCCTGCGGCGGCATCTTGTTGCCGTTGAGCCGCGCGGTCATCTGCGTGTCGACCACCGGCGGAAGCGCCTCGACCACGAGGATATTGGTGTCCGCCAGCTGCGCGCGCAGCGCCATGGTGTAGCTGCGCAACCCCGCCTTGGTCGCGCAATAGACCGGGCTGCCCGCGCGCGGCGCAATGGCAAGGCCGCTGGTAACGTTGACGATCGCCGCTTCGGGCCGCCGCCCCAGCATCGGCACCAGCGCGGTGATCAGCCGTATCGGCGCATCGAGATTGGCGTAGATGCAGGCGTCCACTGCGTCGGGATCGGGCAATGACACGCGGAAGTCATGGTCGACCCCCTGCCCGGCATTGTTGATCAGAATGTCGATTTCGCGCGTGCCGAGGTCGGCAATCAGCGCATCGACCCCATGCGCGTTCGACAAATCGGCCTCGATCGCTTCGAAGCCCTCGTCGCGCATCGCATCGAGCCGCGCCTTTTCGCGCCCCGTGATGGCCACCTGTGCGCCCTTGGCCCGCAGCTGGCGTGCGATTTCGCGCCCGATGCCTGCGCTGCCTCCCGTCAGGAGGACCTTTTTGCCCGCCAGCCGCATCAGACCTTCACGATCCCGTGTTCGACAAGGCTTCGCACCGTATCCTCAAGCGTCTGCTCGGCGGGGATGAAGGTGAAGCCCAGCACTTCTTCGGTATGCCTGCCCGAAACATCCCGCACATTGCCGAGTTCGCCCTTGATCTGGCGCATCTCGGGCATGAACAGCGCAAGGAATTTGACCATCCAGTCGGGCATCGGGCGCGTGGGCACCTTGGCCGCATGTTCGGGCGCGCGGGCACGCACCGCATCGGCCATTTCGCGGATCCACATGAATTTCTGAGACGTCGGGAAACGCTCTCCGCTGACATCCTCCGCCGGGGCTTCGATCGCGAGCACATGCGCCCTGGCCACGTCGCGCACGTCGGTCACGCAAATGCCCATGTTGGGCGCGAGCGGGATTGATCCGTCGACCACTTTCTTCACCAGTTCGACGCTGGTCGAAAGATCGTCGTCATAGACCGGGCCGAACACCGCAACCGGATTCACCGAACAGAATACCAGTTCGGGTGCGTTCGCCTCCACCCAGGCGCGTGCGGTGCGCTCGGCAACGGTCTTCGATTCGATATAGGGCGGCACACCCGCAGCCAGATTGGTCCAGTCGGTATGATCGAAATGGTCCTTTTCGGGATGGCCATAGGCGATCGCAGCAGCCGAGCTGGTCTGAACGAAGCGCGTCACGCCCGCAGCAGTGGCAAAGCGCAGCGCGCGCAGTGTCCCTTCGCGTGCGGGGATGACGAGTTCGTCCTTGTGCCGGGGTACATCGAGCGGAAACGGGGAAGCGACATGCGCCACCGCGTCGCATCCCTCATTGGCTTCGGCCCAACCGGCATCGCCCATCAGATCGGCCTGGAAGACCTTCAATCGCTCGCCCGCATCGGGCCAGCGTGCGCGCAGCCGCGGCTCGCTCTTTACGAGGCTCCGCACGGTCGTATGGACACTGTATCCATTCGATAAAAGCTGGTCGATTACCTCGCCGCCGATATAGCCGGTGCCGCCAGTTACGAGTACGGTGTTCGCCATCGTGCGAGCCTCCCCAATCGGCGCAGGCTATGCGAGCAATTGTTGTTTGGCAACGCGTTGAAGGATCAGTGAGTGCGGCAAGTTGATTTCCTCGTGATCGGCGCCGGGATCGCGGGCCTATCGGCCGCAGCGCGGCTGGCGCGCCATGGTACGGTGGCGGTCTGCGAAGCGGAAAGCGCCCCCGGCGTGCATGCTTCGGGCCGCAGCGCTGCATTCGCCCATTTCGACATGGACGATCCGATCGTGCGCGCACTCACCGCAGTCAGCATGCCGCTTTTGGAAGAACCTGCCGCGCGCCGTCATCCTGCGCTTTTCCTCGCGCTGGAGGGGCAGGAACCCGCGCTCGACCGGGTCGAGGAGAATTATCGCGCCTGGGCGCCGGGAATCAGGCGGCTCGATCCGCAGCAGGCGCGCGAACTGGTACCGATCCTCAAGGAAGGCAGCGGCGGCGTGATCGGCGCATTGCTCGATGAAAACGGCCGCAAGCTCGACGCGCACGCCATGCTCGAGGGGCATCGCCGCACGCTGCGGGAGGCCGGTGGCGAAGTAGCGCTCGACGCCCCGGTTACGGCTTTGCGCCACGATGGCGATCGCTGGATCGCCGAGACCCCGAGGCAAAGCTATTCCACGCGCGTCGTGGTGAACGCCGCAGGTGCCTGGGTCGATCGGATCGCGTCGCTCGGCGGGATCGCGCCGCTCGGCATCCGTCCGCTGCGGCGCACAGTGATCACTTTCGACGCGCCGCCCGAATTCGACGTTTCCGGCTGGCCGTTCACCAAAACGGTCGGCCCCGGTTTCTATATCGAGCCGGAAGGCTGCGGGCGGCTGCTTGCCTGCGCGATGGACGAGCACCCCTCCGATCCCTGCGATGCGCAACCCGAGGAAGAGGATGTGGCGCTGGCTGCGTGGCGAGTGGAAGAAGCCACCACGCTGGAAATCCGCCGCATCGCCGGAAAATGGGCAGGCCTGCGCAGCTTCGCGCCCGACCGGCATCCAGTGGCGGGTTTCGATCGCACCGCCCCAGGCTTCTTCTGGCTTGCCGGGCAAGGCGGCTTTGGCCTGCAGACCTCGCCTGCCATGGCGATGGCTGCCGAGGCGCTGGCCTGCGGGCTCGACTGGCCCGAAGAACTGCGCGCAGCAGGCGTCGAGCAAGCGGCGCTTTCGCCCACCCGCTTCGCCTGAACCTGCGCGCTATTTGAGCAGGACGAGTTCCTCGGCCATCGAGGGATGCAGCGCGACGGTGTCGTCGAAAGCCTGCTTGGTTAGGCCAGCCTTCACCGCAATAGCTGCCACTTGCAGGATTTCGGGCGCTTCGGGCCCGATCATGTGGATGCCGAGGATCTTCTCCGAAGTCGCCTCGACGATCATCTTGTAGAGCCCGCGCTCGGGGTGGGACGAGAAGATGTTCTTCATCGGGCGGAAGTCCGATGTGTAGACCTTCACATCGCCATAGGTCTTGCGCGCCTCGCGCTCGGTCAAGCCTACACCCGCGAGCGGCGGCTGGCTGAACACCGCGCTGGGAATGGAGGAATAGTCGATCGTGCGCGGCTTGCCGCCGAACACCGTGTCGGCAAAGGCATGGCCTTCGCGGATCGCGACCGGGGTCAGCTGCACGCGGTCGGTCACGTCGCCCACGGCATAGATGCTATGGCAGCTGGTGCGGTTATATTCGTCGACCTTGATCGCACCGCCCTCGCCCAGTTCGACACCCGCATTCTCCAGCCCCAGTCCCTCGGTATTGGGAGTGCGGCCGGTGGCGATCAGCACCTGGTCGACCTTGACTGGATAAGTATCGCCGAGATCGACCAGCAGGCAGCCGTCCTCCGCCTTGTCGACCCGCCTGATCTGGCTGTGCATGCGGAAATCGATCCCGCGCCCCATCGCGATATGGAGCATGCGGTCGACGATCTGCTCGTCATAGGACCGCAAGATCCGGTCGGTACGGTTGACCACTGTCACTTCGCTGCCGAGCGCGTTGAATATCGCCGCAAATTCCATCGCGATATAGCCCCCGCCGACCACCATCAGGCAGTGCGGCTGCTCCTCCAGATGGAAGATTTCGTTCGAGCTGATGCAATGCTCGACGCCGGGGAATTCGGGCGTGGCGGGCCATGCGCCGGTGGCGATGAGGATATGCTTCGCGGTGACTTCGCGCCCGCTCGCCAGCCGCACCGAATGCGGCCCGGTGATGGTCGCCCGCTCGGCAAAGATTTCGACATGGTGGTTCGACAGCGTCTGGCCATAGAGGCCCTCCAGCCGGTCAACGTCGCGATTGACGAAATCGCGCAAGCTCGCCCAGTCGAAGCTCGTGCCTTCGATGGTCCAGCCGAAATTGCCCGCATGGGCCAGCTCCTCGGCGAACATCGACCCGTACACGAGCATCTTCTTGGGCACGCAGCCGCGGATCACGCAGGTTCCGCCGACGCGATATTCCTCAGCAACGGCTACCCTTGCGCCATGCCCGGCAGCAACGCGGCTCGCGCGAACCCCCCCCGAACCGGCGCCGATGGTGAAGAGGTCGTAATCGTATTCGGCCATGCGCAGCAGCTCCTGTTGTCGGCGATATGGCGGCTGGCAGGCAGATTGCCAACCGCCGATGCCGGTTCAGGAGCTAATCGCCGAGCTGGCGGGCCGCTTAGCCGTTCGAGTAGCGCCTTTGCCCGCCACCGCCGCCTCGACGCTTGCCGCCATGCGGCTTACCTGCACGGCCCGGATGCTTAAGCTTCGGGCGGTCCTTGCGCTGCTGGCCTTCGCCCGTCGGGAGCGCGCCGTGCTTGGGCTTGGGCTGCACTCGCTTCAACGGGGTACGCGCCGCGGGCTTGGTCGGCCCGACGCCTTCCACCACTGCACGGAAGTTATCCGGCAGCGGCAGCCGCTCGAAAGTCGCGTCGGTATTGCGTTGGATGTCCTTGAGATAGGCGCGCTCGTCTTCCGCGCAAAACGCGATTGCAATCCCGTCAGCCCCGGCGCGCGCAGTGCGGCCGATGCGATGCACATACTGCTCGGGCACGTTGGGCAGCTCGTAATTGATCACGTGGCTCACGCCAGGAATGTCGATCCCGCGCGCGGCCACATCGGTCGCGATCAGGATCGGCGTCTTGGCGCGCTTGAACTCGTCGAGCGCACGCTGGCGCTGCGGCTGGCTCTTGTTGCCGTGGATCGCGTTCGACGGGATCCCAACCTGCGCCAACTTCTTCACGACGCGATCGGCACCGTGCTTGGTGCGGGTGAAAATCAGCACGCGCTCGAACTTGCCCGGCACGCGGTGCCGTTCGGACAGGATCATTTCGAGCAACGACTGCTTCTCGTCCTGCTGCACCATCAACAGATACTGGTCGATCCGCTCGGCAGTGGTCGCCGCCGGAGTCACGCTGACTTGCACCGGATCGTTGCAATACTGGCCAACCAGTTCGCGGATCGCCTTGGGCATGGTAGCGCTGAAGAACAGCGTCTGCCGCTCGGCGGGGGCGAGCTGGTGGATGCGGCGCAGCGCGTGGATGAAGCCTAGGTCGAGCATCTGGTCGGCTTCGTCGAGCACCAGGATTTCGACGCCCGAAAGGTTGAACGCCTTCTGGTCGATCAGGTCGAGCAGGCGACCCGGCGTCGCGACAAGGATGTCGGTGCCGCGGTGCAGCTTGTTGCGATCCTTGCCGACCGAGGTTCCACCCACGATCGAATCGACCTTGAGGCCCGCCAGCGCGCCGTAATCCTTGGCGCTCTGGGCAATCTGCCCGGCCAGTTCGCGCGTCGGCGCGAGCACCAGCATGCGGCAGCTCTTGAACGGGATGCGATTGCCCGCTTCGCGCAGCCGGTCGATGCTCGGCAGCATGAAGGCGGCGGTCTTGCCAGTGCCGGTCTGGGCGATGCCCAGCAGGTCGCGCCCGCTCAGGACGGCCGGAATGGCCTGCTCCTGGATCGGGGTGGGAGTGTCATAGCCTTTCATGTCGAGGGCCTGGAGCACGGGCTGCGACAGCCCGAGATTTTCGAATTTCATGTGTTTCAAACTCGCATTTCATGCGGCGCGCTGACGGATTCCGGGCGGAATCGTCGCGCGGCGCGGGTGTCAAAACGACCCGCGTGAAAAGGGAAGTCTCTTGGAAAAATACCCGAGGCGCGGCCGGGGCGGATACTTTCTGGTTCCGCCGTTTCACGCTGGCTAGCGCGCTTCGATGTACGGCCATATGGATGCTGCAGTGCAAAAAGTCAATCGAAATCGGGAAATTGCAACCCTTCGAGCCGGTGCTGCAAAAAACCGCCTAACCCCGTTAAACCGCATTCCGACCCGACAAATACCATGACAATTGCTTTTACGCCGCAGCGATCCAGAAAATTGGACGCGGGGGAGAGGTCGCAGTTATGGATTATCTATTGAGTCCAGCTTGCTATTTTCGACATGTCGCTGCGCTGAGGAGGCATCTTCGGGAGATTAGGGGCACGTCGGCGCGAGCGGTCGGTTTCACGCTTTTCATCGCTACAGCCGAGTAAATTGCTCCGGTCAGTTTCGAGCGCTCGCTCTAACTGGCATGTGCGTTCGGCCTGTTACTGCAGCAAGCCTGCGGGCCAGCGCTCGACGCCGATATCGAGTTCGCCCTACTCCGTCTTGCCTTCATAGGCTTCGACGATCCGGCCCACGATCGGGTGGCGCACCACGTCGGCGGCGGTAAAGCGCGTCACCGCGATGCCTTCGACGCCTTCGAGCCGCCCGACCGCATCGGCGAGGCCGCTCATCCGGTCGCCGCCTGGGATATCGACCTGCTTAGGGTCGCCACACACCACCATCCGGCTGTTCTGGCCAAAACGGGTGAGGAACATCTTCATCTGCTCGCGCGTGGTGTTCTGCGCCTCGTCGAGTATGATGAAGCTGTCGGCCAGCGTGCGCCCGCGCATGAAGGCGATCGGCGCGATCTCGATCTCGCCGCTGGCCAGCCGCCGCTCAACCTGTTCGGGCGGCATGCAGTCATACAGCGCATCGTAAAGCGGGCGCAGGTAGGGATCGACCTTTTCCTTCATGTCGCCGGGCAGGAAGCCGAGCCGTTCGCCGGCTTCCACCGCCGGGCGGCTCAAGATCAGCCGCTGCACGCTGCCGCTGATCAGCTGCGCCACCGCCTGCGCCACTGCGAGATAGGTCTTGCCGGTGCCCGCCGGGCCGAGCGCGAAAATGATGTCGTCCTTCGCAAGCTGGCGCATGTAGGGGATCTGGTTGGCGCTGCGCGGAACGATCGTCTTGCGGCGTGTGCGGATCATGATCGGCGGCGCGTCGAGCTCTCCGCTGATGATCCCTTCCAGCGTCGGCTCGTTAGACATGGCGATAAGCGATTCGATCGCTCCCGCGTCGAGATCCTCGCCTCGCGCCAGCCGGTCATACATGGTCTGGAGCACTTCGCGGGCGCGCGCCACGCTGTCTTCCGGCCCCTCGATCACCACCCGGTCGCCGCGCGCCGAGATGAAAGTGCCGAGCCGGTTCTCCACCTGCACGAGGTTGGCGTCGAACTGTCCGAACAATGGCCCGAGCAGCGACTGGTCTTCGAAGCTCATCTCGGTCCGGGAGCGACGCGGTTCGCGCGCGACTTCGGTAAATGCGGATACGGAGTGTCCGGGTCCGCGGGCGGGCTTGCTGGCAGGTTTGCGGGCCATGCGCTCCTTTCGACTTAAGCGAGTCGGAATCTAGGCACGAATACGCGGGAAGCAAGCAAGCCCCCCCTACGCAGCGGTGGAAAGTAGCCGGCTTGCAAAAATCGGGGCGCCTCGTCATCCTTTCCGCCCTGCCCATTGGCCCGGCAGAATTTCATGCTCCACCTGCTTGCTGCACCCGTCATCCTCCTGACGATCGCCGCCTGTTCACAGCCCGATGAGGCGCCGCCGCCGGACGAGACCGCTGTGGAGGATGTATCACCCGCGCCTTCGGGTCGCGACGAGGACATAAGGCATTTCCTGGCGCAGGGATTTCCAGATGCGACCCCGTAGAAATATGCGTTGGCGTGGCACGATCTCGATGGCGACGGGTCTGACGAAGCGATCGTCTACCTCGTGACCCGCTATTTCTGTGGCAGCGGCGGCTGCAATACGCTGGTGCTGGCGAGCGCGGGGACGATGTGGCGCAAGGTGGGCGATATCAGCGTATCGCGCACGCCCATCGCCGTGATGGATACGAGCAGCAATTGCTGGAAGGACATTACCGTGGCGATCGCCGGTGGCGGCGGGCCATCGGGCAATGCCCTGCTCAAGTTCGATGGAGAGAAATATCCTTTGAACCCCACGGTTCCTCCGGCCGAAATGACCGAGGCTGTCGGAACGCAAGTTTTGGCGAAGGAGCCGGAGCTGATCGAGCTCAAGGCCGAGGCGGAATCAGCCGACCGACGACAGCGCAGCGACTTTCGGGATACCGCGCAGCGAATTTGGGCCCGCTTCGGCGAGTTCGACCGTCACAAGGTCACCGATCGCGCAATCGGCTTCAAACCACACGCTTTGCAGCCACGGCGACTTGCCGAGCCATTGGCCGGGGTACTTGCCCTTGCGTTCGACCAGCACTTCGCAAGTCTTGCCGAAGCTCGCCTGGTTGAACGCCAGCTGGTCGCGGTTGAGCGCGGCCTGCAGCCGCTGGAGCCGATCGTCCATCACTTCGCGCACGATCTGGCCGTCCATCGTAGCGGCGGGCGTACCGGGACGGGCCGAATATTTGAAGCTGAAGGCCTGCGCATATTTGACTTCATCGACCAGCGCGAGCGTGTCCGCGAATTCGGCCTCGCTCTCGCCGGGGAAACCGACGATGAAATCGCCCGACAGCGCTATATCGGGCCGCACCGCGCGGAAGCGCTCGAGCAAGCGCAGATAGCCTTCGGCAGTGTGGCTGCGGTTCATCGCCTTGAGCACGCGGTCATTGCCGCTCTGTACCGGTAAGTGGAGATAGGGCATCAGCTTGGCGACTTCGCCATGCGCGGCGATCAGTGCCTCATCCATGTCCATCGGGTGGCTGGTCGTGTAGCGAATCCGCTCCAGCCCATCGATCGCGGCGAGCGCGTGGATCAGGCCTGCGAAGCCTTGTCTCCTGCCCTTGTCGTCTTCGCCGGACCAGGCGTTGACGTTCTGGCCCAGCAGCGTGATCTCGCGCGCACCGGCTTCAACTAGTTTCTGTGCTTCGCTTACCAGATCACTGTAAGGACGCGAGATTTCTGCCCCACGAGTATAGGGAACCACGCAATAGGTACAGAACTTGTCGCAGCCTTCCTGCACAGTTAGGAACGCCGTCGGGCCGATCTTTCTGCGCTGCGGCAGGGCATCGAACTTGGCGATCGCGGGCATGTCCGTATCGGTCGCGCGTTCGCCAGCCACCGCCTTGTCGAGCATTTCGGGCAAGCGGTGATAGGCCTGCGGGCCGACCACCATGCTGACTGCCGGAGCGCGTGCCATGATCTCTTCGCCCTCGGCCTGCGCGACGCAGCCTGCCACCGCGATCAGCGGCTTCTTCCCCGCTTCCTCCCCCGCCTTCACCAGCCGGCCGATGTCCGAATAGACCTTCTCCGCAGCCTTCTCGCGGATGTGGCAGGTGTTGAGCACCACCAGATCGGCGTCCTCGCCCTCGGGCGCAGGCGTGATCCCGCGCCCAGCCAGCAGCTCGGCCATGCGATCGCCATCATAGACGTTCATCTGGCAGCCGAAGCTTTTGACCCTGTAGGTCTTGGGGGAATTGGTCGGTTTCATTGGAGGCGCGCGCTTAGCCCAAAGCGCGGCGCGGTTCAAATGCTACGGAGCGCCGCCGCGCGTCGCAGGTCCTTGGGCCGGCCGAATTGTTCGAGAATGGCGATCAGATCGCCACGTTCGAGTACGAAAACTTCTTCCCCATTGCAATTCTTCGACTGCCGAGTTCAGGGAAGCACCACTTGCCAATTTCCTTCGAACAGGGCTTCGAATCCTGCCATGAATTCGACCACGAGGTCCGGGTCGCTCCACAGGCCGAAGCGCTGCGACCGGAAAATTCCCTTGCTCTCGTCGCGCGTGTCGATGAGCGGCAATATCGCATAAAGCGCTTCGAGATCGCGCTCAGAAACGATCGCATCGATGTCTGCAATGCCGCCCGGATCGCTACCATGCAGCGCGACTGCGGCGCTGCCGATGATCCACCAGTCGTCGCGCACGTCGGCCAATGCACCGGCGAGTCGGGCAATGGCCGATGCAAAGCGCTCGTCAGGCAACCGTTGCCTTCACAATCTTGCCCGGCGCGCGCGGCGGCTCACCCTTGGGCAGCGCGTCGATATGCTCCATTCCGCTCTCGACCTGGCCCCACACGGTGTACTGCTTGTCGAGGAAGCGCGCATCGTCGAAACAGATAAAGAACTGCGAATTTGCGCTGTGCGGATAGCCGGTCCGCGCCATCGAACAGGTGCCTCGCACATGCGGTTCGGCATTGAATTCAGCCTGCAGGTCAGGCTTGTCGCTGCCGCCCATTCCGGTGCCGGTCGGGTCGCCGCCCTGCGCCATGAAGCCGGGGATCACGCGGTGAAACACCACGCCGTCGTAAAAGCCCTCGTTGGCGAGTTCGGTGATGCGTTCGACATGGCCCGGCGCAAGATCGGTGCGCAGCTTGATGACGACATCCTTGGGCTCGCCGTCGCCGGTGTCGAGCGTAAAAGTGAGCGTATCGGCCATCTTTGAATCTCCTTCGGTTGCGCTGGCCTATAATGAGTTGTGAGCCGGAGTCACCCTCCTGCTTGCCTTTTCGCCCTGCCCGCCTAGACCGTGCGCATGTCCGACGATGTGCGCCTCGACGAAGACGACATCCTGCTGGCGGAAGACCCGCCAGAGGAAGGCGCACGCCCGGACGACCGGATCGACGACGAGCGCCACGACGAGGAAAACCGGCTCAAGCCCGAATATCTTCGTGCGGTTCGCGAGGCCTTGGAAGAGGGTGACAAGGGCGCGGTCTACGAACTGGTCGAGCCGCTTCACCCGGCCGACATCGCCGACCTGTTCGAGCTGATCGACCGCGACGAGCGCGGAGCGCTGGCCGCCGCGATCACTGACCTGATGAGCTCGGACGTGATCGCCGAACTCAACGATTACGTCCGCGAAGACATGATGGAGGCGCTGCCCGCAGAAGCGGTCGCCACTATTGCCGAGCAGCTCGAAACCGATGACGCGGTCCAGCTGATCGAAGACCTCGACGAGGAAGACCAGCAGGCGGTGCTGGCCGAACTCGATGCGGAAGACCGCGCGGCAATCGAAAGCGCGCTGGCCTATCCTGAAGAGACCGCCGGCCGCTTGATGAGCCGCGATTTCGTGGCCGTGCCCGAGCACATGACGGTGGGAGACGTGATCGACTATTTGCGCGGGCGGCTCGATATCACGAGCGATTTCTTCGAAATCTTCGTGGTCGATGAACGACACCACCCGGTCGGCACCTGCGCACTCAGCTGGATCCTCACCACGCCGCGCCACATCGCCCTGTTTGACGTGATGAAGCGCGACCAGACGCTGATCACGGTCACGATGGACCAGGAAGAGCTGGGCCTTATGTT
>JALRKY010000036.1 GCA_023260985.1 Altererythrobacter sp. | reverse complement strand
TCGAACTTGACCGCGATTCCCGCAATTTCGTGACCGACAATCGGATGCTTGCAAACGCCATGCTCGGCTTCGGGCTTGAGCTGGGCGAGCACAAGCTGCGCTGGACCAACCTCTTCATCCGCGACACGATCAAGCAATCGGGGCTGGCCTTCAGCGAATTGCTGCTCGATGGCGACAGCACGATCACTCAGAATACGGGGTGGTACGAAAGGCAATTGTTCGACACCCAGATGGTTGCCGAGCTCAAGTTTGCCGACCTTTCGGTAGACCTGCGGGGCGGCTACGCACAGACGCAGCGCCAGGCCCCGTTCGAATATGAGTTCGTCTATGTCCGGACCAACCAGGAAAATGAGGATACGGGCGACATCTACATCAACGTGCTCGACCGCCAACGCGGGAGCGCATCGGTTGCCTTCTCCGACCTGACCGAGGATCTGTATTACGGCGGCATCGATCTCAGCTATCCGCTGGCTGACTGGCTGAGCGCGACCGTCGGCTATGCCTATACGGACACCAGCCGCCTCTCAGAGCGGCGCCAGTTCCTCATCGACGGGGGCTCGCTTGAGCCGGCCGTTGGCGCACTCCGCCCTGATCTCTTGCTGGGTGACGCAATCATCGACTTCTATGGCATCGGGCTAAGCGAACCGACCCAGACGGACCCGGCGTTCCAGGCCGATCTCGAGATTCAGGCGGCCTATGCCAAGTTCAATCTTTCGCCGATCGTCGGCGTCAGCCTCGATATCGGCGTCCGCTATGAAGATGCGAGCCAGTCCGTCGCGACAGTCCAGCGGTTCGACAATCCCTTCGTTTCGCTGGCCACGACGCAGATCGACAATGATTACTTCCTGCCGGGCGCCACGCTCACCTGGGAAGTCACGGACTCGCTGCAGATCCGGGCAAGCGCTTCGAAAACTATCGCGCGGCCCCAGTTCCGCGAGCTGATTTTCCAGCCCTATACCGACCCCGAAAACCAGCGTCAGTACATCGGCAATCCAGCCTTGCAGGACTCGGAACTGTTCAATGCGGAAGCGCGCGCCGAATATTACTTCGGACGCGGCAATCGCGTTTCGCTGACCGGCTTCTACAAGGAAATCGACAACCCGATCGAACCCTATGTTTCGATCGGCGCTGATACCAGCTTCACCACCCGCTTTGCGAATGCGCCAAAGGCCCAACTGTTTGGTGCCGAAGCAGACTTTCAGTGGACCAAGCCGCTGTTTGACTGGGGTGGCACCGGCTGGCTCGAAACCAAGCAGCTTATCTTCGTCGCCAACTACACCTACACTCAGTCCGAGCTCAAGGTGACCGCTGGCGACACCACGCGGATCTTTACTGCGGGCGTTGGCCCCATCGAAACCGATGCCGCATTGTTCTTCAACAACGGCGACCCGCTGACGGGCCAGTCGGATCACCTGGTCAACCTGCAGTTGGGGATCGAAGACCAGGACAAGCTGCAGCAGTTCACCTTCCTGCTGAACTATGCGAGCAAGCGGGTCACAAGGCGCGGCACCGCGGGCCTGCCCGACATCGTAGAAGATCCCGGCCTGACTCTGGACTTCGTCGCACGTCAGGAAGTCAAACTGTTCAAGCAACCGCTCGAGCTGAAGCTCGAAGCGCGCAACATCTTTGGCAGAGGCAATTTCGAATACCTCAAGAACGACGCCAACCGCATCGAGATTAACAGCTACGATGTGGGTACCAGCTTCTCGTTCGGGATTTCGGCTGAATTCTGACCTGTCCTCCCCGGGTCGGATAGCGAAGGCCGCTCCGCAATGCGGGGCGGCCTTTTCCTATGTACACTCGAAAGGCAGTCAGAGCCGGACCGGTGCTCTCAATAGCTGTCGAAGACGTATCCGAGCGCCCATACAGTGCGGATCGGGTCGCCGCCTCCTGCCGCTTTGATCGCGCGGCGCAAACGCCCGATCCAGACATCGACCGTGCGTTCGTCAATCTCGGGCTCGTGCTTGCCCAGGCCTTCGATCAGGTCGCGGCGGCTCATGACCCGGTCGGGGTTCTCGACAAGGAAACGCAGCAGGCGAAACTCTTTGGGGCTAAGCTCGATCGGATGCCCTGCCCAACGCGCCTGATAGGCAATCGTATCGATCACCAGCGGACCGACTTCGATCGTCGGCAAGCGCCGCAGTTTGGTCAGCGGAGCGGCCGAAGCGAGGCGCTGCGACTGGAGCGCAAGAAGACGGTCGAGCACACCGACCCGATCGAGCGGGCCCATCATGTAATCATCTGCCCCCGCCCGCAGCGCCCGGCGCCGGTCCTCGACGTCATCCGCTTCCAGCACCATGGTGATATGCGCTTCGGCAGTCCGCGGATCGGCACGCAGGCGGCGGCACATCTCGAGCCCGGCCATATCGTCAGTGACCCAGTCGATGAAGGCCCAGACTTGCCCTTCGATCAGGCGGCGCGGCCCCTCAGGCCCGATCCGGTCGAATGTGAAGCACAGCTCGTCATGGACGAAATCGTCAAGCGTTTCGCCCAGCTCATCTGTAAGGAAGATATTGATGACGCCCACAATCATCCACCTGTTGCTGCAGGTGGAATGACTCAGCCGTGTGACGGGTTCGTGACTTGGGCACACCCGATCGCGCGGTTTTTTGCAGTCTCAGTTTTTTCCCTGCTTCAGAGCAGGCTGACCTGGTCCATCGTAGGCAATGCCAGACCCATGCCAGTGGGCCATTTGGGCCGGTAGGGCGCTTCGAGCGCGGCAATTTCGTCAGCCGTCAGCTCGATCTCGAGCGCGGACACAGCTGCGTCGATATGGTGCTGCTTCGTCGCGCCGATGATCGGAGCCGTCACGGCGGGCTTGGTGAAGTGCCAGGCTAGCGCCACGCTGGCCCGTGTAGCTCCACGCGCCTCGGCGATCTTGCCGACAGCATCGATCACCGCGCGATCGGCGGCCTCGCCTTCCTTGTAGAGCACCTTGCCCACTCCGTCGGTCTTGCTGCGGACTGTCTCTTCCTCGGCAGCGCGCGCCAGCCGCCCACGTGCGAGCGGGCTCCATGGGATCACTCCCACGCCTTCGTCCTCGCACAAGGGCAGCATTTCGCGCTCTTCCTCGCGGTAGATGAGGTTGAGCTGGTTCTGCATCGACACGAAGCGCGTCCAGCCATTGGCGCGGGCGGTCGCCTGCGCCTTGGCGAATTGCCAAGCATACATGGAGGAAGCGCCGATATAGCGCGCCTTGCCCGCCTTCACGATGTCGTGCAGCGCTTCCATCACTTCTTCAACCGGCACCTCGTGATCCCACCGGTGAATCTGGAACAGGTCGACATAATCCATGCCGAGCCGCCGCAGGCTGTCGTCGATGGCATGCATCAGGCTCTTGCGCGACAGCCCGCCGGCATTGGGCGCGCTGCGCCACGGGAAATAGGCCTTGGTGGCGACCACGATCTCGTCACGCCGGGCCATCTCGTTCAACAGCTTGCCGGTGATTTCCTCCGACGTACCGCCGGCATAGATATTGGCGGTGTCGAAGAAATTGATACCGGATTCGAGCGCCTTGCGGAAGAAAGGGCGGCTATGTTCTTCGTCGAGCAGCCAGTCACCATGCCAGCCCTTGGTGGTATCGCCATAGCTCATGCAGCCAAGGCACAGGCGCGAGACCATCAGCCCCGATTTGCCGAGACGGGTGAATTTCATCGCATGGTTCCCTTCGTCACAAGGACAGCCCGCCGTCCACGATCAGCGTCTGTCCGGTCACGTAGCTCGCCAGCGGCGAAGCGAGGTAGAGCGCCGCGCCCGCCATGTCGTCGGGCGACCCCATCCGGCCCATCGGAATCCTCGAAATCACCCCCTCCCGGCGCTTCTCGCTCTCGGTCGTGACCTTGGTCATCTTGGTGGGCACAAAGCCGGGGGCGATCCCGTTGACTCTGATGCCCTCGGCGGCCCAGGCCTGCGCCAGCGAGCCGACCAGGCTGACCGCAGCGGCCTTGCTCGCGCCATACGCAGGATTGCCGATCATTGCGTGGAACGCCCCGGTCGAGCTGACGATGATAATCGAGCCATGCCGTTCTGCCAGCCCCGGATGAAATACGCGCGCGCAGTCCATCACCGAATTGAGATTGACCTCGATCACCGCGTCCCAGCCTTCGCGCTCGAACTCCTTGCGGCCATATCGGACCGCGCCCTGGCACAGCACCAGCACCTCGATGTTGCCCAGCTCTGCCGCCAGTCCGTCGGCAGCGTCGCGATCGGTCACGTCGAGTTGATGATAGGCGAGGCCGGTGAAGTCGCTATCCTCGGACTCGAGATAGTCGCCTTCGTCATGCCTTGTGCCAGTCACATGCACTTCGGCGCCGCGCTCGCGGAAGCCATGCGCTATGCCATTGCCGATCCCGCTCGACCCGCCCACGATGAGCACGCGCTTGCCGGTGAAATCGAGCGGATCGGACGGTAGGGGCATGGTGCAAACTCTCCGTTAGATCGAGCGGCTGATCACTTCCTTCATGATCTCATTCGTGCCGCCGAAGATGCGCGTGACGCGCGCATCGCGCCACAGCCGGGCGATGGCGTATTCGTTCATATAGCCTGCACCGCCATGCAGCTGCAGCGCGGTGTCGCAGGCTTCCCACTGCAGATCGGTATGCCACAGCTTGGCTGCGCTCGCTTCGTCAGTAGTAAGTTCGCCCGCGAGGTGCTTGCGTATCGCCCAATCGAGATGCGCCCAGCCGACCTGGATCTTGGCCTTGAGATCGGCCAGCGTGAACTTGGTATTCTGGAATTCGAACACGGTCTTGCCGAAGGCCTGGCGGTCCTTGGTGAACTTGACCGCTTCGTCAAAGGCGCGCTGCGCCGATGCCTGCGCGCCGACGGCAATGCCGAGCCGTTCCTGCGGCAGTTCTTCCATCAGATGGATGAACCCGCGGCCTTCGCCGCCCAGGATATTGGTCTTGGGCACACGGCAATCATTGAAGAACAGTTCGGACGTGTCGGCCGAATGCTGGCCGATCTTGTCGAGGTTGCGGCCGCGCTCGAAGCCCGGCGTGTCGGCGTCAACCAGCACAAGCGTGGTGCCCTTTGCGCCCTGGCTCGGATCGGTCTTGGCGACTACGATCACGCAGTCGGCGTTCTGACCATTGGTGATGTATGTCTTCGAGCCATTTATCACGAGATGGTTGCCGTCTTCCACCGCAGTAGTCCGGATCCCCTGCAAGTCGCTGCCCGCTCCCGGCTCGGTCATGGCGATCGCAGTGATGATGTCGCCCGAAACCATCCCCGGCAGGTACTTCTGGAGCTGTTCCTCAGTGCCAAGGCGCTCGAAATAATTGACGGTAATGTCATTCTGCAGAGTGAAGCCGGCCGACGAACCGAGATAGGACAGCTCTTCGCACAGCACGCAGTTGAAGCCGAAATCGAGCCCCAGCCCGCCGTTCTCCGGCTTCACTGTAGGGCACAGCAGCCCCGCCTCTCCCATGGCCTTCCATGTCTCGCGCGGGACGATGCCATTCGCCTCATGCTCGTCGAGATAAGGCGTCAGGTGCTGGGCGAATACCTTGCGAACCGTGTCGCGGAACGCTTCATGGTCTTCGTTATAGGCGGTGCGATAGCTGGTATCGAGCATGGTTGGCGGCTTTCCTTGGCTCAGTTGGGGGTCGTGACTCCATGCCTGAAGCACGGGATTGAAACAGTGCCATGCCAGCACAGCCAGAACAATGGACTTGGCGAATATGACAGCTTGGTGCCAACTTGGCGCGCGCGGCCATCGGAGGTATCCTGTTCAGCCAAACCAGGTTCGCAAGCACTGGGGGACGTATGGTGGATCCACTCGATACCGGCGCTCTGGTCGGTTGGCAGGCCAATGACCTTGGCTCGCGCATGGTGCTTCGACTGCAGACGATGCACCGTACCGAAGAAAACGAGAGGGAGCTGGGCGAGAGCGCCGTTCTGCTCGATCGCAACCAGGCTGTGCCGCGGGCCGACTATCTCTATGAAATAACCGACGAGCCGCGTCCAAAGCGGTACAGCCTGCTCCAAATGCTGTTCGCAAACTGAGCCCGGCACTGCAAAGGCTGGCGTTTCAATCCGCCAATATATCGCGGAGGCTTCCGTCATAGGCCCAGCTCTTGTTGGCGTTGATCAGGTGCAAGCGCCAATGCTTAGCCGCCGACTCTCCATCGCCCGCTTCGATAAGGTCGAGCAGCTTGCGCAGGCTCTTGAGTGCAGTGGTGCTTTCGGCCACCCTTCCCTCCGCATCGCGCCGGATCAGCCGCAATTTCACTTCATCCATCAGTTCGTGCAGCATCTGGATCATGAAATGCAGCGTGCGGTTGCCACCTTGCTCGACCAGATGCTCGTGAAATTCGGTCAGCGCCGCAATAAAACCGCGCGTGTTGCCTGCCCGGTCGAGCGCTTCCAGCCGGTCGACTTCCAGACACAGCGGTTTGACCGCTGCTTTGCCTCCTCGGCGAGAAAGACGTTGGACTGCGAAGAGCTCAATCGCCAGGCGCGCTTCGAAAATGTCCGGCACGGTCACTTCGTTGGCCTGAAGGACGAAGCTAGCATAGCGCGAAACGCCGCTAACTTGCGGCTGGCTCACCCGCGCGCCGCTGCGCGACCCGCGAGAGACCGAAATCAGCCGTTCCGCCTCCAGAATCCGGAAGGCTTCGCGCAAGGTCGGGCGCGAGATTCCGAACCGCTCCATGAGCTGGCCTTCAGGAGGCAGCGAAGCTCCCTCCGCCAGCTCTCCCGAGATTATACGCTTGCGAATGCGGTCAGCGACCAGTTCGGCTGTCTTGGGCACACGCAAGGCTTCCGACTGGCCGAGATCAGGAATAACTGTTGCTGTGCTGGCGCTCCACCCCCTACCGTCCGCCCGTGCCATGATGCCTGTATTGTCCCCGATCAGTGACTGTCCTTGTCTTACCTAGTTAGTGAACTGGGCCGCACTTGTCATGAGTAAGCAATCGATGACGGCGGGATGAGTGGAGAATGACGGCAAAATGATATGCCTTGAAGCCAAGCGGATACCGCGCCCCGCCGTGCTGACAAAACGCGAGCGTTAGAGGTGGTACGCCCGGCATCCACATCGGATGACATCTTTGACAAACTCTTATATTTTTCAGTAGCTAAATATTCTTCGTCGCCGGCACCAGGCTGATAAAATCGGACGGCACGACCACGCCCGGCGGCGCGAGCAAGCAAGCTGCGCGCTGCTGCGAATTGATCGTCCGCGCGATCGAGCAGCTCACGGCAGCACCGAAGACGTCGTTCGCACCCGCATGTTCCTCACCTATATCGACCAGCAGGACGCGATCAGCGCAGTCCATGCGCGCCATTTCGGAGTGCTTCGGCCAGCCGCCGCCATGGTCGGCGTCGCGGCGCTTTGCAGGCGGGAAAGGATGGTGGAAATCGAAGCCGAAACCGTTATTGGGACCACATGATCAACCAATTCGAGCTATCCGAGAACCAACTCGCCATCCAGGAGATGGCGCAGCGGTTTACTGCAGACAACATCACCCCTTTCGCTGCCGAGTGGGACGAGAAGCATCACTTCCCGCTTGACGTCATCAAGCGGAGTGCCGAACTCGGCTTTGGCGCGATCTACGTCTCCGAGGAATCAGGAGGGATAGGCCTGGGGCGGCTCGAAGCTGCGCTGATCATGGAAGCCATGGCCTATGGTTGCCCCGCCACCAGCGCCTTCATCTCGATCCACAACATGGCGGCGTGGATGATCGACTGCTTCGGCGGGGCAGAGGTAAAGGAGAAATACCTGCCCAACCTCATCACCATGGACAAGATCGCCAGCTATTGCCTGACTGAACCCGGTTCCGGTTCGGACGCAGCGGCGCTCAAGGCCTGCGCACGCCGTGATGGCGACCATTACCTGCTCAATGGCACCAAGCAGTTCATCTCAGGCGGCGGCGTTAACGACGTCTATGTCACCATGGTGCGCACGGGCGATCACAAGTCGAAGGGTATCACTTGCCTCGTGGTCGACAAGGACACTCCCGGCGTGAGCTTCGGCGCGCCCGAGAAGAAGCTCGGCTGGAACGCCAGCCCCACAGCGCAGGTGATCTTCGAAGATGCGCGGGTACCGGTGGAAAATCGCGTCGGCGCCGAAGGTGAAGGTTTCCGTTTCGCCATGGCCGGGCTCGACGGAGGGCGGCTCAACATCGGCGCGTGCTCGCTGGGCGGGGCGCAAAGGTGCCTCGACGAAGCGATCAAATACACCAAGGAACGCCAGCAGTTCGATCAGCCGATCGCCGATTTCCAGAACACCCAGTTCATGCTGGCCGATATGGCGACTGAACTGGAGGCGGCGCGCGCGCTGCTTTACCTCGCAGCTTGTAAGGTCACCGCCAACGCACCTGACAAGTCACGTTTCTCCGCCATGGCCACGCGGCTGGCGACCGACAGCGGCTCGAACGTTGTCAACAACGCACTGCAGCTGTTTGGCGGCTACGGCTATCTCAGGGATTATCCGATTGAGCGCTTCTGGCGCGATTTGCGCGTGCATTCGATCCTCGAAGGCACCAACCAAGTGATGCGGATGATCGTGGGAAGGGACTTGCTGCGGCAATGACGATGGGTTCGGCAACCGAACAGATGATTATCCGCCGCGACGGTGCGGCGGGTTTTCTCACGCTTAACCGGCCCAAGGCGCTCCATGCCCTAACCCAGCCGATGAATCACGCCATGACCGAGACGCTGCTGGCTTGGAAGGACGATCCGGCAGTCGAGGCTGTGATCATCGACCATTCGGAAGGCCGCGGCTTCTGCGCCGGGGGTGACATTGCCTTCCTGCGCAATTCGGCGCTCAATGATGGCGGCGTGTCCGGCCGGCGGTTTTTCTATGAGGAATACCAGCTCAACCACCTGCTTATTACCTATCCAAAGCCGGTGATCGCCGTCATGGACGGGGTCACCATGGGCGGCGGGGTGGGCATCAGCCAGCCCGCCAAATTCCGTGTTGCGACCGAGAATACCCGTTTTGCCATGCCCGAGACGGGGATCGGCCTGTTCCCCGATGTCGGCGGCGGCTGGCACCTCTCGCGCCTGAAGGGGCGGCTCGGGCAGTTCCTCGCGCTCACAGGGGCCCGGCTCGATGGCGCCGAATGCCTCTGGGCGGGCCTTGCCACCCATTATCTGCCGCACGATGCGCTGGCCGAAGCGAAAGAGCGCATTGTGCATGGGCACGAGCCGGGTGGCGTGCTGTCGGCGCTGTCGGTGCATCCGCCCGAAGCGCGGATCGAAGGCAATGCGGCGGCAATCCGCAAGCATTTCGCATCCGACCGCTATGAGGACATCCTTGCCAGCCTCGAGACCGACAACAGCGAATGGGCCGCAAAGGAACTCGCTACGCTGTCGACCAAGAGCCCGCAGACCTGCAAGGTGGCGCTGCGCCAGCTGGTTGAAAGCGCCAGGCTCACCGAATTCGCCGACAACATGCGGATGGAATACCGCATCGCCAGCCGTGTGCTGACCCGGCCCGATTTTGCCGAGGGCGTGCGCGCGGTGATCATCGACAAGACCAATGACCCCAAGTGGGACCCGGCGACCCAGGAAGAGGTGAGTGACGAGCTGATCGACAGCATCTTCGCTCCGCTCCCCGCCGATGAGGAATGGAAAACCCTATGAGCTTTGAAACCATCACCGTCGAAACCGATGCACAGGGTACCAAGGGCGTGACGCTGATCACGCTAAACCGGCCGCAAGCACTGAACGCGCTCAATTCGCAGGTGCTTGCCGAGCTGATCGAAGCTTTCGCGGCCTACCAGGCTGACGCCAGCCAGCTGTGCGCTGTGCTGACCGGATCGGGCGACAAGGCCTTTGCGGCAGGCGCCGACATCAAGGAAATGGCCGACAAGGCGGCCGCGGACTTCTACCTCGACGATTTCTTCGCGCCCTGGACTAGCGAGATTGTGAAGAAGACCCGCAAGCCGTGGATCGCTGCGGTCAACGGCTTCGCGCTCGGCGGCGGGTGCGAGCTCGCCATGATGGCGGACTTCATCATCGCATCGGAGAAGGCGAAGTTCGGCCAGCCCGAAATCAAGTTGGGCGTAGCGCCGGGCATGGGCGGATCACAGCGGCTGACCCGCGCGATCGGCAAATCCAAGTCGATGGAAATGTGCCTTACAGGCCGAATGATGGGCGCCGAAGAGGCAGAGCGCGCCAACCTCGTCGTGCGCGTGGTGCCGCATGAGGAACTGATCGGCGAGACGCTCAAAACCGCCGCCACTATCGCTTCGATGCCGCCGATGGCCGCAATCGCGAACAAGGAAATGGTCAACGAGGCTTTCGAAACCAGCCTCGACCAGGGGCTGATCGTCGAACGCCGCATCTTCCAGATCCTCACCGCAAGCGAGGATAAGCAGGAAGGCATGGCGGCCTTTATCGAGAAGCGCGAAGGAAACTGGAAGGGACGCTGAAATGAAGCCGTTCTACCTTTTGCTCATGGTCTTTTGGGGCATACTTGCCTTCTACACCGGCCATGTCGTCGCGGATCACGGGCTCAACCTGTTCCTCTATTTCTTCGGCAACATGGCCGAATGGACCTGGCCGGGTCAGTTCAACCTCGATTTCATGATGATGCTGTTCCTGTCCGCCAGCTGGACCGCATGGCGCAACGGCTTCTCAGTCCCCGGCCTGGTTCTGGCGCTGATCGCCTTCTTCGGCGGGGCGGGCTTCCTGCTGCCCTATCTCACCTACCTCGCATGGAAGCATGAGGGCGACACCGCCGCCATACTGCTCGGCGAAAATCGGAAGGATCGCCAGTAATGAAGATCGCCTTCATCGGCCTCGGCAATATGGGCGGCGGGATGGCCGCTAACCTCGTGAAAGCGGGCCATGAAGTGCGGGCGTTCGACTTGAGCGAAGCGGCGGTGGCTGCGGCGCGCGAGCATGGCTGCGCAATTTTGGCGAGCGCGGCGGAAGCCTGCGACGGCGTGGACGCGGTCGTCACCATGCTGCCCAACGGAGCGATCGTGAAGGCGGTCTATACCAATGACGTGATCGGCAAGGCGCCCGCAGGCGCGGTGCTGCTCGACTGTTCGACTATCGATGTCGCGACCGCGCGCGATGTGACTACACTCGCCGAAGCGGCCGCTTACGATATGGTCGATGCTCCCGTGTCGGGCGGGATCGCCGCCGCCAATGCCGGGACGCTAACTTTCATGGTCGGCGGGACCGAAAGCGCCTTCAAGCGCGCCGAACCTATCCTCCAGGCTATGGGTAAGGCCGTGATCCATGCCGGTGCCGCAGGAAATGGCCAGGCTGCCAAGATCTGCAACAACATGCTGCTTGGCATCCACATGATCGGCACCTGCGAGGCTTTTGCCATGGCGCAGAAACTGGGGCTCGAACCGCAGACCTTCTATGACATCTCATCCGTCAGTTCGGGCCAGAACTGGTCGATGACTTCATATTGCCCCGTCCCCGGCGTCGGGCCGACCACGCCCGCCGACAACGAGTACCAAGGCGGTTTCGCGACCGCACTTATGCTGAAGGACCTCAAGCTGGCGATGGAAGCGGCTGTGAGTTCGGGCGCTTCCACGCCGCTCGGCAAGCACGCGCAGGAGCTCTACGAAGCATTCGCCGACGAAAATGGCGGGCTCGACTTCTCTGCGATCATCAAAACGCTCTGATTTCGTCCAGAACCCCCGCCAGCCAGCCGCGAGGCGCCTTCCGCCGCCCGATATCGGCAACGAATTCCTGACCGCGCGCCACGCTCTTGAGCCTTCCGCCCCGCAGCCAGCGGTCGGCCCGGTCGTGATAGGTCAGTCCGCCGCGCTGTAGCCAGTCGGGCCGCTGCCACAAGGTCACTGGCCCTCCTGGCACGGTCAACCTGAGCGTATCGGAAGCGCGTGTTGCCAAGCGCCCTGGCCCGCGATAGATCACGTCATTCTTGTGATGCATCGCCAGCGCATGCGGGTGGCCCAGCTCGACCAGTTCGCGCGGTGCGCCCTTCGCCAGAGGGATCATTTCCTCCACTTCGAGATAGCCGAATATCCGGTGGTGCGGTTCGCCGCCCTGATCGTCGCGGAACAGGCCGAAGAACAGGAACACATCGCCCTCGCTCACCCCTTGCCGCTCGAGATGGGTCTGCGCCGATCCGCATTGCCCGAACAGGCAGATATGGTCGCCAAGGAACATCGGATCGTGATGGCACAAATCGTCCGCACTCAATCTGCCCCGGCTCGCCCGGACGGCATGCTCGCCCAACCCCAGCTCGCCATAGTTGGTGCGCGAGGCAGCGCCTGCAGGGATCGGCAAGCTCAGCGGGCGTTCCCCGACGATCGGCGATGGCCCGCCACCGGCCGCGCTGTCGAAACCCTTGCGGCTGAAGATAATGCGCATGGCCTTGCACTGCCCGCTCAAGGGTCGCATGACAAGGCTTGCGCAAAATGCACCAAGGGCTAGGGATCGCGCCGTAATGAAAGTCACTGCCCTGATCATGGCCGGCAAGCGTTCCGGCATCCACGACCCGCTCGCCCAGCGCGCGGGAGTTTCGCAGAAATGCGTCGTGCCGGTGGGCGGCATTCCCATGATCGAACATGTGGTGAAAGCCGTGACGGCCTGCGACCGGGTAGGCGCGATCCACATCGTCGCGCATGACCAGGACGAAATCGCCCGGCTGCCGAGCGTTGCTCCACTGCTCGCCAGCGGGCGGCTGCACTTCCGCGACGGCAAGTTCAACATAGTCGACAGCGTGTTCTCGGGTGCCCAAGGCGCGACCTTTCCGCTGCTGATCACCACTGCCGACAATTGCTTGGTGACCCCCGGAGGCTATGCCGAATTCATCGACAAGGCGCTGGCGGCTGAGGCCGGAGCGGCAGCCGCGCTGGCCCGCAAGGAACTGATCCACGCGGTCGATCCCGAAGGGCAGAAGCGCTTCTACGAGTTCAAGGATGGCGCCTTCTCGAACTGCAACATGTTCTGGATGGGCAGCGAGGAGGCCCTAAAGGCGGCTGAGATCATGCGCAGCGGCGGGCAGTTCGTGAAGTTCCCCAAGCGCATCGCGCAAGCCTTCGGCGTGATCAATTTGATCCGCTTCTATTTCGGCTGGGGCAGCAAGGAGAAGCTGTTCGAGCAGGTTTCGCGCCGGTTCGGCTTCAAGCTGGTGCCGATCGAGATGTCGAACGGCGAATTCGCGATCGACGTCGACAACGAGCGGACCTTCGCGGTGACCGAGCGCCTGCTGGCCAAGCGCGAGGTCGCTGCGGGCTAAGGCCCGCCGTAGCGCCATGAAACGCCTGCTCCAGAACATCGGCTGGTTGCTTGGCGGGCGCGGCTTCAACGCCGTGATGAGCCTGCTGTACCTAGCGCTCGCCACGCGTACACTGGGCCTTGAAGGATTCGGTTATTTCGCTCTGATCGTGGCGCTGGGGCAGGCGGTTACCGGGCTCGCCAACTTCCAGACCTGGCAATTCGTAGTGCGTTGGGGTGCGAATGGCGGCGGGCCCGCCGATGCAACCGGCTTTGCAATCGCGCTCGACATGCTGTCCGTGATCATGGGGACGATCGTGGCGGCCGTGCTAGTGTCGACCGCGCCGCTTTGGCTTCCCTTGCCGGAAGACCTGCTGTGGCTGACCTTTAGCTATTGCCTGATATCGGTGCTCTCGATCCGCAGCACCCCCACAGGCTTGCTGCGCCTGCATTTCAAATATGGCACTTCGACCGCCGCGGAGGCAGTGCAGCCAGCAATCCGCGCCGCCGGCGCTGTGCTCGCCTGGCAGTTCATGCCGACCGTCGCCGGTTTTATCATGGCCTGGGCGGCGGCCGAGGTTTCGGTGGCGCTGGCGCTTTGGTTTGTCGCAGGGAAGACCGAGCGGATCGATCTGTCGCGCATCAGCCTGTGCCGCATTCCGCGCGCGCACCCCGACGCATGGCGCTTCGTGTGGTCGACCAATCTGTCGGGTAGCCTCAACGTGGCGGGCAAGCAGGTGATGATCCTGATGGTCGGCTCGCTGGGCGGCGAAGCGCTGGCCGGCGGCTTCCGCGTCGCAAGCCAGCTGGGACAGGCGCTGGTGACGCTGGCCCAAACCGTTTCGAAGGCGATCTATCCCGAACTGGTCCACGCCCAGGATCAGGCGCTACTGATGACGCGACGAATGGCCAATATCGCATTGATCGGCGGCGTCATGGCCGTATTGGTTGCGCTATTTGCAGGCCGTTGGGGCCTGAATTTCGTGGCCGGGCCCAAGTTCGAAGGATTCTATTGGGCGATGGTGATCCTGGCCATCGCTGGCGCAGTCGAGCTGGTCGGCGCAAGCTTGGAATCGCTGCTCGTTTCCGCTGGCAAGGCGCATACCGCCTTCATTGTGCGAGCAGTACCGACCATCCTGGCGCTGGCGCTGCTTGATGCTGCGATCGACTGGAACGGAGCCAAGGGCGCAGCCTTCGCAGTGCTCGGCTCAAGCTCGCTGGCCGTTATCGGTTTCTACGTCGCGATGCTCAATTTGCAGCAGATCCGCATCATGGTCGAGCCGATCGAGCCGCACAAACCCAAGCAAGACCTACCGGCGCCCACGCCGCAACGCGACTGACGCCGGCTGGCAATATCAGCCTTCTGCGTCCTCGCTCCAGGCGAGCTTGGGCTTGCGCGCAGCCAGCGTCTCGTCGAGGCGGCGGCGCGGCGCGTAATAGGGTGCCTGCTTCATGCGCTCGTCACCCGATTTCGCGCGCTCTGCCACGCTGCGGAACGCCCCGATGAACTGGTCGAGCGAGGCCTTGCTTTCGGTCTCGGTCGGTTCGACCAGCATCGCCCCGTGCACCACCAGCGGGAAATACATCGTCATCGGGTGATAGCCTTCGTCGATGAGAGACTTGGCGAGGTCGAGCGTCGAAAGTTCGTTGCCGAAACCGGCGTCCGAGAACAGTGCCTCGTGCATGCACGGGCCGCTCGCGCCGAACGGCGCGTCGAGCAGGTCTTCGAGGCTGCGCAGGATGTAATTGGCGTTGAGCACCGCATCTTCCGCAACCTGCTTGAGCCCGTCGGCGCCGTGGCTAAGGATATAGGCCAAAGCGCGGGTGAACATGCCCATCTGCCCGTGGAACGCAGCCATCCGGCCGAATGCCTGCGTGTGGCCGAACTTCTCCGCGCCTTCCTCTTCGACAAGGTGCACCACGCCATCGGTGGTGCGCGCAGTGAAAGGAAGCGGGCCAAACGGGCTCAGCGCTTCGGACAGCACGACCGGGCCTGAGCCCGGCCCTCCCCCGCCATGCGGGGTTGAGAAGGTCTTGTGGAGGTTGCTGCCTTCGTGCTCTAGGCCGGTAATACGACCCACATTTTCTATGATTCCGGTGAACATAGACCAAAG
>JALRKY010000028.1 GCA_023260985.1 Altererythrobacter sp. | reverse complement strand
CGGGCGATGATGCCCGGGGCCTTCACTTCCACGCGGGTGCGGACCACGTCGGTCAGCGGGCCCTTGCCGTCAATCGGGTTGCCCAGCGCGTCGACCACGCGGCCCAGCAGGCCCTTGCCTACCGGAACGTCCACGATAGTGCCGGTGCGCTTCACGCTGTCGCCTTCCTTGATCTCGGCGTCCGAGCCGAAGATCACGACGCCGACGTTATCGGCTTCGAGGTTGAGTGCCATGCCCTGAATGCCATTGGCGAACTCGACCATTTCACCGGCCTGGACCTTGTCGAGGCCGTAGATGCGGGCGATACCGTCACCCACCGAAAGCACGGAGCCGACTTCGCTCACTTCGGCTTCGGTACCGAAGCTGGCGATCTGGTCCTTGATGACCTTGGAGATTTCTGCGGCGCGGATTTCCATTTTCAGCCTTTCATCGCGTTAGCGAGGGAATTCAGACGGGTGCGGATCGAGCCGTCGATGCGCTGCGATCCGATGGTGACGACGAGGCCGCCCAGGAGACCCGGGTCGACGCTCGGCTTGAGCTTTAATGTTCGGCCCTGGCGGGCGGTCAGCTTGTCCTTGAGCGCATTGAACTGTTCTTCAGTGAGCGGGTGCGCGCTGGCGACTTCTGCGGTGACTTCGCCGCGCTGTGCGGCGGCGATCATCTGGAAGGCGCGGATCATGTCGCCAACGGCCGAAAGGCGGCGATTGGCGGCGAGCACGCCGAGGAAGTTCATCGTCAGCTCGCCAAGCCCGAGAAGCGCGGCAACGGCTGCGATCGCTTCGCCCTGCGCCTTGCGGCTCAGCTCGGGGTTGGACGTGACCGCGCGCAGGTCGGCAGATTCGGCCAGCGCGGCGCTGAGCGTTTCGAGGTCCGATTCGACTGCAGTCACTGCTCCCTGTTCGGCTGCGAGCTCGAACAGAGCGGAAGCATAACGCCCAGCAAGGCTAGCCTGTATACCGGCGGAAATATCCACGCGCTGAAGGTCCTCTTGGATCCGGAAGATAACGTTGCACAGCCTTGACCGTTCCGGGCACGTAAGGGGGCACCCCGGCAAAGCTGGCGCGCGCCTAGCATCGAGGATGCTGCGATGCAACCCGAATGGAAGCGATTCTATGGACTCGTTTGTTTCGAGGCGTAAGATAGCGTTTCAAGGCCCATGGAACGGCTAGGGAGAGGAACATGAAGCTGACGCCGATGTCCCCCAATTGCGGGGTCGAGATTTCGGGAGTTTCGCTCGCCGTTTGCAGCGACGCGGAAATGAGCGACATCAAGCAAGCGATCTACAAACACGGGGTCGCGATTTTCCGCGCGCAGGAATTTTCTCCCGAAGATCACATTGCCTTCGCCAAGCGTTGGGGCGGGATCGATATCAACAACTACTTCCCGCTGCAGGATCAATATCCCGAGATCGCGATTGTGCGGAAGAAGCCCGACCAGGTGACCAATATCGGGGGCGCCTGGCACACCGACCATTCATACGACCAAATCCCGGCGATGGGCTCGATACTGGTGGCGAGGGAGCTTCCGCCCAAGGGTGGAGACACGCTGTTCGCGCATATGGGCGCTGCCTATGATTCGCTACCTGACGACCTGAAGGCCGAGATCGAAGGGCTCGAAGCCTTCCATACCGCCGATCATGTCTATGAAGAAGGCGGCCTCTACGCCCAGACCGATATGGGCGGCGAACTTCGCGGGCAAGACCTCAAGACCGGAGCAGTCCACCCGGTCGTGATCCGTCACCCGCACACCGGGCGCAAGTTGCTCTATGTCAATGGTGCCTTCACGATCAATTTCGTCGGCAATACGCGCGAAGAGAGCCTGCCTTTGCTTCAGAAGCTGCTTGCAGCGGCCTTGCGCGACGACCACCAGTGCCGGGTCGAATGGGAGCCGGGTACGGTGGCGATCTGGGACAACCGCACCACCTGGCACAACGCGCTCAACGACTATCAGGGGTACTATCGCGAGATGCACCGCATCACGCTGAGCGGAGAAGCGCTGGCGGCGTAATCTATCGGCCTACCGCTTCGCTACTTGAGGCCTAGCCTATTGTTCGTTCCCACCAGCGGCAAATGCGCGCGGCGCACAGTTATATACGAGCCGCTCGTTCGGCTGGGCAGGCAGCATGGAGATCACGGCCTGCTGCTGTTCGCCCAATAGTTTCGCCGCGTCGGTAGTGTGGCATTGCGGCGGGGTATAGGCGTCTCGCGTTGCGCGCGCGCCAGACATCGCATTGCGACCGAGGAGGTAACGGTCGCTCAGGAAGGTGCGGGTTTCCGGATCGTAACGGTTTATTGAAACCGCATCCGCGTCGTCGGGGATCAGAACGCGAGTCCATTCGCCGCTGTTGAGGCCATATTGCGTTCGCGTGTTGACGCAGCCGTCGGCGGCCCAGTCGAATTCGACGTCGTCCGTTCGCGCGCCGGTCACGCGGCTGCGTTCGGGCACCAGCGTACACAGCATGGTGCCTTCGCGCGCCTCGGACGAAGGTTCGTCGGGCGCTTCGCCTGTGGCGGCCTTCATCGCGTCTTCGACCCGCCGGTCGATCTCGTCGATTCCTGGACGCATGACCCACAGCCCGATGGCGGCGAAGAATGTTGCCGTTGCTATGGCCGCGGCGGCAGTCATGCGGCGCTCCAAACCTTCCTGTCCGCGCGCCTGCATAGCGAAATAGCCTGCCGCGATGGCCATGAGCAGCAGAATAAGAGCCAGCGCCATCGCATTCTCGCGCTCTCCCTGAACCTCAAACTGCGCTTTGAGCTCGGCACGGTCGCGCCGCTCGTTCAGCTCCGCTTCGCGCGCTGCAAGGCGGTCTCGTGCTTCCGCGCGCTGCTGATCGATGCGGGTGCGTTCGGCTTCCTCGAGATCATCGAGGCTGCGGCAAGGCAGAGCATTGATGCTGGGCTCTACGTCATTGGTTCGCAGGAAAGGTAGCAGCTCGCGGGTCGACACGGCGAAGTAGAACTCGGCATCGGAACCGTCCGAATCCGCGCCGAAGCTGTTCACACCAACCACCCTTCCGCAGCCGTCGAGCAGCGGGCCGCCCGAATTTCCGCGCGCGATCGGCGCTGTGTGGAGGATGGTGTCGAACTGGCGCGAAGGCCGTGCGCCCGAGAGGAAGCCGCGGCTCTTAACAGGGGGCTGTGCGCGAAAGATGTCGCCGATTTCGAGCCCCTGCGCCTGGTCGACATTCATCGGATAGCCAACCGCCGAGACTTCACCCATGTCGCCCATGGCGCTGCCTGAAATCGTCAGCGGAGGCAGCCGCAAGCTGCCATCGATGATCTCGATCAGTGCCAGATCGTTGCGCGGATTGACCGAGACCGCGCGGGCATAGGCGGCATCGGCGCCTTCCGAGGGCACCACGCCGATCCTCAGCGTATCGTCATGCAAGGCCTCGCGAATGACATGCGCATTG
The DNA here is from genome assembly GCA_023260985.1 of Altererythrobacter sp. Taxonomy (GTDB): domain Bacteria; phylum Pseudomonadota; class Alphaproteobacteria; order Sphingomonadales; family Sphingomonadaceae; genus Erythrobacter. Next base: position 44,148 of record JALRKY010000028.1, on the reverse strand, counting down.
GTGACGATCCGCGTCGAGGTAACTGCAAAGCCCGACCCATGGCTTACCGGGAACACTTCGCGACCGTCGGTGCCGATGATCACCACGCGGACCACGCCGCGCGCTGCCGCGTCGATATCGGCGGGGTCTGCACCAGCCGGTTGCGGCATGGCCAGCGCAAGGAAAAGCGCGAACAAAGTCAGGATGCGGCCCATGGCCACGCTGTTTGGCCCGCATTTGCTTTGACCGCAAGCTTCGGGATGCGGCGCGCCTGATTGCCCGGTAGGCCACGCGTCGTACCAGACGGACAACGGTAATGGCCTCCATAATTGAAGGACTGAACCCACAGCGGTTTGAAAGATTCCTCGGCATGACCGATAGCGAACTGGCTGCGCACAATGCCATCCGCTATGCGGTTACCAACAAGCCGGGCTCTCCCTGCCGCGTCACGCTGGAAGATGCCGATCCGGGCGAAACAGCAATCCTAATCAACCTTTCAGCCGCGAGAAGAGCAAGCCCTTTCGCGCCAGCCACGCCATCTTCGTGCGTGAAAGCGTTGTGGCGCCAGCTAGTTTCGAGGATGATTTCCCGCCGGTGCTCCTCACCCGCGCGCTGTCCTTTCGCGGCTTCGATGCGGCGGGCATGATGGCAGATGCCATTACGACCGTGCAGGGCGGGACCGAGGAAGGGCTGCTGAAGCTGTTCGAAGATCCGCGCATCCTTGAAGTCGACGCGCATAATGTGGCACGCGGGTGTTTCCTGGATCGTGCGAGGAGGACGTGATGCTCGACGACAATAAAGCGTGGGACGCAGTGAAGCGGCGCGACCGGTCGTTCGACGGGCGCTTCTTCACGGGAGTACTCACGACCGGCGTCTATTGCCGACCGTCATGCGTGGCGCGGCACCCAGATCGCAAGAATGTGGGCTTCTTCGCCACCGGCGCGCAGGCGCTCGCGGCTGGTCTCAGGCCGTGCAAGCGCTGCCGGCCCGACGAAGTGGGGCGCGACGAAGCGGCTGTACTGGCGGCAATCGAAGCGATCAAGCTGGGCGAAGCGGAACGGCTCGACGAGCTGGCCGCGATCACCGGCTACAGCCCTGCGCATCTACAGCGCCTGTTCAAGCGCGCAACCGGCCTCTCTCCTGCAGCCTATTCCCTCGCGCTCCGCGAAGAGCGAGCCCGTGATGCGCTGGGGCAGGTCGGGCGTGTGACGGACGCGATCTATGAAGCCCCGAGCCGCTTCTACGATGGAATGAAAGGCAAGATGGGCTTGACCCCTAGCGACTGGAAGAATGGCGGCGCGGGCCGTGTGATTCACTGGGGTGTGATTGATACCACGCTAGCGCCGATGCTGGTCGCCGCGACCGAAAAGGGTGTGTGCTGCCTCAGCTTCAACGAAGGAGAGGAGGAATTGCGCGCGCGCTTCCCGAAGGCCGATCTTGTTCGCGGCGGACAGGAATTCCGCGCGCTTTCCGAACGCGTGACGCGGGCAGTAGAACGGCCCGGCTCCGGCACCGATATCCCGCTCGATGTGAAAGGCACGGCGTTCCAGCAACGCGTATGGCAGGAGCTGCTCCGTATCCCCGCAGGCGAAACGCGCAGCTATGGCGAGCTTGCTGCTGCGCTGGGCAGTCCCAAGGCGAGCCGGGCTGTGGGCGGTGCCAACGGCGCGAACAATATCGCCGTGCTGATCCCATGCCACCGGGTGATCCAGTCAGACGGGACGTTGGGCGGCTATGCCTATGGCCTGAGGATCAAGGAAGAGCTGCTCAAGCGCGAGCATGGGGGCTGACACTGTTTGGTTGATCTGGATCAGGCTTGGTAAACTCTCTTCATCTTATTTTGAAACATGGAAGAAGGAGATTTGCCACGATGATCGATGCCTTAAAATTTGGCCTCGCAGTAGCGATCATCTTTGCTGCCGCATGGGTGATTTGCAGTCTGTTCGTCATCTCAATGCCCACGGCAATGATGCAAATGTCGGACCACATGGTTCATGTCGATTTCGGAGAGATGTCGTGGAACCTAGGCTGGATCGGCTTCGCCTACGGGCTGGTTGCCTGGTCAGTAGTCGCCGGCATCATGGGCTGGGGCATTGCAGCGATTTACAACCGTTTGGTAGGCTGATCCGAACCGGTTATGCATGTGCCGGTATGGAGAAAATATGTCTGCACTTTCTCGCCGCAGCTTTGTTGGAGCGCTGCCTTTCGCATTCGTGGCCTGTTCTGGTCAGGCCAGCGGAGTAAGGGAGCAAGCTTCAGCCGAGAAGTCGCTCGTGCTCACGGTTTACAAGACTCCCAGCTGTGGCTGTTGCAATTCTTGGGTGGAGCACGTCAAGGGTGCTGGCTTTGATGTTCGCACGATAGAAGTGGCCGATACAGCCCCGATTGCAGCTCAATACGCGGTGCCTCGCGGGCTTCGCTCATGCCACACCGCAATCGCGGGGAGATACGCGATTGAAGGGCATGTGCCAGCGCGCGAGATCCGTAGGCTGCTGGAAGAGCGCCCAGACGTTGCGGGTCTGGCAGTGCCCGGAATGCCCATCGGCTCACCCGGAATGGAAATGGGCGACCGCCGAGATCCTTATCAGGTCATAGCCTTTAATCGAAATGGTCAGGCTCGGGTCTTTGCCAACTACTGAGTGTGAAAGCTGACCTCTGATAGCGTAATTTGACGTTGGCGCTCATTGGCAAACCGTCGTGTCCGCTTCCCACCCACGAGCAGAAATCGCGAGCTTCCATCACCTTTCCAACTCTCGCTGTCCGCGCTAGGTGGCGGGCATGAGCCACGCTTCGCCAGTCCTTCTTTTCGCCGGGTCCTGTGGGCGTGCATGGCGCACAGGCTTTTTTGCATTAAGACTGTGTCGCATGTGTCGCATCGCTCACTGCGACCCGGCACATCGGGCGACCTGATGCAGGTCGACATCGACATCGAGGGCTGGCCTGGCCCAGATACAAAAGCGCGCGAGTGGGAGGAACTGGCCGAACGCGCGGCTCAGGCTTGCGGCGCTATCGTGCCCGAACTGGCCAACCCGCGCCTCGCTACCAGCCTGCTGTTCACCACCGATGCCGAAGTCCACACGCTCAATCGCGAATGGCGCCAGCGCAACAAGCCCACCAACGTCCTCAGCTTCCCGATGCTTGAGCGCGAGGAATTGCTCTCGCTCGCCTCGGATGGCCCGCCCGAAATGCTGGGCGATCTGGCGCTGGCATTCGAGACTTGCGCGCGCGAAGCGGTGGAGAAGGGCGTCCCGCTCGAAAACCACGCAACGCACCTTGTCGTCCATGGATTGCTCCACCTCGCCGGCTTCGACCATGAGACCGGCGATGAAGATGCGGACAAGATGGAAGCGCTGGAGATAGCGATACTTGCAAAACTGGGTATCGCTGACCCATATGGTGACCGCGAAACTTGAGAAGGACGCTTTGCAGGGCCATGCCCGATTCCCCATCCCCCGCCGGAGACGCGGACAGTAGCGGCGGGCTCTTGCCCGCCCTGAAGAAATTCCTAAAGATCGGCGAGGGCGATCGCTCGCTGCGCGCGCAGCTCGAAGAGGCGATCGACGAGCACGAAGACGAACAGGGTTCGGAAACCGCACCCGAAAGCGCCAGCGGCGATCTTTCGCCGGTCGAGCGCCAGATGTTTCGCAATCTGCTGCATTTCAGCGAGCACGATGCGGACGACGTCGCCGTGCCGCGCAGCGAGATCATCGCGGTCGACGCGGCGATCAGCTGGGATGATCTGGTCGCCGCCTTCAGCGAGCACGGTCATTCGCGTATGCCGGTCTATCGCGACACGCTCGACCATGTGATCGGGATGATACACATCAAGGATGTGTTCCCTTATCTGGCCGACCGTATCCCGCCGCCGAAGGACTGGGCCACGCTGATGCGCCAGCCGCTCTACGTGCCGCAGGCGCGTGGCGCGCTGGATGTGCTGGCGGACATGCGCGCGAAGCGGACGCACCTTGCGATCGTGGTCGACGAATTCTCGGGCACCGACGGGCTCATCACCATCGAGGATTTGGTCGAGGAAATCGTCGGCGAGATCGAGGACGAGCATGACGATACTCCCGAAGCGCTAATTGTGCCGATCGGCGAAGGCATCTGGGATTGCGACGCGCGCGCAGAGCTCGACGACGTTGCCGAAATGGTCGATCCGTGCCTCGCCGAAGTAGAGGAATCGGTCGATACGCTGGGTGGGCTTGCCTATGTCCTGGCCGAGCAGGTGCCACCGGTGGGCACTGTGGTCGAGCATCCCAGCGGCTGGCGGATCGAAGTGACCGCGGGTGACGAAACCCATGTCACCCGGCTGCGCCTGCACGCGCCCGCAGATGCAGAAACGGCAAGCGACGAATAAATTTTACGCCTCAGGTTCGATTTTTTGCACCCTTTTGGGCGCTTGGCGCGTATCTGCAGCAGGAAAAGAGAGAGATGATGCCGACCCGTCGCCTTCCACCTCTGCGCGCCCTTGAAGCATTCATGCGCACTGTGCGCCTCGGTTCTGCACGCGCGGCGGCGGAAGAGATCGCGTTGAGCCCATCGGCGCTTTCGCGGCGGATCAGCAATCTCGAGGATTTCGTCGGCAAGAAGCTGTTCACCCGCGCGCGGCAGTCGATGCAGCTGACGGACGAAGGGCAGGCTTTTTACGAAGCGGTCAACCCGCACATGGAAGCGCTGGCGCGGGCGGTTGAAAGCCAGTCGGACAATATCTCGCTTCTGCGGCTCAGGCTGGGCGTGCTCCCGCTGTTCGGTAGCCAGCGGTTGTTCCCGCATCTGGGGGAGCTGCGCAAGCGGCACCCGCTGCTGCATATCGACATCGATACCGGACCGCATCTGGAAGACCGCGTGGGCGACACGCTCGATGCTGCGATCATCTTGTCGCGCGGGCCCGAGCGCGGGCTGCATGCGGTGCGGCTCGATCACAACATGGTGCATGCGATCTGCAGCAAGGAGATGGCGGAAACGCTCGGGAAGGAGGTCGATCCGGCCAAGCTCGCTAAGCAAACCTTCCTGATCCACAACGAGCTTCCTGCCAGTTTCGAAGCATGGAAGAACGAACTGGGCCTCGTCGATTTCGATCCAGCAGCGATCGACCACTACGATTCGGGCCAGCTGATGCTCGCCGCCGCCGGCCAGGGGCTGGGCATTGCGATCATGCATGACGATCACTTTCGCCGCGCTGGCGATAACCGCCTGACCAATCTCTATGGGGTCGAGGTCGAAAGCCCCTATAGCTACTGGTTCGTCTGCAAGCCGACCGCGCTTGAATCGCGCCCGGTGCGGCTGTTCCACGATTGGCTGATCAGCGCCGGGCTTTGAGCCCTATTCGATCGGAATGTTGCGTTCGGGCGCCTGGTAACGGACCGGGCCGACCGAATATGCGAACTCGCGAAGCGGCTTTCCGAGCGCATTGACCAGCGCTTGCTCGATGCGGTCGCGCGCTTCGGCAGCGATCGCCTTGCGACCATGGTGGTCTTCCGGACTGAATGGCTCGAGGAAGTGTAGTTCGAGCGGGTAGGAGCCGCGACGCGCAAGCACGCGACGCGCGTTGTTGACACCGCCTTCGTCACCCACCCAGCCAATCCATTCGGCGATCTCGCCGTAATAAAGCATCACCGGCTGGACTAGGACGTTCGCCGGCGGTGGTTCGAGCACCCGCAGCATGCTGGTCTTGAACGGCAGCAGCGACTGCCCGTCGGTAACGGTGCCTTCGGGAAAGACCGTGACGGACCAATTATCGCTCAGTGCTTCGCGCAAATCATTAATCTGCGCCGCTACCCCCATGCGGTTCTCCCGCTTGACGAAGACCGTGCGGTTCAAACTGGCAAGCCAGCCGAGGATTGGTACGTCGGCCAGTTCCGCCTTCGAAACGAAGGCGGTACCGCTCGCTCCCGCAAGCGCGAGTATGTCGATCCAGGAAATGTGGTTGGCGACGAAGAACACGTCGCGCTTGAGCGGTGTGCCCACCACTTTCACTCGCGCACCCACCACCCATGTGGCGAAACGCAGAAAATACATCGGAAAGGGCGATCCGTAAGCGAGCGTTCGGAAAAGATAGTGCAGCGGTGTAAGTGCCAGCAGCGCCAGCACCAGCAGCAGTGCGCGCCAGTACAGGCGCGTCCATCCCATCGGGCTGATCGGGGTTGGCTCACCGCGCGCGGCGGCAGCGCGCAGCTCGGCGTCAGCTGTCGCGCGAGAGCCGGACGCCATAGAGTTCCATCCGGTGGTCGACCAAGCGATAGCCAAGCCGTTCGGCTATCGTTCTTTGCAACGCCTCGAGCTCGGGATCGACGAATTCGATCACCTTGCCCGTTTCCACGTCGATCAGATGGTCGTGGTGCGCCTCGGGAGCCGCCTCATAGCGCGCCCGCCCGTCACCGAAATCGTGGCGGTCAAGGATACCAGCCTCTTCGAAGAGCCGGACGGTGCGATAGACGGTCGCGATCGAAATCTTGGGATCGATTGCAGAAGCGCGCTGGTGCAACAGCTCGACATCGGGATGATCTTCGCTTTCCGACAGGACGCGCGCGATCACTCGGCGCTGCTCGGTGATACGCAACCCCTTGTCGGCGCACAATTGTTCCAGATCGATCTTTTGCGGCAAGTAGCCCTCCGCTGGTTCAGGTGAGCGCTCAGTAATCCGATAACATCTATCGGCACAAGGCGCTCACCTCAAGCAGTAGACCTGCAGAGTTATGCAGCTTTCTTGCGTCGACCGCGCTTTTGACCGGGCATTTTTCCCAGGCCGATCTGCTTGGCCAGCTCGCGCCGCTTATCGGCATATTTGGGCGCGACCAGCGGATAATCCGGGCCAAGCTCCCACCGTGCCTTATACTGTTCCGGCGTTATGCCATGTTCGGTCGAAAGGTGGCGCTTGAGCATCTTCATCTTCTTGCCGCAATCGAGGCAAACGATGTGATCCTTTTTCACCGACGAGCGGATCGAAACAGCGGGTTCCGGCCTTTCTTCCTTGGCCGGCATTGCACCGCCAAGCGACGACAACGCCGCGAAGACGTTTGTGATCAGGGACGGAACATCGTCCACGCTAACGCTATTGTTGCTGACATGAGCTGCAACAATATCGGAGGTAAGCGTAATCAGCGTTTCCTTCATTTCTGCTTCAGTCGTATCCATGAGTTCCTCGTACTCTTTGCTTTTTCCGGATTGTTCTTCCGATCAGAAACGCATGGATCTTTATCTCTGAAATTGCAACCGCCAAGGGTGGATAAATTCACTTTAACTATTTATGATGATGATCAAATGGAAAGACCAAAAGTAATTGCATCCATGCGTGTGCCATCGGCGAACAAGTAATAGTCCTTGCGTCGTCCGATCGGTTCGAATCCGACCATGCGGTAGAGCGAGGAAGCGGGATTGTTTTCGCGCATTTCGAGGAAGATACGATCTACTCCGCGCGCGCGTGCGGCTAGTGCCAGAAGGCGGATCAACGTCTCTCCGACGCCCTTTCGACGGAACTCGGGGCGCACCGCAATCAGTAGAAGTTCCTCTTCGCCCGGGGCGTTTCGCGAGAGCACGAATCCGGCGGCGTTTTGTGAGATTCCGGCGTCGACATTAATCAATTCACCGTTCGCATCCACGAGCAGTGCGAAGGTATTCGGCATGGCTAATGAATCTTCGAGTTGTCGGCGGTTCCACGCTTCACCCCACGCAGGATCGAAGGCTGTGTGCATGATCTCCATGATCTGGTCGACCGAGTGGAGGGCAGGATAGGCCGGGCCGCTCATCGGATCTTTGCCTCGCCGGGCAGCTTGGCATCGGGACCCCGCCCATAGATCGGAGCTAGGTCATTGCCGAGGGCGCTGTCGGCTAGGAGCGGGACCGTGCTTGCTTCAGGCAAAATGTCGAGCGCGATTGTTCCGCTGCCCAGAAGGTCGGCCAACCCCCTGGCGCGATTGCCGGCAACCAGAGTGTTACGGAATGATGCGGCGGCCTGGCCGGGCGCGAGCGAAAGCACCGCGTCTTGCGGTTCGCCCAAAGCGCCAAAATCCTGCACGAACCATTCGCCGTGCCCGCCGTTCATGCAGACGGTAACCGGATGCCCAGGATAATCTGCGCGCGCCATGGCGGCCACAAGGGCGAGCGTGGGGTAGCCCAGTACTTCGGCCTTCCAGGCGAAGCCCAGCGCACGCGCGGTCGCGATCCCGATCCGAACCCCTGTGAAGCTGCCGGGGCCGCGCGAGACGAGGATACGGTCGGCCTGCCCCTTACCGGGCAGAGCGGCGATCATCGGCACGAGCTGTTCGGCATGGCCGCGCCCCAGAACGCGGTGGTCGCGCGCAACAAGTTGGACCCCGTCGAACAGAGCAACGGAACAGGCTTCGGTAGCGGTTTCTATTGCAAGCGTGCGCATCCCTGCGCGATGCCTCAAGGTTGCGCGCGGTTCAAGCTTGTGAAATCAGAGAATGCGGTTGAACTTGTCGAACGCAGGGCGCGGGCTGCGTTCGAAAATGCTGGCGGGATCACCATAGCCTATCGAGCAGATGAAGTTTACCCGGTGGCGCGGTTCGTCGCCGAAGAAGGCAGCATTGACCGCAGCCGGGTCGAAGCCCGACATGGGCCCGCAATCGAGCCCGAGTGCCCGCGCGGCGAGCATGAGATAGGCGCCCTGTAGTGAGGAATTGCGGAAGGCGCCTTCCTTTCGCCCTTCCTCATTGCCTTCGAACCAACTTTTTGCATCGGTGTGCGGGAACAGCCAGGGCAGCTGTTCGTGGAAGTCGATGTCATAAGCCACGATCGCAGTCACGGGCGCGGCGAGAAGCTTCGCCGTGTTCCCTTCGGACGCGCAGTCAGCCAGCTTCTGCTTGGCGGCATGCGACTTGGCCCACACGATCCGCGCCGGCTGCATGTTGGCCGAAGTGGGCGCCATCTTCATCAAATCGTAGATCGCGCGGAGCTGCGTGTCGTTCACCGGCTTGTCGAGCCAGCCGTTATAGGTGCGCGCATCGTTGAAAAGCTGGTCGAGCGCTTCGGCGGAGAGAATATGGTCGTGAAATTGCTTTGTCATGGTTGGCTCCGGCAGGCGCGATTCAGGCGGCGCGAACTTCGATTACTTCTGGCACGTAGTGCTTTAGCAGCCCTTCGATCCCGTGCTTGAGCGTAGCAGTGCTGGAAGGGCAGCCCGAACAGGCGCCTTGCAGCGTCAGATAGACGATTCCGTCCTTGAAGCCGCGATAGGCGATATCGCCACCATCGCCCGCGACCGCAGGGCGCACACGCGTTTCAAGCAGCTCGTTGATTTGTGCGACGATATCAGCATCGGCCGGGTCTTCCGCGACCAGCAGCGCATCGTCCGATTCGGGCGGTACGCTGATTCCCGAGGCATCGCCGCCTGCGAAGAGTGGCGCTTCGGATACGAAATGATCGAGCAGGATTGCGACCACTTGCGGCTTTAGCGCAGTCCAGCTGGTGCCGGGCGCGGCGGTCACGCTGATGAAATCGCTGCCGAAAAACACATTGGTGACTTCGCCTGTGTCGAAGATTGCCTGTGCCAGCGGGCTGGCTTCTGCGGCTTCGGGTGTGGCGAATTCGCGTGTCCCGCTCGTCATCACCTGCCGCCCGGGCAGGAACTTCAGGCTGGCGGGGTTGGGCGTGGTTTCGGTCTCGATGAACATGGCGCCCATGTAGGTGCGGTGCAGCCGCGCGGCAAGCCGGCAAAGCTGCGCGCCATTCACTATCCCTTCACCTGTAGAGCCTCTATAGTTCCAGCCATGACTGCGTTGTTTCGCGCTATTGGCGCGCTCGCCTTGGTGGTTTCCCCATTGCCCGCCCCGCTTTCGCTTGCCGCGCAAGAGGCGCCTGCTGCCGTGCCTGTTCCGCAAGCGCCGCCAACCTCGATGCAAAGTGGTGACGAGGTGCCGTGGCTCTATCGCGATAGCGACATTCCAGTCGACCGCGAGTGGCAGTTCGGCGAAATGGGCAACGGCTTGCGCTATGCCGTGCGCAAGAATGGCGTGCCGCCGGGGCAGGTTTCGATCCGCATCCGGATCGACGCCGGTTCGCTTCACGAGAGCGACGAGGAACAGGGCTATGCGCACTTGCTCGAACACATGCTTTTCCGCGAGAGCAAGTATCTCGGCTCGGGCGAAGCGATCCCGACGTGGCAGCGACTTGGCGCGACGCTGGGGCATGACGCCAATGCCGAAACCACGCCGACCCACACGGTCTACAAGATCGACCTGCCGGCGATCACGTCCGAGGGGCTGGAGGAGAGCTTCAAGCTGTTGTCGGGCATGGTGCGCGAACCAGTGCTCACCAACGACAATATCGCCGCCGAAGTGCCGATCGTGCTCGCCGAAATGCGCGAGCAGAGCGGGGCGGGACAACGCGTGAGCGAACAGACGCTGGCGACGCTGTTCGCCGGGCAACGGCTGGCCAATCGTCGCCCGATCGGAACCGAAGCCACATTGCGCGCAACCGACCAGGCCAGCCTCGAGGCATTCCACGAGCGCTGGTACCGCCCGGAAAATACCGTGATCGTGGTTGTGGGTGATGTCGATCCGGTACACTTCGCGCAATTGATCGAGCGCTATTTCGGCGATTGGCATGGGCAAGGCCCGGCGATGGTCGCTCCCGACTTCGGCGATCCTCTGGCGCCTCCCGGCGGGGAGGGCAGCAATCCGATCGGCGAGCTTGCAGTCGCTGTCGAGCCCGACATGCCCCGTAACCTGACCTATGCCGTCATGCGGCCATGGCGTCAGGTGCAGGATACGGTGGTCTATAATGAAGGGCTGATGCTCGACGCGGTGTCGCAGGCCATCATCAATCGCAGGCTGGAATCGCGTGCGCGCAGCGGCGGTGGCTACCTCTATGCAGAAGTTCAGCAAGACGATATCTCGCGCTCTGCCGATGCCACTTTCGTCAGCTTCGCGCCGCTCGATGGCGACTGGCAGTCAGCGCTCGCCGACGTGCGCGGCGTCATTGCCGATGCGCTGTCGCACCCACCCACGCAGGAAGAGATCGACCGGGAAGTGGCGCAGTTCGACACCGCTTTCGCGAGCGAAGTCGAACAGCGAAAGGTGCTCGCCGGGGTCAAGCTAGCCGATAATATCGTCCGCGCGCTCGATATCCGCGAGACGGTCGCTTCGCCTGAGACCGCGCTGGCGATTTTCCGCGGGATGCGGGCGCGGTTCAACCCAGCCAATGTGTTCGATCACACGCGCAAGCTGTTCGAAGGAGATGTGGTGCGCGGCATCTATGTCACCTCGCAGGGCGACGAGGCGACTGCAGCGGAGCTTCGGCTCGCTCTTGCTCGCGACGCCGATCCCGATGGTGCCTCGCGGCTGGCCAATCGCACCATCTCCTTCGACAAGCTTCCGCCCGTCGGCAAGCCTGGCGAGGTCGTCGAGCGCAAGCCGTTGGGCCTGCTCGATATCGAGCAGGTCGATTTCGCCAATGGAGTGAAAGCGATCTTGTGGTCGAACCATGACGAGCCGGGCCGCGTCTCGGTCAAGGTCCGTTTCGGCGGCGGCTATCGCAGCTTCACCGAGGCAACCGCGCCCTATGCCACGCTCGGCGAAATGGCACTCGTATCCTCGGGCATCGGAGAGCTCGACGAGGACGATCTTGATCGGCTGGTGACCGGCCGCAAGATGGCGTTCGATTTCGAGATCGGCGATGCCGTCTTCAGCTTCGGCGCGCAGACCCGCTCAGCCGACGTTGCCGACCAGCTCTACCTCTTCGTAGCCAAGCTCGGCATGCCGCGCTGGGACCGCAACCCCGTGCTGCGCGCTAAGGCGGCGGCGGAAATCGGCTATGCGTCCTACGCCACCAGCCCCGCTGGCGTGCTCGCGCGCGACCTCGAATATCTCGTCCGCGACAAGGATGCCCGTTTCGCCACGCCCGATCCGGCGATGATGAAAGGTACCACGCCCGAGGGTTTCCGCGAGTTCTGGGAAGCTCGGATGGCCGAAGGCCCGCTCGAAGTACTCGTGATCGGCGAGTTCGACCGCGAGGCTGTCGTCGAAACGCTGCGCCGCACTTTCGGTGCCTTGCCGCCGCGCGTTCCGCTGAGTGCCGAAGTGGAGGAGCGCGTCCCTGCATTCCCTGAGGCTGACAATGGTGCGCCGGTGGTGCTGAAGCATCGCGGCGATGCCGATCAGGCCGCGGCGGTGATTGCCTGGCCCAGCGGCGGCGGCACTACCCGGCTGCGCGAATCCCGCCAGCTGTCGATACTGGCCGACCTCTTCAACAACCGGCTGATGGATGCTCTCCGCGAGCGGCTGGGCGCGAGCTATGCCCCGGCCGCGATCTCCGACTGGCCCACCGACCTGCCCGGCGGCGGCACGATCCGCGCGCTGGCGCAGCTGCGGCCCAAGGACGTGCCGGTGTTCTTCGCTGAGGCTGACCGGATCGCGCAGGATCTGGTCGAGAACCCGCCCAGCGAAGACGAAATGCAACGCGCCGCCCAGCCACTGGGCCAGCTCTACAACCGCGCTATGACCAGCAACATGTTCATCCTGCTTCAGCTCGAAGGCGCGACAAGCGATCCGGGACGGGTCGAGCTGATCCGCAGCCTCGTGGCCGACCATTCGGCGACGCGGGGCGAGATCATGCAGCTGCTTGCGCGGCGCTATTTCGGCGGACGACCGGGCTGGCGAATGGCGGTAATTCCCGAAGGGCAGGAGCTGGCGCAGGCGGCATACGACAACGAAAGGGCTGTGGCAGTCTCCCCTGCCGCACCCGCGATATCGGGTCGCTGACAAGTCGAGCTTGGGCATCCACGCGAAATTTTGTTATCGTTTTGGGCTGTTCGACTTTGCATTTCTGAGACCGCGCGTGTAACCGCGCCTGCTCGATCGACCTTACAGAGACAGTGAACGTGGCGCAGAATTGGATACCCGAGGGCTGGAAAGCCCATGAAGCGCGGCATCTGCCGCAATATGAAGACGCAGCTGAATTGGCCGCGGCGGAAGCTACGCTCGCGACCTATCCGCCGCTTGTCTTCGCGGGTGAAGCGCGCGCGCTGAAGGCGGAACTGGCCGAAGTAGCGCAGGGCCACGGCTTCCTGCTGCAGGGCGGCGATTGCGCCGAGAGCTTCGCCGAGTTCCACCCGAACAATATCCGCGACACCTTCCGCGTGCTGTTGCAGATGGCGGTCGTGATGACCTTTGCCAGCAAGCGCCCCTTGGTGAAGGTGGGCCGCATGGCAGGGCAGTTCGCAAAGCCGCGCAGCTCGCTCACGGAGACGCAGGGCGACGTGACTCTGCCGAGCTACCTTGGCGACAATATCAACGGCATCGAGTTCGATTCCGAGGCACGGCGCAACGATCCGGCGCGCATGGTGAAGGCCTATTCGCAGGCAGCCGCCACGCTCAACCTGCTGCGCGCCTTTGCCGGCGGCGGTTACGCCAATCTGCGCCAGGTGCACCAGTGGACGCTCGATTTCATGGGTCGTACGCCCTGGGCTGACCGATTCAGCGACGTTGCCGACCGGATTGGCGAAGCGCTCGACTTCATGGAAGCCTGCGGGATCGATCCGGCCACCGTACCGCAACTGCAGGGCACCAGCTTCTACACCAGCCACGAAGCACTCCTGCTGCCTTACGAGCAGGCGCTGACCCGGCGCGATTCGCTCACCGGCGACTGGTACGATTGTTCGGCGCACATGCTTTGGATCGGCGACCGGACCCGCTTCGAAGGCTCGGCGCATGTCGAGTTCCTGCGCGGCGTCGGCAATCCGATCGGTATGAAGTGCGGGCCAACCCTAGAGCCGGATGCGCTGTTGCGCCTGCTCGACACGCTCAATCCCGCGCGCGAAGCAGGGCGGATCACGCTGATCGGCCGCTTCGGCCACGACAAGGTAGAGGAAGGTCTGCCGCGGCTGGTGCGGGCGGTCACGCGCGAAGGCCATCCGGTGGTGTGGAGCTGCGACCCGATGCACGGCAATGTGATCAAGTCGGGCAGCGGATACAAGACGCGCCCGTTCGACCGCATCCTGTCCGAAGTTAAGGGCTTCTTCGCGGTCCACCGCGCCGAAGGCACCCATCCGGGGGGGATCCATATCGAGATGACCGGGCAGGACGTGACCGAATGCGTGGGCGGTGCGGTGGCGATCACCGATGATGCGCTGGGCGATCGCTATCACACGCATTGCGACCCGCGGCTCAACGCGGCGCAATCGCTGGAGCTGGCTTTCCTGCTTGCCGAAATGCTCAACCAGCAGGCATGCGAGCGGCAGGCGGACGCCGCCTGAACGACTTTCGGTTCGCCGGGAATTTCAACGCCAGAATACGCAGAAATGCGGAGAGGCGCGCGCGCTTTTTCTGAGCCTGCGCAATCTAAGAGGCCTGCTCGTTAACGAAGAGACCCCTGGCAGCGCGGTTTTTGGGAGAGACGAGCGAAACGACGCTGGCTCTGGCTGGGCTCGATGGCATGTTGCTGCTGATTTGCGCATGGCTGTGGGTGCGATGCGCCCGGCTGGCGCGCGAAAGCACTCAGGCCATCGGGGCCAAAGCACAATTCAAGTTGCAATTGAATGAAGCGCAAGCGCAGGCTGCTATGGTGGAAGAGATCGCGGTGATTGGCCTGTGGCAGTATTTTCCGGACGAGCAGCGAAACGATTGGTCGCCGGGTTTGCGCGAAATCTTCGGGCTTGACCCGGATGAAGTATTCTTGCTCGGCGATGCCGAAACTTTGCTTGCCGCAAACGGCGTAGATATCGTTTTGTTTGTGATGGCAAAACAGGACGAAATGGAGCCATTCACCCGGCGGTTCGCGATCATGCGGTTCGACGGATCGATGCGCTTGCTCTCCTTTCGCGCACGGCATATCGGGGCGGCAGGCGGCCGCTCGCGGCGCGTGTTTGGGGTGGTAACTGACATAAGAGAGCAGTCCAGGCGCGAGAAGGATCTACTCCAGTCGCGAGACACGGCCTGCAGGAGGCGCGAAAGGCGCGCGAACTCGTCAATACAGACCCGCTTACCGGCCTTGCCAACCACCGCCGGGTTATGGCGGATCTCGACCGGCTGATCGTCCACTCGCGCCAAGGTAGCAATAAACTGGCGCTGATCTTGATGGACATCGAGCATTTCAAACGAATCAACGACACGCATGGGCACCCGATCGGTGATGAGGTTCCACGAAGCGTCGCTCAACTGCTGCGCCAACAGGCGCGAGAGGGCGATGTGGTGGGCCGCATTGGTGGTGAAGAGTTCGTCTGGATTGTGCTTGAGGCGGATGGCTCCGTTGCACGCATCCTGGCAGAACGACTGCGCTAGGCAATTGCGGCAAGCAGTATGGGTGATGGCATACCCCCAGTGACCGTAAGCGCGGGTTTCACTTCGATACACCATGACGACAGCGGGCTGGGGATGTTCGGCCGGGCCGACCAGGCACTTTACCAGGCCAAGGATCAGGGCAGGAACACCGTTCGCATGGCAGCCTGACGCGCAATTGGCACTGCATGGCGCAGCGCGGCATGCCTTTCATTCACGCGCTCTATGAGGCATGGTTCTCATGATGGACCGGACGCCGCAGGAGATTTCCGTGCCCGAACCCCTCGCCCGTTCAGAGGCCGAAGCGAATGCGCCGCTGGCGGATCGCTACCTCGCGATACGCGCCATGATGGAGGAGTTGGTGCTGCCGCTCAGTGACGCGGATGCCACTATCCAGTCGATGGAAGACGCCTCTCCCGCCAAGTGGCACCTGGCGCATACCACATGGTTTTGGGAGACATTCTTGCTGCGCGATCACAAGCTGGGGTATCGTCTGTTCGACGAGCGCTGGCCCTTCCTGTTCAATTCCTATTACGAGGCCGAGGGGGTGCGGATCGCGCGCTATTCGCGCGGAATGTTGTCGCGACCCTCGCTCGAAGAGGTGCTGGCCTGGCGCGCGCATGTGACCAGTGCGATGGCGCCGCTGCTCGGGCGTGAGGAGCTCTTCTCGCTCATCGAACTGGGCATCGCGCATGAGCAGCAACATATCGAATTGCTGCTGACCGATATCAAGCACGCGCTGTTCCGCAATCCGGTTTGCCCCGCCATGTGGGAAGGCGCGCTGAAGGTGGCGGAACAGCGCGTTGCTGCGGGCTGGCATGAGCATCCCGGCGGCATCGTGCTGATCGGCCATGACGGCTTCGGCTTCGCTTTCGACAATGAAGGGCCGCGCCATCGCGTGCTGCTTGAGCCCTTCGCGCTGTCGAACCGGCTCGTCACCAATGCCGAGTGGGGCGAGTTCATCGCCGATGGCGGCTATCGCACGCCTTCGCTGTGGCTGTCGGACGGTTGGGCTTGGGTCCAGCGCGATGCAATCACAGCGCCGCTATATTGGCGCGACGAGGAATATTTCACCCATAAGGGCTGGCAGGCGCGCGATCCGAACGCGCCGGTCGCACACATCTCCTATTTCGAAGCTGACGCCTTCGCCAGCTGGGCGGGTTTGAGGCTGCCGACCGAAGTGGAATGGGAGGCAATCGGACAGAATGCCGCTCCCACCAGAGGCAACCAGCTCGATGAGGCCGGGCCAGTCTTGCCGGTCGGCAGCGAAGGCATGTTCGGCGATTGCTGGCAATGGACGCGCTCGGCCTATCTCCCCTATCCTCGTTTCAAGCCAGCAGAAGGCGCGGTGGGAGAATACAATGGCAAGTTTATGAGCGGCCAGTTCGTGCTAAAGGGCGCCAGCTGCGCCACGGTGCGCGGCCATTCGCGCGCTTCCTATCGCAATTTCTTCTACCCGCACCAGCGCTGGCAGTTCACCAGCCTGAGGCTGGCTAAGGATCTGGCATGAGCGCGCGCAAGGGCATTGCGCTGGTTAATCTGGACGAGGACGGCGTCGACCGTGCGTTCCGCGCCGACGTGCTGCAGGGCCTGTCGGAGCCGCAGAAGGCTGTGCCAGCGCGCTGGTTCTATGACGATGCGGGATCGCGCCTGTTCGAGGAGATTACGCAACTCCCCGAATATTACCTGACCCGGGCCGAGACCGGGATACTGACAGAACGCAGCAAGGAGTTCGCCGAGCTGATCGGGCCGGGCCGCGCCGTGGTGGAATTCGGATCGGGCAGCTCGGTCAAGACCCCGCTGTTGCTTTCCGCGATTGCGCCTGGGGCCTATGTGCCGCTCGATATCTCGGGCGATTTCCTGCGCGCCTCGGCAGCCGATCTCGCCGCAAAATTCCCGGGCCTGCCGGTCTATCCGGTCGAGGCGGACTTCATGCGGCGGGTGGAATTGCCCGGCGAAGTCGCGGAACTTCCCAAGCTCGGTTTCTTTCCCGGTTCGACCATCGGCAACATGGTGGCGCGTACCGCGGTCGATCTGTTGTGCACCATGCGCGAAACGCTGGGCGAGGGCGGCAAGCTGCTGATCGGGATGGACCAGATCAAGGATCCGGAAGTGCTGGTCGCTGCCTATGACGATGCGGCAGGCGTGACGGCCGAGTTCAATTTCAACCTCGTCCGCCGGATCAACCGCGAACTCGATGGCGATATCCCGCTCGACGCCTTGCGGCACGAGGCGCGCTGGAATGACGATATCGCGCGGATCGAGATGCATCTTGTAGCCATGCGCGATATCACCTTCGCGGTTTCGGGGCGGAGTTTCACGATGCGCGCGGGCGAGAGCATTCACAACGAGAATAGCCACAAATTCGATCGGCGCACGGGCAACATGCTGCTGCTGGCAGGGGGGTGGACGCCCATTCGCCGCTGGACCGACAGCGAAAGCCGCTTCGCGCTGGTGCTGGCCGACGCCACGCTCCCGCGCAGCGCGCCATGATGGACCGAGCCAGCCGTGCTTCCTATATCCGCTGAATGACGATCGAATCCGTCTGGCAATATCTGGCGATGACACTCGCTGCGGTCCCGCGCTCGGGCCTGCTGCTGCTTGTGGTCGCTGCAATCGGGCTGAGCTGGATCGGCAGCCTGATGGTGCGCCGCCAGCTGCCGCTCGGCCAGCTCGTGCGGCGGGGCAGCACAGTAGTGCTGGCGGGCGTGCTGGTGCTGGTGGTGTTGCAGCTGTCGCGCTTCGATTCGCGGCTTGAAGTGGCGGTGCCGCAAATCGGCCTGCCCGAGCAGGTGGTCGAAGGCGGCGAGACGCGCATCGCGATGGCGCCTGACGGGCACTATTGGTTGCAGGCGCAGCTCAACGGCGTGCCCGCCAATTTCCTGATCGATACCGGCGCCACGCTCACCGCCGTGTCCAAGGGGCTGGCCGATCGCGCGGGGCTGGAGCCGCGCCGCGGTGGCCTGCCGGTCACCATCAACACCGCCAATGGCCCAGTCGGTGCGCATCTCGCAACCGCAGGCGAAATCCGCTTCGGCAATGTCGCGGCGCGCGGGCTCGACGTGGTGATTGCCCCCACGCTGGGCGATACCAATGTGGTTGGGATGAACCTGCTTTCGCGGCTCGCGTCGTGGCGGGTTGAGGGCACCACGATGATACTGGTGCCGCGTGTGCCGGAGCCCGAGGGCGACTGGCAATAGGCGCTTCAGGATCGAGAGATCTGGCTGGGGTGGCAGGATTCGAACCTGCGCATGGCGGTACCAAAAACCGCTGCCTTACCGCTTGGCTACACCCCAGCAGAGGGGCGCTCTATAGCGGCTTCGAAAGCAATGTGAAGGCCCATCAGGCGGGTAATTCGCGCCGCGTCGCAAGCTCGCTTTCCACAGTGGCGATCAGCCGCCGGTCGAGCCGGTAGAACATCATCGCGATCCCGCCGGGGATCAGCGCCGCGGCTGGAATCAGCGCGAATGCTAGGTTGATCCCCATCATTGCCTGCTCGGACTGGCTTTCACCCGCAACGAAGCCTGTCAGCCCCATGACGAAACCGGGAATGGCTGCGCCGAGGGCCACCCCGGCTTTTACCGCGAAGATCGAAGCGGAGACGACCAGCCCCGTCATCTGCTTGCCTGAACGCCAGTCGACATATTCGGCGATGTCGGTGAACATGGCAAAGGCCAACACCATCAAGATGCCGAAGCCGACCCCCACGAAATACTGCACGAAGGTTTGCGGCCACACCGCATCGAGCGGCAGTATGTAGAATAGCAAGATCGCGCTCGCCTTGAGTGCGCCGGCGGCGATGATCAGATGCGCCTTTTCGAAGTGCCGCTGAAGGAAGTTACCGAGGATCACGCCGCTTACTTGGCCAAGCGCCAATGCGGTGTAGAACAGTGCGACGCGGTCGAGGAAGAAGAACACCGGCGTGCCGGCATCCCCCACGACATATTTGAAGTAGAACAGAGCGCTGCCTGCGCGCGAAGCGATCGCGATCACGCCCATGATTGCTGCGACCGCCACGGCGATCCAGGGGCCGGTGCGAAGCAATTCCTTCAGATCGCCGCCGATCGAACCGTTCTGCGTAGCAGGGGGAATGCGCTCTTTCGTGGTGGCGAAAGTCGTCAGCAGGCAGAAGACCGATAGCACGGCGATGCAGGCCATCGTCAGCATGATGCCGCGCGCTTCGTCGCCGCCGCCCAGCTCGCGCACCAGCGTAGTCGCGAGCACGCCGATCAGGATGCCTGCTATGGCTGAAAAGAACATGCGATAGGCGGTAACGCTGGCGCGCTGCGCGGTGCTGGGCGAGATCACGCCAAGCAGGCCCGCATAGGGCACGTTCGCCACGGTATAGACCAGCATTGCCATCGTGTAGGTGACATAGGCCCACACCAGCATGCCGCCCGTGCTTAGGTCCGGCACGGCAAACACCAGCACGCCGAACAGGCCGAAGGGTAAGGCACCGAACAGGAGGTAAGGGCGGTATCTGCCCCAACGCGTGCGCGTGCGGTCTGCGATCATCCCCATCATCGGGTCGGTTATCGCATCGACCAGCTTGGTCAGCAGCAGCATCAGGCCGATCGCCGCTGGCGCTAGCCCATGCAAGTCGACATAGAAATAGAGCAGGAAAAAGCCGAAGAAGTTGAGATAGAGGCCGGAAGCGAGGTCGCCCACGCCATAGCCCAGCTTCTCTTTCAGCCCGATGCGCTCAGGCGGGGTTCGAGCCAATCGCGTCTCCCTGCTAGACTAATAGGGCGTGCGTTATCATGTTCGCCCTCACTGCCAAACGCACAAATCCTGCTAGATATCCTTGCCTTCGAAATCGGCCGGCGAATGGCGTTCGGGCAGCTGCGTATTTTCATCACCCCAACTCTTGTTGACGATCCGTCCGCGTCGAACGCCCGGGCGCTTGAAGATATCCTGCACCCAGCGGCCGACATGTTTGTATTCTTCGATCGAAAGGAAGGTCTTGGCGTCGTTGTAGATATGGCCGGTGGTAAAGGGTGCCAGCCACGGCCAGTTGGCGATGTCGGCGATGGTGTATTCATCGCCCCCGAGGTAGCGGCTTTCGGCAAGGCGTTTGTCGGCGACATCGAAGATGCGCTTCACTTCCATCGCATATCGGTTGATCGGATATTCCCATTTTTCCGGTGCGTAAGCGTAGAAGTGGCCGAAGCCGCCGCCGATGAAGGGTGCGGAGGCAACCTGCCAGAACAGCCAGCTCATCACCTCGGCGCGCGCGGCGGGTTCGGTTGGCAGGAACTCGCCGAATTTCTCCGCCAGATGGACCAGGATCGCGCCGGATTCGAACACTCGGAAGGGTGCCTCGCCGCTGCGATCTTCGAGCGCGGGTATCTTGGAATTGGGGTTTAGCCCGACGAAGCCCGAGGTGAACTGATCGCCGGCGCCGATGTTGATCAGCCATGCGTCGTACTCGGCGCCCTTGTGACCGAGTTCGAGCAATTCCTCGAGCATCACCGTGACCTTGACCCCGTTTGGAGTGCCGAGCGAATAGAGCTGGAGGGGGTTCTCGCCCACCGGGAGCGCCTTCTCGACCTGCGCGCCGGCGGTCGGCCGGTTGATGCTGGCAAAGCGCCCTCCTGCTTCCTTGTCATAGGCCCAGACCTTAGGCGGGGTGTAAGCATCGGCCATGCGCGGGTTCCTTGTCACTGGTTTGAGCGTTCGCATGTGAAGTTATACATCGCGCCGCCATGCGCAAGGAATGGCTGCATGGAGGATGGCGGCAAATGCTTTCACCCCTGCAAGCAGCACTTGCCATTGGTATCCCAAAGGGATACCTTGCGGGATATGCATCTGGCTGGACACAAGATTCGTCAATGGCGCGAAGCGCATGAACCGCCGCTTTCGGCGGAGGAATTCGGTGCGCGCTATGGCGATCCCTGGCCCAGCCGCACCGTCTATGGCTGGGAAGCTAAGGGGAAAATCGCGCGTGCACCGGTGCAGAAACGATTGGCGGAGCTGGGCATTTGCGCGCCGGAAGACTGGCTGGAGACTTCCCCCGATGCCGATGTTTCTAAGGAAGCTGAAGTATCCCATAAGGATAGCGATGAAGAGGGGCGCGCGCATCCCTTTTACGACATGCGCCGCCACGGCTTCGTCCGCGTCGCGACCAGCACGCCGAAATCGCGCACGGCAGACGTGGCCTATAACGTTGCGGGGATACTCGCCGAGGCTGAGCGCGCGCATGAGGCGGGGGTGGACCTGGTGCTCTATCCCGAGCTGTGTATTTCCTCCTACGCTATCGACGATTTGCATTTGCAATCCGCGCTGCTTGATGCGGTCGAGGCGGGGCTTGGTGAAATCGCGGCGGCGAGCGGCAAGTTCGATCCGGTGCTGCTGGTCGGCGCGCCTCTGAGGCATAATGGGCGTATCTACAATTGCGCCGCGGTGGTGGCGCGCGGCAGGCTGCTCGGCGTCATCCCCAAGAGCTTCCTGCCCAATTATCGCGAATATTACGAGAAGCGCTGGTTTGCGCATGGCCGCGAGATCAAGGGGATGGAGATCGCGGTGGCGGGGAGCGTGGTTCCCTTCGGCACCGATCTGATCTTCGCGGCGGAGAACCTGCCGGGCTTCCGCCTGTTCGTCGAAATCTGCGAGGATTACTGGTCGCCCACGCCGCCTTCGACGCGCGGCGCGCTGGCCGGGGCGACCGTGCTGGTGAACCTTTCGGCAAGCAATATCACCATCGGAAAATCCGACGAGCGACACCTGCTCGCCCGTGCGCAGAGTTCGCGCGCGGTCGCGGCCTATCTCTACTGCGCCAGCGGGCATGGCGAGAGCACCACCGACCTTGCCTGGGACGGGCAGGGCATGATCTACGAACTGGGCGATTTGCTGGCCGAGAGCGAGCGCTTCAGCCTTCACGCCGAATTGTGCATCGCCGATGTCGATTGCGAGCGCATCCTGGCAGAGCGCGCACGGATGCAGACCTTCAACGACGCGGCCGAGGCTGCGGGGCGGCCCGAAGACAGCTTTCGCACAATCACATTCGAACTCGCGCCGACCGGGGGCGATCGTGGGCTGGTGCGCCCGACCCGGCGCTTCCCCTTCGTGCCCAATCGCCAACACCGGCTCGACGAGGATTGCTACGAAGCTTTCAACATCCAAGTCGACGGGCTGATGCGGCGGCTCGAATCGACCCATGCGAAATCCTTGGTGATCGGTGTTTCGGGCGGGCTCGATTCGACCCACGCGCTGATCGTGGCGGCGAAATGCTGCGACCGGCTGGGCCTGCCGCGCAGCACCATTCGCGGCTACACTATGCCGGGCTTCGCTACTTCGGATCATACGAAATCGAATGCCTGGAAGCTGATGAAGGCGCTGGGCATCACCGCAGAAGAGATCGACATCCGCCCTGCAGCCACGCGCATGCTCGAAGACATGAAGCACCCCTTCGCCGCAGGCGAGCCGGTGCATGACGTGACATTTGAAAACGTGCAGGCTGGGCTGCGCACCGATTATCTGTTCCGCCTTGCGGGCCATCATTCGGGTTTCGTGATCGGCACGGGCGACCTCAGCGAACTTGCGCTCGGCTGGTGCACCTATGGCGTGGGCGACCAGATGAGCCATTATGCGGTGAATTCGGGCGTGCCCAAGACGCTGATCCAGTACTTGATCCGCTGGGCGGTGAGCACCGAACAGTTCGATCCCGCGACCGACGAAGTGCTGCTGTCGATCCTCGACACCGAGATTTCGCCCGAACTCGTGCCCCCGGGTGAAAGCGGCGAGATCCAGAGCACCGAAAGCATCATCGGACCCTATGAGCTCAACGATTTCTTCCTGCACCACACTATTCGTTGGGGCCAGCGGCCCAGCAAGATCGCCTTTCTCGCATGGCATGCATGGCGCGATGCGCGCGCCGGCCTGTGGCCTGCCGGTTTCCCGGAGGCGGAAAAAAACGAATACGATCTCGCCACGATCCGTCACTGGCTCGAGAATTTCCTGCGGCGCTTCTTCGGCTTCAGCCAGTTCAAGCGCAGCGCGATCCCCAATGGGCCCAAGGTAAGCGCAGGCGGGGCGCTTTCGCCGCGCGGCGACTGGCGCGCGCCGTCGGATGCGGTGGCGGATGTCTGGTTGGCCGAGCTGCGCGATGCGCTGCCGCCTTCGGATGGTTAAGCGCACAAGATGAGCCTGCGCACGATCCTCGCCCTGATGCTTTGCAACCTGGTGTGGTCGCTCAACGTGGTTGTGAGCAAGCTGGTGGTCGACGATCTGGGCGTGCCGCCGCTGTTCTATGCATCCGCCCGCGCGTTGCTGGTGGTTGTCGCGCTGGCCTACCTGCTGCGCCCCCTGCCCAAGGAATTGGGCAAAGTATTGCTGATCGGGCTCGCGATCGGCGGGGGCTCCTTCGCATTGTTGTTCATGGGGCTTGAGACCGCCTCGCCTTCGGTCGCCGGCATCATCAGCCTCTCGGGTGCACCGATGACGGTGGTGTTCGCCATGATCTTCCTGGGTGAAAGGGTCCGCTGGCGGCGCGGGCTGGGCATTTTTCTGACGCTCGGCGGGGTGCTTATCGCGATGGGATCGCCTGCCAGGATGAGCGGCGGCGAGGGCGCGACGCTGCTGTTCGCTGCGGCGGTGATCGGGTCATTGGGTGCAGTGTTCTTCAAGCGGATCGAGATCGATGCGCACGCGATGCAGGCGTGGTCTGGCTTTGCTTCGGTGGTGGTGTTGGCGCCGCTTTCGTTCGCAACGGAAAGCGGGCAATTTGCCGCAGTGGCGGCGCAGCCGCTCGAATTCGCCGGTGCGCTTTTCTTTGCCAGCATCGTGGTCTCGGTCGGGGCGCACACCGCCTATTACCGGATGCTTCAGCAGAACGACGCCAATCTGGTGGTGCCGCTTACCTTGATGACCCCGCTGCTGACGATCGTGTTCGGCGCGCTGATCACCAACGATGTGATCGGCTGGCGGCTGATCGTAGGGTGCGCGCTGGCTATCGTCGGCGTGGCGATCATCGTTCTCAGGCCCAGCCGGAACATCTTCAAACCCTTGCTGGTAAAAGCCCGCTTCTAGCTCTCCACAGGCATGGTCTTGCGCTTCCGGTTCAAGCCGTTAGCTTGGCCCCAAGCGGTCGCTCGCATGCCCGACATAGCTGGGCCAGGGGGACTGATGGCGACCATTTCACCGCAGAACGGACTGATCCTTTCGCACAGCAGGCGGCTGCGCCTGTTCACGCTGTTCATACTTTACGTGGGGCAAGGCCTGCCGATCGGCCTGTTCTGGTTTGCCATACCGGCATGGATGGCTGCCAATGGCGCGCCTGCCGAGCATGTTGGCTCGGTTCTGGCGCTCACCGCACTCCCCTGGTCGCTCAAGTTCGTCAACGGCTTCTTTATGGACCGCTACACCTTTTTGCCGATGGGGCGGCGGCGAATCTGGCTGCTGGGCGCGCAAACGGTGATGATCGCCGCTCTCTGCGCCGCGATCGTGCTCAACCCGGGGGTTGGCGATGTCGCAGTGCTCGGTGCGATCGGCTTCGTGGTCAACATGGCCACCACTTTCCAGGACGTGGCGGTCGACGGGTTGGCGGTCGACATCATGGAGGAAGACGAACGCGTACGAGGAAGCGGGATGATGTTCGGCGGGCAATCGATCGGCATTGCCGTGGCGACTGCGCTGACCGGCGCGGTGATCGGCGCATACGGCGCACTGGCGGCCTATGCCATCGTCGCCGGGTTGATCCTGTTGCTATGCCTCTACATCATCGCCTTCAAGGAGCGCGAGGGCGAGCGCAAGCTGCCGTGGCAACAAGGCACGGCGCACCCGCGCAATCTCGAAATGCAGGTTGGCGCCTGGTGGCCAATCCTGAAGAGCACGCTCAGCTCGCTGTTCAAGATGCCCAGCGTACTGTGGGCGCCGGTGCTGATGGGGCGCGGGCTGCTCTATGGCGGGCTGACCGGCGCGACCCCGCTGATCGGCTCGAACTATCTCGGCTGGAAAGAAGCCGAGATTTCCTCGCTTACCGCGGCGGCCGGTCTGGTGGCGGGCATTTTGTGCCTGATGCTCGGAGGCTGGCTGGGTGACAGGTTTGGGGCGAAGCGCACCTCGATCGGCTGGCTGATCGTATAGCTGGCGATGCGCACCACCATGTATTTCTCGGTTGGCGAATGGAACAACGAGATGCTGTTCATGGCCTTCGTTTACGCATGGATTTCGCTCGACATGCTTCTGACGGTTTCCTGCCTGCCGATCTCAATGCGGTTGTGCGACCCGCGCGTGGCCGCCACCCAGTGCACCATCTACATGGCGATCTCCAACTTCGGGATCAGCATTGGCGCTTTCGCACTGAGCCGGGTCGACAGCTTTGGCGGGCTGCCTTCGATCTTCCTGGTGGTGGGAGTGGGAATGGCGGTGGCGCTGCTGCTGTTCGCCAGATACCCGCGCCGCCCGGAATTCTATGCCGCACTGGCAGCCAATGCGGCGCAGCTGCCGCATGACGACCGGCTGAAGCCGCGCATCGATTGATATGAATGAGCCGGGGGCTAGCCTTCCGGCGGGAACTCGGCCCCGACATGGCTCAAGCCGCGCTTGCGGGCGAGCTCTTCCTGCCGCTGGCGTTCGGCATAGCGGGCGCGTTGTTCCTCGTCGCGTTCGTCCACGCAGTGCGGGCAGCTGACGCCTTCGACAAAGTGCGGCGATTGCCGATCGGCTTCGCTGACCGGGCGACGACACGCGCGGCACAGGCCGTATGCGCCGACTTCCAGCCCGTGCTTCACCGTCACGCGCTCGTCGAACACGAAGCATTCCCCATCCCAAAGTGAGGTATCCTCAGGGACTTGCTCGAGATATTTGAGAATGCCTCCCTTGAGGTGATAGACTTCGTCGATCCCTTCGGCGCGCAGGAAGCTGGTCGATTTCTCGCAGCGGATTCCGCCGGTGCAGAACATGGCCACCTTCTTGCGGCCTTCGAGCAATTCCTCGCGGTGCTTGCGAAACCATTCGGGAAATTCACGAAAGCTGGCGGTGTGTGGGTCGATTGCGCCGCGGAAGGTGCCGCAAGCGACCTCATAGTCGTTGCGGGTGTCGATCACGATCGTGTCTGGGTCAGAAATCAGCGCGTTCCAGTCCTGCGCATCGACATAATGGCCGACGCTCAAGGTGGGATCGATATCGGGCTCGCCCATGGTCACGATTTCGCGCTTCAGCCGAACTTTCATGCGGTGGAACGGCATGTCGGCGGCATGCGAGAACTTCACGTCGAGGCTGGCGCAGCCGGGTAGGGCGCGGATATGCGCCAACACCTGCTGGATTGCGTTCTCGCTGCCCGCCACCGTGCCGTTGATGCCCTCTTTGGCGAGCAGTAGCGTACCCTTGATGCCGACTTCCTCGCACAGCGCGAGCAGGGGCTCGCGCAGCGCAGCCGGATCGTCGAACCGAGTGAACTGGTAGAGCGCGGCGACGTTGATGGGCAATTGGCCCGACATGCTCACCCCAGCTTCATCACCCAGCCATGGGTGTCTGCAACTTCGCCCTTCTGGATGCCGACCAGCTTCTCGCGGATCTTCATCGTGATCTGGCCTGGGCCGCCGCTGCCGATCTCGAACTCGCCGTCCGGCCCGGCGACCTTGCCGACCGGAGTGACGACCGCTGCGGTGCCGCAGGCAAGCGTTTCGAGCAATTTGCCGCTGGCGGCGTCCTCGCGCCACTGGTCGATCGAATACATGCCTTCTTCGACCGTCAGTCCTTCTTCGCGCAGCAACTGGATCAGGCTGTCGCGGGTGATGCCGGGCAGGATCGTGCCGGTCAGCGGCGGTGTGATCACTTGCCCGTCATCGAACA
Source organism: Altererythrobacter sp. (assembly GCA_023260985.1). Lineage (GTDB taxonomy): Bacteria > Pseudomonadota > Alphaproteobacteria > Sphingomonadales > Sphingomonadaceae > Erythrobacter. The sequence goes on along the minus strand of JALRKY010000028.1, from coordinate 17,143 downwards.
CGAAGAACAGGTTCATCCCGCCCAGTTCCTCGACCCATTTCCGTTCGACCGCGTCGAGGAACAGCACCTGGTCATGGCCCCTTGCGAATGCTTCGCCCGTAGGGACGAGGCTGGCGGCGTAATTGCCGCCGCACTTGGCCGCGCCGGTGCCGCCGGGGGCGGCGCGTGTATAGTCCGAAATCCAGATGCTGACCGGCTTGGGGCCGCCCTTGAAATAGCTGCCCGCCGGGCTCGCGATCACGATAAACTTGTATTGCTTGGCCGGGCGCACCCCTAGGAAGGCCTCGGTCGCGATCATGAAGGGCCGCAGATAGAGCGATCCGTCTTCGACGCTGGGGAACCAGTCGCGGTCTGCCGCAACAAGTTGGCGGATCGATTCGAGGAACAGTTCCTCGGGCAAGTGCGGCATTGCCAGTCGGTCGGCCGAGGCGTTGAAACGGCGCGCATTGGCGTCGGGCCGGAACAGCGCAGTCGATCCGTCTACCTGCTTGTAGGCCTTCAGCCCTTCGAAGATCTCTTGTGCATAGTGCAGCACGGCTGCCGAAGGATCGAGGCTGAGCGGTCCGCGCGGGCCCACGACGGCATTGTGCCAGCCGCCTTTCGCGACGTCATAGCCGATCGTGACCATGTGGTCGGAAAACAGCGTGCCGAAGCCGGGATTGGCGAGTGCCGCGTCGCGCTCGGCAGCGGGCATGGGGGCGGGGTGCAGGATGCGCGTAAAGTCCATAGTTCGCGGGTAATGCCAGCAATGGACGAGGGCAAGATATGAAAAGGACGATCCAGCCCGTCGGAGGATCGCCCTTTCATGGTCAGCGGCGGGAAGTGCCGCTCACGAAGCCTCTAGCGATAATAGCTTACCGATAGTGCCTCGCGCGGAAACTTGCCGACCTCTCTGCTGAACCATGAGACATCGGATCACCTCCTTTCGCGCTTTTGAGCCAAGACCCGCACCGTTTCACCGGGGGCCGAGGACCGCGTTCGCCGCTGGCCTCAAGGGGCAATTTGAGTCATGCGAATCATGAAAACAAGGCTTGTAAAAAAGTTTTCCCACGTCAGAATAATTCGCTGTTGCGTGGCGCCCGTGAGGCGCCATTTTTTCACCTACAATCCTCGATCACGCGGGTTACTTCGGCCCAGGCCGGGATATAGAGCGGCGCCATCCCTTCGACTTCGATCGCGAAGCGGCCTTTAGTGATCGCCATGGCATCGAGCAGCGAATCCCTTACCGGCAATTGCACCGTCACTTGCTGCGCGCCCGCCGTCGAGGGCTTCGCCTGCAAGATGCGGTCCTGCGTTTCGGTGCGCACTCGCACCAGCAGGTCGGTATCCGAATGGCCGCGCCGCGCCAGCACGATCGCGCGCGGCTGCAACTGGCATTGCATGGTGAACTCGTTCGCGGTGCCCGCGGCAAAGGTCGCCTGCGTGCTGCCGGCAATGGCGCGATAGCTCCAGTCGCCCGGCGTTTGCGGCGCGTCGAGCCAGTTCGCGTCATCATCGGCGGGCTGTTGCGCACTCGCCATGCCCGCCGCCAAGGCACTCGTCGCCGCGATTGCCGCGGCCATCAGGAAATAGATCGGTTTCATGTCGCCACAATGCGCGCTAACGCCTTTCGCGTCCATGACCAAGGCTGCACCATGAGCGGAAAACGCCGGATTGATCAGTTGCTTGTCGAGCGCGGGCTCGCCGAAAGCCGTGCGCGTGCGCAGGCGCTGGTGATGGCGGGGCTGGTGTTCAGCGGCGAGACCAAGATCGCCAAGCCTGGTCAGCAGGTTGGAGCGGACACGCCGCTGGATGTGCGCGGGCGCGACCATCCGTGGGTCAGCCGAGGCGGAATCAAGCTGGCGCATGCGATCGAGCATTTCGGGCTCGATCCGGCGAGCGCGGTGTCGATGGACATCGGCAGCTCCACCGGCGGCTTCACCGATGTGCTGCTGCAAGGGGGGGCGGAGCATGTCTTCGCGGTCGACAGCGGCACCAACCAACTGGCATGGAAGCTGCGGCAGGATCCGCGCGTCACCGTGCTCGAACAGACCAGCGCGCGCGTGCTTACTCCGGAGCTGATCGATCGGCCGTGCAATTGGGTGGTGTGCGACGCCAGCTTCATCAGCCTCACCAAAGTGCTCGAGCGTCCGCTGGAGCTGGCTGCAACCTCTTGCACGCTGGTGGCGCTGATCAAACCGCAGTTCGAAGTGGGGCGCGAGGAAGTGGGCAAGGGCGGGGTCGTGCGCGACCCGGTGCTTCATGAGCGAGTGTGCGGCGAAGTGCGCGGCTGGTTCGAAGGCGCGGGCTGGACAGTCGAAGGGATCGTCGAGAGCCCGATCACCGGGCCGCAGGGCAATGTCGAGTTCCTGATTTGCGCCCGGCGCGGCTGACCGCACGCATGATGCAACCCATCCCGCTCTGGCACAGAGATTTTACCGCCGGTTGCTTAGCGTGTATCGCCCGGCCATGATTTGGCATCGAATCAGCGCGGGGGAAGCATGAACGTCATCGCGTCACGCAGCCAGCTGCGCGCCAGCCTGATCCGCTGGGCGCTGTTCACCGTGCCGTTGGTGGTGCTGCTGGGCTTCATCGCCGGGCAGGCGGGCAGCCCCAATACGCTGTGGTTCCAGAGCCTCGTAAAGCCTTCGATCTATCCGCCACCGGCTACCTTCGGGATCGTGTGGGCGATCCTCTACGTGATGATCGGCTTTTCCCTGGCGCTTGTGTGCAGTTCGTGGGGCGCACGCGGGCGCGGCCTCGCAATCGGGCTGTTCGTGGTGCATTTCCTGTGCAATCTCGCATGGACGCCAGTGTTCTTCGGCAACCAGAACATCGAAGGCGGGCTGATGGTGCTAGGGCTGGTCGATTTCACCCTGCTGCTGGTGATCGCGGCATTCTGGCGCGTGCGCCACTCGGCGGCGCTGCTGTTGTTGCCTTATCTCGCCTGGGTGGGTTTCGCGACTGTGCTCAATTACGAGTTCCAGCGGCTCAATCCCGATGGCGGGCAGGATGTGCCCTCGGCTTCGACGCAACGCTACCAGCTTTAGCTTTCGTTCTCCGCACACCCATCCGGGTGTGCGATTTCCTCGCGCCTAGCGAGCCAAGCTCGCGGCGCTGCGGGCGCGCGGTCGCGCTTGCGGTCGCCTATCGGTGACCGATTCTCCGCTTGTCATCGCGGGGTTTCGGGGCCAGATAGCGGCCATGCAGAGCCAGAACCCCATGATCGCCGATTTCGTGAAGCTTGCGAACAGTGCAGCGGGCACATTCGCCGGGATGACGCGCGAAGCGCGCGAAAGTGCGCGCGAGCGGCTGAAAGAAGCGTTCGGCGGCATGGACTTCGTCTCGCGTGAGGAATTCGACACCGTCAAGCTGATGGCGCAAAAGGCCCGAGAGGAGAACGAAGCGCTCAAGGCGCGAATCGAAGCGCTGGAAGCCAAGCTCGCGGGCAAGTAATCCGGCCGCGCAATGAACCTGCGCGCGCCCGCCATCCTTATCGCCTCGCGCCACCATGGCGAAACCGCTGCGATTGCGCGGCTTCTGACCGAGGAATTCGGAGTGGTTGCGGCCTATATCGCGGGCGGGCGCGGGCGGCAGCTGCGGCCGGTGATGATCCCCGGAAACCGCATCGAGGCCGAGCTGCGTAGCAAGTCGGACAGCCAGCTTCCCTTCGCCAAGCTCGAACTCACTGAAAGCCGCGGGCCGTGGCTGACCGAGCCGCTTCCGGCGGCGGCAATCGGCTGGGCCTGCGCGCTCACAGCCACGGCGCTGCCCGAGCGCAACCCATACCCCTCGCTATTCTCGGCGCTCGACGCCTTGCTTTCGGCGGTGTGCCAGGCCCCTTCGGCGCGCGGCTGGCTGCCAGCGATGATCGCCTATGAGACCTTGCTCTTGCGCGAGCTGGGCTATGGCGGCGAACGTCCCGAGCCGGGAGACGAACTCGCCGGGTTGTTAGCTGCGTTTGACCGGCTGGAAGGACCTCTTGCGCGCTACCTGCTTGCCGACCGGCGCGGCGATGTTATGGCGGCTCGGCACCTGCTGCGCGAACGGTTCGCGCGGATGCTGACATGAAGGCGCCCCGATGAAGATTGCAGTCCTGCCCGGCGACGGGATCGGCCCCGAAGTGACGCAAGAGGCGCTGCGCGTGCTCGATGCGCTGCAATTGCCGGGGCTGAAGCTGCTTGAAGGCGATGTCGGCGCGGCGGGATACCGCAACCACGGCCACCCGCTGCCGCCCGAAACCCTAGCGATGGCGCGCGAAGCAGATGCGGTGCTCTTCGGCGCGGTCGGCGACCCCGCTTGCGACAATCTGGATCGGCATTTGCGCCCCGAACAAGCGGTGCTGGGGTTGCGCAAGGAACTGGACCTGTTTGCCAATCTGCGCCCGGCGAAAGGCTTCGACGGGCTCGAGGAACTGAGCGCGCTGCGCCCCGAGATCGCGCGCGAGATCGATCTGGTGATCGTGCGTGAGCTGACCGGTGACATCTATTTCGGCGAAAAAGCGCGCCATGTACTGCTCGACGGGCGGCGCGAGGGCTGGGACCGCATGGCCTATGCCGAGGACGAAGTGCGCCGGATCGCGCACGTAGCTTTCCGCACCGCGCAGACGCGCGGCAATCGCGTCACCAGCGTGGACAAGGCCAATGTGCTCGAAACCAGCCGTCTTTGGCGCGAAGTGGTCGAGGAAGTCGCTGTCGAATATCTCGATGTCGCGCTCGAGCACATGTATGTCGACAATGCCGCGATGCAGCTGGTGAAGGCACCCGGTGCTTTCGACGTGGTGCTTACCAGCAATCTCTTCGGCGACATATTGTCGGACCAGGCCAGCATGTGCGTCGGCTCGATCGGGCTGCTTGCCAGCGCCTCATTGGGCGAGCGGCAAACTGCTTACGGGACGTTCGGGCTCTACGAGCCGATCCACGGCAGCGCGCCCGATATTGCCGGGCAGGGCAAGGCCAATCCAATGGCGACGATCCTCTCGGCTGCGATGATGCTGCGCCACAGCTTCGGGCTCGAAGCCGAAGCTGCCCGGATCGAGAATGCTGTCGCCAGCGCGCTGAAGGACGGTGTGCGCGGCGTGGATTTGGGCGGCACGCTCGGCTGCGCGGCGATCGGCGAGGCCGTCTGCGAGCGGCTTTGACGTGTCGCGCGCGGGGCATCTCGAACTCGCGATCATCCTGCCCACTCTGAACGAGCGGGGCAATCTTGCTCCGCTGATCGACCGCGTTTCCGCCGCTCTGGACGACACCGGATGGGAAGTCCTCATCGTAGATGACAATTCCGCCGATGGCACGGCTGACGAGGCGCGTGCGCTCGCGCGCGAAGACCTGCGCGTTCGCGTGATCCAGCGGATCGGGCGCAAAGGGCTCGCCAGCGCCGCTATCGAGGGATTTTGTGCGACTGCCGCGCCTTATGTCGCGGTGATGGATGCCGACCACCAGCACGACCCGGCGCTGTTGCCGCAGATGCTGGCGTCCGTACGTGCGGCCGAAGCCGATGTCGCGGTGGCATCGCGTTTCACGCAAGGCGCGAGCACCGCCAATTGGGCCAATCCCGAGCGCGAGAAGCTGTCGGGTGCAGCCAATGCGCTTGCCCGCAAGCTGACCCGCGTCGAACTGAGCGACCCGATGAGCGGATATTTCCTGCTTTCGAGCGCGCTGGCGCGTTCTCTGGTGCCGCGCCTGTCGGGCATCGGCTTTAAGATATTGCTCGACCTGTTGGCCAGTTCGGATCGCCCGCTGAAGGTGCGCGAGGTCCCTCTCCACTTTGCTGCGCGGCGCGAAGGCAAAAGCAAGCTCGATCGCGCAATTGCCTTCGATTTCCTCGCGGGAATCTATGACAGGCTACTGGGCAAGGTGATCCCCACGCGCTTCGCGCTGTTCGGCACTGTCGGAGCCTTGGGCGTAGTGGTGCACATGGCAGTCCTGAGCCTTTTGCTGTTCGCCTTCGGCAAGGGTTTTGCCGTTGGGCAGGCAATCGCCGTGCTGAGCGTGATGAGCTTCAACTTCTTCCTCAACAACTGGCTGACATATCGCGACCAGCGGCTGAAGGGTGGACCAGACCTTTTCAGGGGATGGGTCGGTTTCTGCCTGACAAGCGCGGTTGGCGGGTTTGCCAATGTGGCGGTGGCGACATTGCTCGAGATGCAGGGGCTGGTGTGGTTCCTCGCGGCGCTGGCGGGTATTCTCGTCGGTTCAGTCTGGAACTATGCCCTATCGAGCCGCTTCGTCTGGGGCCGGTATTAACGCCAGCCATTGAGCCAAGCATAGTCAAGGAAGCTCATCGGTTCGGTAAGCGCGGCAGAAGTGAGGACCGGATAGAACCAGGCGAACAGGGCGAGGCTGCCGCCCAACACCGATAGCGGCAGTCGCCGGTACCCAGCTTGCCATAGCGCGTCGAGCGCCAGCGCGAGTACCCCCAGCAGGAAGAAATGCGGCACGAAATAATGGTAATAGAACTGCATCGATTTCTCGGCGACGAACCACAGGCCGAGGCTGGAAAGATAGCCCGTCACCATTCCGATCCGAGCCCAGTTTCGTTCTGAAATACCGCTGGCAAGACACCAGAAAAGAGCAGGAATTCCCAGGAGCATGGTGAGCGGATTGCCGAGCAGGAGTACGCCTCGCTGTACCCCGTCGACGGCCTCGTAATAGTACCAGATCGCGCGCGCGTTGAGCACCCAGTCGGGCCAGTTCGACTGGTAGCTGTGCGGCGCGAGCACTTGTGTCTGCAGTCCCAGCATTTCGCGGTGAAAAGCGACAAGTCCTCCGCTGGCTAGCGGGTTATCCTGCAGGAACAGCGCGGGCCAGAAGCTGAGCGCATAGGCCGCCAGCGGTATCGCACCGAGCCAGAGCGCGGCCTCAACCAGCGAGACCCCCGGCACCGGGATACCGCGGCGGCTGGAGAAGAAGCGGCGCCTGCCTGCTGAAAGCCGCGCGAGGAAGAAGGCGATACCGGGCAGCATCGCAAGCGGGATCGCGTTCCATTTGGCCGCCATCGCTGCGCCGAGGAACAGGCCGGTCGCAGCGAGCCGCGCGCGCCCTTGTTCGGGCTTGCGTATCGCGGCGGTGAATTGCCACGTGGCAAGCGCAAGGAAGCAGGCCATGAAAATGTCGAGCATGGCGATCCGCGCTTGCACCAGCAGCATAAAGCCGCTCGCGAGGAGGATGCCGAAGGCCAATGTGGCAAAGCGCGAATGGCTGGCGTGCCAGATGGCGCGCATGCTCGCGACCAGCGCCAGCACGCCTGCCAACAGCGGGAATAGGCGCCAGCCGAACGGCGCATCGCCGAACAGCGCGATTCCGGCGGCGAGGATCGTCTTGCCCAGCAGCGGATGCTCGCGGTTGGTATACTCGCCGCCAGCCAGCATCTCGCGCGCGGCGGGGAGGTAATGCACCTCGTCGAAATAGGGGGCGGTCAGCACCGTCAGCCGGATCGAGCAGAGCGCGGCGAAAGCCACGGCGACGAGCATGGTCAGGCCAAGCGGGTCGCGGGGCTGTGCAGGGGCCTGGCTCATCGATCCAGCGATTACCCCCTTGCTTCGGTGCCTGCAAGGAGGGGCTGCGGCCTGCCCTTCATGCAAGCTCCAACGAGCCACTGGCTTGGCGCATAGAAAAGGTCTAAAGTGTACTAGTCTATGCTTTTGCTTTTGCTTCCATAGTCGGGACTGACATGATTAAGGAATAGAGGTGGCAATAATTCGAATTGCAGAATCAAATTGACGGGAAATTCTCCGTCAGAATTCAGAAGGACGCGTTTTATGGCGAAGAAGATTGGTCTTGCTGCAAGCGCGGCCGCATTGATGGCTGCCCCGATTGCCTTGCAAGCGCAGGTTTCGGAGCGCGCTCCGGTTTCGGACGAGCAGGAGCTTGGTGGAGGGACGCTTCTGGGAGTTCTAGGTGCCATCGCCGGTATTACCCTGGGCATCATCCTGCTCGACGGTGATGACGAGCCGGTCAGCACCTGAGCTTTCAGTCGCATAGGAGAATTAGAAAGCGGGGCCTGTGTGCCCCGCTTTTTTATTGCGCGATGGCAGCCGCGGCGACTAACCCGCCTGTCATGAAGAAAACCACTGGCATGGATCGGGCCGTGACCCGCAAATGGCGCCCCGCCACCCGAGCAGTGCGCGGCGGCACCTGGCGCAGCGAGCATGGCGAAACGAGCGAGGCGCTGTTCCTCAGCTCTGGCTATACCTATGACGATGCGCGGACGGTGGCAGACCGTTTCGCGGGCGAGGCCGAAGGGATGACCTATTCGCGCCTGCAGAATCCCACCGTCGCCATGCTCGAAGAACGCATTGCGCTGCTGGAGGGGGCAGAGGCTTGCCGCGCGCAAGCGAGCGGCATGGCGGCGATGACCGCGGCGCTGCTGTGCCAGCTTTCCGCCGGTGACCACGTTGTCGGCGCGCGCGCTGCCTTCGGTTCGTGCCGCTGGCTGCTCGACCACCTTTGCCCGCGTTTTGGCATCGAAGTGAGCGTGATCGACAGCACCGACAATGCCGCGTGGGAAGCCGCGATCCGCCCGAACACGAAGGTCTTCTTCTTCGAAACGCCCGCCAACCCCACGCTCGACGTGGTCGATCTTGCTTTCGTTTGCGGCCTCGCCCGCGCGCATGGCATCGTCACGGTTGTCGACAACGCTTTCGCCACCAGCGCGCTTCAGCGCCCGCTCGAATTCGGCGCAGAAGTTGTGGCTTATTCCGCCACCAAGCTGATGGACGGGCAGGGCAGGGTGCTCGCCGGCGCCGTTTGCGGCAGCTCGGAGTTCATCAACGATGTGCTGCTGCCATTCCAGCGCAATACTGGCCCGAATATCTCGCCCTTCAACGCCTGGGTAGTGCACAAGGGGCTCGAAACGCTGAGTTTGCGGGCGCATAAGCAGAGCGAAAACGCGCTCGAACTCGGTCGCTTCATCGAGCCGCGCGTTCCCCGCATCCTTCATCCCGGCCTGCCGAGCCATCCGCGCCATGAATTGGCGCTCAAGCAGATGGATGCGACCGGCTCGATCTTCGCTTTCGATGTGGGCAGTCGTGCCAAGGCCTTTGCAATCCTCGACGCGATGGAACTGGTCGATATCTCGAACAATATCGGCGATTCTCGGAGCCTGATGTGCCACCCGGCGTCCACCACCCATGCAGCGATGAGCGGGGAGGCGCGCGCGGAAATGGGCGTGGCCGAAGGCCTGCTACGGATCAATATTGGCCTGGAGGACCCACAAGATCTGATCGAGGATCTCGATCAGGCGCTCAAATCGGCAGGTTTCTAGCCCTTTCGGCAGAGGCCACTCGGTTCGTCAGGCTCAGACGCCAGCGGGAATATAGGCGACGCTAGTTTCATGGATCTTGATCGGCGGTATCGGGATGAACGGGATAAACGGCTCGAGCCGATAGCTGATGCGCGCTGCAGCCCAGTCGATCCCGCCCACGCTTATGATGAGGTTGGTGTCGAGATAGCCGGTGCCGCTGACGTCGACCGACACGTCTTGAGGCGAATTCGATGCAACGGGACAGTCGAGATTGACGTCGGCATTACCGAACACATCGATACCGATGCCGTCTGTCGCGGTCGCGATCACGCAAGGCTCGCCAACCGCCATTGCAGTGGCGACCGCCCGAGTGCGGATCACGGGTGTATTCTCCATGAAAATACCGGAGAAGGGCAGCTTTCGATTGACGCTGATCAGCACTTCGACTGCGCGCGGGTCGCCCGCATAGGCGCCTACTGCAGGCGGGCTGACAACGCGTTCAAGCGTCACCACATAGGGGAAATTGCGATCGATCGTGTTGCTAACCGGATCGGCGATCGTGAACCCGCGATAATGGCTCATCGCCCCAGCCAGCGCGCCCGAGCCAGCTGCCTGTTGCAATTGCCGCTTGGCCAAGAACCACTGGATCGTGTCGACGCCAAGCCCTGCCGCGCCTACGGTCGGTGCCGCGCCGATCGCGGTCACGATCAGCACGTTGCCGCGAAGGTCGCGGCGCAGCCTTGGGGCCAGCCTTCCGAGCATTTTGAACATCGCACCTGTCCCCTGACGGTTTTCAGTCCATGCCGCACATGCCCTTCAGCGGACTAAGATTTGTCCACCATCTAGAGTTTATGCGAAATTAACCGTGGCGGGCAGGAAAGGCCCGCTTGCTCTCGCCATCATGATCGTGCGAATCTTAGTCATCGCTGAAGGAGAGTGTCCGGCCATGTCCAGACGCGTCGAACTGATCTTCGATTTCGTTAGCCCCAATGCCTATCTGGTGTGGTGGCCGCTGCGCGACTTGTTGCGCGAACTGGACGCGGAGCTTGATGTCTTGCCGGTATTCCTCGGCGGAATGCACAAGCTCACCGGCAATGCCCCGCCGATGATCCGCGACGCGGAGGTGAAGGGCAAGAACGCCTATGCGATGCTGGAGATGCGGCGCTTCATCGCCAAGCACGGCCTGGACAGGTTCCGCATGAACTCGAAATTTCCGTTCAATTCGGTCGTGCTGCAACGGATGCTCTTTGCGGTGGACCAGGACGGGCTCGGGGTGCAATTCGTCGAAGCGATGCTGCCGCCGATCTGGGAGCAGGATCTCGACGTAAGCGATCCCGAAGCGGTCGCCGCGGCGGTGACCGCAGCCGGTTTCGACGCGCGCGACCTGTTCGAACGGGAGCAGAGCGACGAGCTGAAGCAAGGCCTTATCGACAATACCCAAAAGGCGGTTGATCGCGGCACCTTCGGCATTCCCACCATGTTCGTGGGCGACGAGATGTTCTTCGGCAAGGAGCGGCTGGCGCAGATCGAAGAAGCGCTGGCGCGCTGAAAGGCTAGAGCCGGTCCATCCTCAGCCAGCCGCCATTGCCTGCCGAGGATTTGGCCTGCGCTGCCTCTGCCGCTTTCGTCTCAAGCCTGTTGCCGAGCTTCCGCTCGGCTTGCGCCAGGTTTTCGGAATGCTTTAGTTTAACACCATTGCGCGGTAATCCCAAGCTCGGCCGGCATACGAAGGAGGTGGATTACCGCGCCCGGCATCTTGTCGTGCGCGATCCAATCGCTAACTTTAGCCTGTCATGAAAGAGCTGTTCCAACACGCTGCCACCACCGAAGGGGTTACCGTGCGGGTCGCGGTCAACTTCCTGCCCGAACAATCGCAGCCAGATGTGGGCAAGTGGTTCTGGGTCTACCATATCCGTATCGAGAACGGCAGCCACGAGACTTTGCAGCTTCGCACCCGCCATTGGCGGATCACCGACGGGCGCTGCATGGTCAATCATGTCGACGGCGAAGGCGTAGTGGGCGAACAGCCGGTGCTGCGCCCCGGGGAAAGCCACGACTATGTCTCGGGATGCCCGCTGGCGACCCCGCATGGCTCGATGGAAGGCTTCTACACTTTCGTGTGCGATGACGGCACGCCGCTGGAAGTGCGCATCCCCTTCTTCCCCTTGGCGGCGCCCGCCACGGCGAACTAATCCTTTTTGTTTTTACGCTTCGCTACTTGAGCGCGGGGGTCTCTGCGCCTAATTTCCGTGTTCCATGAAGCGGACCCTCCTGCCTCTCAACGCCTTACGCGTTTACGATGCCGCCGCGCGGCACCTTTCCTTCACGCGCGCCGCGGACGAGCTGGCGGTGACGCCAGCGGCGGTCGGGCAGCAGATCCGCGCGCTTGAGGATCACTTGGGCGTCGTGCTGTTCCGCCGCACCAGCAAGGGGCTCGAACTGACCGAGGAAGGCTGCGCGGGGCTTGATACGCTGCGCGAAGGTTTCCTCAAGTTCGAGGAAAGCGTGCAGGCGATGCAGGCCGGGCAGGCCTCGGACCGCTATACCATCGCCGTGCCGCGCGAGTTCTACGCGCAATGGCTCGGCGCGCGGCTGGCAAGCTTCAAGGCGGCCAATCCCGACATTCAGTACCACATCGTGGCTGACGAGAATGCCGACTTCACCGAAGCGAACCTCGACCTTGCAGTGCGGCTCATCGACGGGCCGGGCGAACTCGAGGGCGTTGAACTGGCTGCGGCGCAGCGCGTTGTCGTGGCCGCGCCTGGCGGGCAGGATAGCTGGATCAGCTGGCCCGGATCGAGCCTGCCCGACAATGCCAAATCCTGCGTGACGACGGGCAATCCGGGCCAGGCGCTGAGTTCGGCGATTGCCGGGCTGGGCAAGGCCGAACTGCCATTGCCGTTGGTTGAGGAAGCGATAAGTGCAGGCAAGCTCGAAATTCTCGAAGGTCCGGAAGAAACGCGACGTGGCTATTGGCTCCTCGCGCCTCTGCCGCAGTGGCGCCAGAAGAAAGTAAAGGCGCTTGTCGCGCACCTGACCGCATAATGACAACAAGACTTGCTACCCCGACGCTCGAGAGCGAGCGTTTCATCCTGCGCCCGATTGCGCCGCGACGAGGATCTGCAGCCATAGGCGAATGGGTCGGCGGCGCTCGACGAGGTCGTCGTCATGGCCGGCCAACGCTACACGGAACAGGTCTACCGCGAGGGCAAGGCCGATGGCGTGGATCAGGTAGAAACCGGCAGGATGGCTGTCGTGCAGGAAATGGCCGGAGTGCCGGAGAAGGCGCAGGTTGCGCAAGGCGAGGGTTAATCCGACCGGGCGCGTTCGGTCGTAGAAAGGTGAATATTTGCGGAATGCCGACAGCATCGGCAATATATCAGCCGCGCGCGCGCTCCATCAAATCGACCAGCTCTTCGAACTTGGCGCGTTGTTCCTGAACGTCGCCCGATGCGATCGCCTCGGCCACGCAGCAGGCAGCATGATCCTTCAGGATCTGGCTTTCGACCCTGGCGAGGGCGGACCTGATTGCCTGGATCTGGTACAGGATATCGATGCAATAGCGGTCTTCCTCGACCATCTTCGCCACGCCGCGCACTTGGCCGGCTATGCGATTGAGCCGGTTGAGTTTGGCGGTGGTTTGAGTCGACATCAAAATAGTCCCTTTTCAAATACCCTACGGGGGTATATAGCGGGAACCGATCTACGAGTCTACAAGTTGTAACGCCCTGTATGTCTATTGCTGTTTCCCGCCGCCGCCTGATCACCAGCACCGTCGGCCTGGCCGCCGCTGCCTGGCTTCCCGTGCCCGCCTGGGCCAAGGGCGCATCGCTGCCGCATGCGCGGCGGGGCTTCGGCGAGTTGTCGGGCAAGGATATCCAACTCGCGATCGGCGACCACCACTTCATGACCGGCGGACGCGTGGGACATGCCCATGCCGTAAACGGCACGGTGCCGGGGCCGCTGATCCGACTGAAGGAAGGCCAGAACGTCCGCCTGCACGTGACCAACAACCTTGCCGAGGATTCCTCGATCCACTGGCACGGGCTGCTTCTGCCTTTCCAGTTCGACGGGGTTCCGGGTGTCAGCTTCCCCGGTATCAAGCCGGGAGAAACCTTCACTTACGAATTCCCGATCCGCCAGAACGGCACCTATTGGTGGCACAGCCATTCGGGCCTGCAGGAGCAGGCCGGGCTGTATGGGCCGATCGTGATCGAAAGCGCTGAGCCCGATCCGCGCTATGACCGCGACTATGTGGTGCTGCTGAGCGAATTCACGCCGATGCATCCGCACGAGATCATGCGCAAGCTCAAGGTCGGCGAGCATTACTTCAACCGCCAGATGCAGACCGCCAGCGATGGCGAGATGAGCGGGGCGGATCGCCGCATGTGGGGCAAGATGCGGATGAACCCGCGCGACATCTCCGACGTGACCGGCATGGCCTATACGTTCCTGATCAACGGCCACGGCCCGGCGGACAACCTCCAGCTGGCGTTCAAGCCCGGCGAGCGGGTGCGGCTGCGCGTGATCAATGGCAGCGCAATGACATTCTTCAACGTGCGCATTCCCGGCGTGCCGATGACGGTGATCGCGGCGGACGGGATCGATGTGGCCGATGTGGTGGTGGACGAATTCCAGATCGGGGTGGCCGAAACCTACGACGTGATCGTGACCCCGCCCGACGGCAGCCACGCGCTGGTGGCCGAAGCGATGGACCGCAGCGGCATGGGCGTTGCCAGCCTGACCTCGCACCCGGGCCATATCGCCACTCCGCCGCCGCTGCGCGAAGTGCCGACGCTGACCATGGCCGACATGGGCATGGGCGGGATGGACCATTCCGCGCATGGGGGCGGGCATGGCGGCATGAGCGACATGGGGGGCATGGACCACTCGATGCGCGACAAGAGCCTGGTGCCAGATGACGTGGAAGTCGGCCCGGGGGTGGACATGATTGCGCCGATGCCGGTCGACCGGATGGATTTCCCCGGCCTCGGGCTCGACAAGGTCAAGCACCGCGTGCTGCGCTACACCGATCTCAAGGCGAAGCGGATGAACCCGCACCGCATGGTCGAGCGGGAGATGGAGATCCATCTCACCGGCAATATGGAACGCTACATGTGGTCGTTTGACGGCAAGGCCTTCTCCGCCGTCACCGACAATCCGATCCGCTTCGGATATGACGAGCGGGTGCGGGTGAAGCTGGTCAACGACACCATGATGGCGCATCCGATCCATCTGCACGGCCATTTCTTCGAACTGGTCAATGGCGCGGACCACATGCACCAGCCGTTGAAGCATACCGTGGTGGTGCAACCGGGCGGAACCGCGACCTTCGACCTCACGGCCAATGAGCCGGGAGACTGGGCGTTCCACTGCCATTTGCTCTATCACATGCACGCCGGGATGATGCAGGTGGTGACGGTGCGGCCCTTCCCGCACGGGGGGCACCACTGATGCGCGCGCTCCTTCTCGCTGGCGTTGCAATGCTAGCGACCCCCGCCATGGCGCAGGACCATGCGGCGCATGACCACTCTGCGCACCAGCAGGCGCCCGCTCCCACGCCAACGCCAGCTCCGATGGATCATTGCGCGATGGGCCATTTGCCGCCCGAGCAATGCCCGCCGAAGGACGATCACGCCAATCATGGCGCGATGGACCATTCGCAGCACACAATGCCGATGGTGGACAAGTCAGCGCCCGGCGCCGCGCCCGCGCGTGCGCTCGAAGGCCCGCTCCACGCTGCCGATGCGATCTGGGGCGCCGACGCGATGGCCGCCGCCCGCGAGGAAAACCGCCGCATGCACGGCGAAATGACCACCGGCATGGTGCTGGTCGAACGGCTGGAGGCGCGCATCCCGGCAGAGGGCGGCGAGGACGGCTGGCTGTGGGACGCGCAGGCCTGGTACGGCGGCGACATCGACAAATTCGTGCTCAAGACCGAAGGGGAGGGCGAGATCGGCGGCAGCGTCGAGGGTGCCGAAGTGCAGGCGCTGTGGAGCCACGCGATCGGCCCCTTCTTCGACCTACAGGCGGGCGCGCGGCTGGATATCGAGCCCGAAACGCGCAGCCACCTCGCGCTCGGCATACAGGGGCTTGCCCCCTACATGTTCCACGTCGACGCCGCGGCCTTCCTGAGCGACCGGGGCGACCTTAGCGCGCGGTTCAAGGGCGAATACGACCAGAAGATCACGCAAAGCCTGATCCTGCAGCCGCGGGTCGAGCTGGAAGCCTCGGCCCAGGACATCCCCGAACGCGGGATCGGCGCGGGGCTGACCAAGATCGAACCCGGCCTGCGCCTGCGCTATGAGATCGTGCGCGAATTCGCGCCCTATGTCGGCGTGGAATATGAAGCGAAGCTGGGCGAGACGGCGGATATCGCGCGCGCCGCGGGCGATGACCCCACCGGCTGGAAATTCCTCCTAGGCGTCAGGGGTTGGTTTTGATTGGCCTCAAGCGCCGGCGTTCGCCTCCGCTCACTTGGCTATCCTCCGGGCAAAGCCCTCCGGGCGGGCGGTCGCCCTTGCGGCGCTACGCGCCGAATTGGCTCTAACCAGAGAGCTTTCTCTTCCTCATCATCTCCGCATTTTCGGCGATGGTCTTGGTCACATCCACCCCGGTGATATAGGCGCGGCCTTCCACCCGGTTCTTCACCATGTGGTCGAGCAGCGGGAGCAAATCCGCCACCTGCTGGTCGCGTTCGCGCTGCACCAGCTCGCGCGCCACGCCTAGCGCGCGTGCCTCCAGCTCGGCATAGAGCGCCTCGGATGGCTTTTCCTGCTGCGGGCCGTACCGCGCGGGCAGGAAAAGCGCGACCGGCGGGATTGAGGGGCAGGGGATCGCGCGGCCGGGCCACGCGATCCTTGACCTTTGGGCGAATCCAACATAAGGGCGCGCCAACCGAACGGGGCCTTTGGCCTCGCAAGGTCAATAGAGCTGAACATTGCCGGTCATGTCCCGGGGGCCAGTCGCTGTTGCGGCGTGGCTCTTTTCTATTGGCTCCCAGTGGTTTGTTCTCCTGAACCAAGTTCAGGATGACGGATGAGCGGGGAGAGGGGCAGCCGTCAAAGTAACCCGGTGGCCAGTGGCTTTTGGGTGGAGCGTTTCAGCTTGTTCATGCCGCCGCGTGCGCAGCCCGTCGTTCTTCGACAGGCCCAGCACGAACGGGCCGGGTGAACGAGCAACCTCCATCCCGATCGCATCAGGTGTCACCATACATACGGTGAAGGAATTTCCTTCTCCGTTCACCCTGAGCCTGTCGAAGGGTTGCACTTTGCTTCTTTCAAGGAAGACGGTGCTTCGACAAGCTCAGCACGAACGGTTGAAAGAATGGACGACACCGCAACACGGTGAAGAGAAAGAAGTCTATGCCGACGATCAACCAGCTGGTCCGCAAGGGCCGCACCCCGCAGAAGGCCAAGAGCAAGGTCCCTGCGATGGAGCAGAACCCGCAGAAGCGCGGCGTCTGCACGCGCGTCTATACCACGACGCCGAAGAAGCCGAACTCCGCTCTGCGCAAGGTTGCCAAGGTGCGCCTGACCAACCAGCGCGAAGTCATCTCCTACATCCCCGGCGAAGGCCACAACCTGCAGGAACACAGCGTCGTGCTGATCCGCGGCGGCCGTGTGCGCGACCTTCCGGGCGTGCGCTATCACGTGCTTCGCGGCGTGCTCGACACGCAGGGTGTGAAGGACCGCAAGCAGAGCGACTAAAGCCAGTAAAACGGCTTTAAAGGCCGAAATATGAAATAACGTTTGCATCTGTCACCCCGAGCAATGAAAAGTAGCGCTATTGTGCAAACTGACTTAATATAAGTAAAATACATAATAAGTTAGATATCGTTCACAAAAACAGAACTATGAGCCGGTTGAATTACCATCATCTGTATTATTTCTGGCAAGTTGCCCGCGGCGGCAACCTGACC
>JALRKY010000052.1 GCA_023260985.1 Altererythrobacter sp. | reverse complement strand
CGCCTCGCGCCCCTGCACCATGTCGAGCAGGCGGTCGCGGTCGAGCACCTCGCGCGGGAAGTCGAGGAAGGAGCGGAGCATCCGGAATTCGGCGGTAGAGATCGGCACCAGCGTGCCTTGCGGATCGGTGAGACGGCGCTTGAGCGGATCGAGCCGCCAGCCTTCGAACTGGTAATTCCAGCCATCGATCCCGGCAGCGGCTGTTCCCCGCGTGGCACGGCGCAGCACCGTGCGGATGCGGGCGACAAGTTCGCGCGGCTCGAACGGCTTTACGATATAATCGTCGGCGCCCATTTCGAGCCCTACGATTCGGTCCATAGCTTCACCGCGTGCGGTAAGCACGATCACGGGAACCTGGCGCGTTTCGACCACATGCCGAGTGAGCGAGAGCCCGTCCTCTCCCGGCATCATGATGTCGAGCAGCACCAGATCCGGGTGCTCGCGCGCCAGCTCGCTGCGCGCCAGTGCGGCGTTTTCGGCTTGGCGAACGCTGAACCCCTGGCCGGTGAGATACTCGGACAGGGGTTCGCGCAGGGTCGGTTCGTCATCGACCAGCAGCAGTTTGATGGGCGCGTTTTGCGTCATGCTCCGCCACCTTGCCGCACTAGCCGCCCATGCTCAACCGGAAGTGAAGGCTGGTTCAGTCAGCCGGACGTTGCTGGCGACGCTCCTGCATGCGGGCGCGCATCGCCTGATGCGCGGCCTTGCGTTCTTCAGCCGTGATCCCGCCCGAGCCGTCTGCGTCCATGCGCACGAAGCGCTTGGCTGCCGCGGCCTCGAATTCGGCGCGCGTGATCGACTTGTCGCCATCGGTGTCGGCGCCGCGCAGCACCATGCCGGGGCCGCCCGGGCCGCGGCCTCCGCCGGGTCCGTGCATTTCGCCTTGAGGGCGCTTGCCGCGATGCTCTGCCATCTTGGCGCGGCGTTCGCCCCTCTTGGTGGCGTGCGCCTCACGTGCAGCCTTGAGTTCAGCCGGGCTCAGCTCGCCATTGCCGTCGGTATCGATATTGGCGAAACGTTGCGCCTGGCGCGCTTCGCGGTCGGCCTGGTCGAGCACGCCGTCGCCATTGACGTCCATCCGGTCGAACATCTTGCCGACCTGGGCAGTGTGTTCGGCCAGCGTCACGATGCCATCGCCATAGGCGTCGGGATTAAGGCCGCGCTGGCCGCCGTGGTGGTCGGCATGGGCGATCGTTGTGCAGCTCAGTGCGAGCGCTGCGGCTGAGAGAGTGAGAGTGAACTTACGCATAATCCTTGCTCCTGCGGTTTGTCAGGGGAGCTGCGAAGGGCTTGCCCGGCCACCAAGGGGGAGAGGCCGTGAAATCGGAAAAGGTGCCCTTCGCAACTCACCCTGCCGTTCTAACCCCGCTGTGTAGCAGGATTATGCCGGATTTGCGCGAGTTTGTCGCGGTTTGTATTGCGCCGCGCGCGGCGTTGAGCTGAGCGCAAGCCTGGAACGGTCGCTAGGCGTCCGCCATGCAGAAAGCGTTGAGCTTGTTGCCGTCGGGGTCGCGGAAATAGCCGGCGTAGAACACCTTGCCGTTGGCGTCGGCTTCGCCGCGCGGGCCGGGTGCACCTTCGTCGCTGCCGCCATGCGCCATCGCGATATCGTATAGCCGGTGGACCTGCTCTTTGTCGTTCGCCTGGATCGCAACCATCGTGCCATTGCCGACCGTGGCCTCCTTGCCTTCAAAGGGCTTGGTCGCGGCGATCCCGGCGCCGCCGTCCCACGTGCCCCAGGCGATGAAACTGTCGAATTCCATCATCCGCCCGACGCCCATTTCAGCCGCGATCGCACCATAGAAGCGCGCCGCCCGCGCCAAATCGTTGGTGCCCAGCGTGACATATCCAATCATGCATCTTTTCCAATTCGCGCCGCGCCGATCGCGATGCGTCGAATGGAACATTGAAAGAACAAGAAGATCCCTACAAGCGGAATCCCCGGCGGGTCGAAGCTAGAGCGGCGCGCAATGCCGTTCAAGCCAGGCCAGATCCTCGCCTTCGAGCTGCGGCGCCAGGATCGCACGGACCCGCGCGTGGTAGTCGCCCCACCAGGCGATCTCGCTCTCGGTAAGAAGGCTCTTCTCGACCAGCGTGCGGTCGATCGGCGCGAAAGTGAGCGTCTCGAAGCCGAGATAGTCGCCTTCCGCGCCATCGATCGTGCGCTTCTCGACCAGCACCAGATTCTCGATCCGAATGCCGAAATGGCCCTGCTTGTAATAGCCCGGCTCATTCGAAAGGATCATGCCCGCGAACAATTCCTGCTCGGTCCCGGCCTGCCCGCCCGAAGGCTTGGCGATCCGCTGCGGCCCTTCGTGCACCGACAGGAAGCTGCCGACGCCGTGGCCGGTGCCGTGGGCATAATCGACCCCCGCTTCCCACAGATATTGCCGCGCGAAACCGTCAAGCTGCCCGCCGCTGGTCGCCTGGGGGAACACGGCGCGCGCGATCTGGATATGGCCCTTGAGCACGCGGGTATAGCGGTCCTTCATCTCCGCCGTCGGCTCGCCCGGGCCGACCCACACCGTGCGGGTGATGTCGGTGGTGCCCGACGGGTACTGCCCGCCCGAATCGACCAGGTAAATGCTCGAAGGCGGGATCGGGATATTGCTGTCTTCATCCACCTTGTAATGCGGCAGCGCGGCGTGCGGACCGGCAGCCGAGATCGTGTCGAACGACAGATCCCTGAGGTTGCCTAGCTCCTCGCGGAACTCGCGCAGCTTGGCAGAGGCGGCCAGCTCGTCGACTTCGCCCGACGGGGCAGTTTCCTCGATCCATCGCAGGAAGCGCGCCACTGCCGCGCCGTCGCGTGCCTGCGCATCGCGCTGCCCCTGCTGTTCAACCGAATTCTTGATCGCGCGCGGCAGGATGGTGGGGTCGCGCTCGAAGCTCACCGTCGCGCCGCCGGCTTCGAGCAGCTGCGCGATCGCGTCGACGCCGTAATTGGGGTCGACCGCCACGCTTTTGCCCTTCATCGCGCCCAGCGCCGAAGCGAAGCTGCGGCGTTCACGCACCGAAACCGCATTGCCGAGGTGCTGTGCCAGTTCGGGCGCGACCTTCTCCGAAGCGATGAACAGTTCCGCCGTGCCGTCGGCATGCGCGATAACATAGCTCAGCGCCACCGGCGTATGCGACACATCGGCGCCGCGGATATTGAGCAGCCAAGCGACGGAATCGAGCGCGGAGATCACTGCCGCATCATGCCCTTCGCGCTTGAGCCAGTCGGCGATTTCCGCGCGCTTTTCCGACGAGCTGCGCCCGGCGAGCGCAGTGTCATGCACGATCGCGGGCGCGGGAGAGGGCTCGGGCTGGTCCTGCCAAACCGCGTCGATCGGGCTGCTGTCGACCGCGACCAGTTCGGCCCCGGCCTTGGCCGCAGCCTTGGCGGTGGCTTGCGCCCACTGGCGGCTGTGCAGCCACGGGTCATAGCCGATACGCGCGCCCTGCTGTGCCTGCTCGCCGATCCAGCCGCCGATCGTGTCCTTCGGGACCGAGCGGTATTTGAACAGCTTTTCGTCGACCTGGTCGCGCACTTGCACGGTGTAGCGCCCGTCAACGAAGATTGCTGCCTGGTCCTGCATCACCACCGCACTGCCGGCCGATCCGCCGAAGCCGGTGAGCCATTGCAGCCGCTGGGCATAGGTGCCAACATATTCGCTCATGTGTTCGTCGGAAATCGGCACGATGAAACCGTCGAGCCCGCGGCGCTTGAGTTCCTTCCGCAGCGCGGCCAGGCGGGCTTTATGGGTCTGCATAAGCATTTGATCGATCCTGCATTGGTGGTGCTTGGCGCTTGCGGCAAGCACGCAGTCCTCTAAATGACGTCTACATAGTCTCCCCGCGCGACTGATACCAGCCGCGTCGGGCAGCAAGGAAGGAAGCCGACTACGTGACCATCGGGAATTTAGCGTCGACCGCAATCGCGGCCTGCCTGGCAATCGCACCGCTGGCCGCACCGGCCGCCGCCATCAATGAGGACAATGAAACAGTGACCACCAAGGCCCCGACCTCTCCGCCGGTCGCCGAGAAGCGCGAGCACAGCTACACCCATCAAGGCATCACGCTGACCGATCCCTATCACTGGCTGCGCGACGAGTCCTATCCCAAGGTCGATGACGAGGATGTGCTCGATTACATCAAGGCCGAAAACGCCTGGTTCGAAACGCGCATGGCGCCGCAGCAGGCGCTCACCGACACGCTGTTCGAAGAGATGAAGGCGCGGATCAAGGAAGACGATAGCAGCGTTCCGCAGAAGGATGGCGACTGGATCTACTGGTCGAAGTTCGAGGAAGGTGCGCAATATCGCAAGC
This sequence comes from Altererythrobacter sp., assembly GCA_023260985.1. Classification (GTDB taxonomy): domain Bacteria; phylum Pseudomonadota; class Alphaproteobacteria; order Sphingomonadales; family Sphingomonadaceae; genus Erythrobacter. The sequence continues at coordinate 11,261 of JALRKY010000052.1, read as the reverse complement.
ATTACCGCAAGCCCGTGGCAGGCGGCGATGACGTGCTGATCCTCGACGAGAACGAGCTGGCTGAAAGGCACGAATATTTCCGCCTCGGCGCGGCCTCGATCAGCATGAACGGGCGCTATCTCGCCTATTCGACCGACACTAACGGCTCGGAACGCTACACGGCGCGGATCAAGGATTTGCAGACCGGCGAACTGCTGCCCGACGAACTGACCGGGCTGCGCGGCGGCCTCACCTGGGTCGCGAAGGACACGGCGCTAGTCTATGGCCCTGCGACCGAGGAATGGCGCACGCTCGAGGCAAAGCTGCACGTCATCGGCACGCCGGTCGAGAACGACGTGACGCTCTACAAGGAAGAGGACCAGAGCTTCGGCGTAGGCACGGGCCTTTCGGGGCAGGACGACTGGCTGATCATCGGCGCAGGCGACAATGAAACCAGCGAAGTTCGGCTGGTGCGCGCCGACGACCCCACTGGCGAACAGATACTGGTCAAGCCGCGCCAGAAGGGCGTGGAATACTCGGTCGACTTAAGAGATGGCGAAGTGTGGGTGTGGACCAATGACGACCACATCAATTTCCGCCTTGCCAAGGCGAAGCTGGAAACGCCGGGCGACTGGCAGACGGTGATCGCGGGATCGGACGAATTCTACCTGACCGGTTTCGACCTGTTCAAAGACTTCTTCGTCACCGAAGGGCGGCTCGACGGGCTCGACCAGGTGCAGGTCCGCTCCTATAAGCAGCCGGGCACGGCGAAGCCGATCGCTTTCCCCGAAGCGAGCTATTCTGCGGGTCTGTCCAACAATCCCGAATATGACGTCAATAAGCTGCGGCTGGCCTATGAAAGCATGGTCACGCCGGATTCAGTTTATGATTTCCACCTCGCCGACGGAAGGCTGGAATTGCTCAAGCAGCAGGAAATCCCGAGCGGCTACGATTCCTCGCTCTACACCACCGAACGGGTGATGATCGAAGCGCGCGACGGCACGAAGGTGCCCGTCAGCGTGGTGATGCGCAAAGATCGCGACAAGATGAACGGAGGGCCGGGCGGGCCGCTGCACCTCTATGCCTATGGCTCCTATGGCTATGCAATGCCGCCAAGTTTCTCGACCACAAGGCTGAGCCTGGTCGATCGCGGCTTCGCCTATGCCATCGCGCATGTACGCGGCGGCGACGATCTCGGCCGCCGCTGGTATTTGCAGGGCAAGCTGTTCGAACGCCGCAACACCTTCAACGACTTCGTCGATGCCGGGCGCGGGCTGATTGCGCTGGGCTATACGGCGGAAGGCAAGGTCACTGCTTCGGGCGGTTCGGCCGGCGGCCAGGTGATGGGCGCCGTCGTGAATCAGGATCCGGCGCAATACGGCGCCGTGGTGGCGCATGTGCCCTTCGTCGACGTGATCAACACCATGCTCGACGAGAGCCTGCCGCTGACTCCGGGCGAATGGCAGGAATGGGGCAATCCGATCACCGATAAGGAAGCCTTCGCCTACATGCTCAGCTATTCGCCCTATGACCAGGTCAAGGCGCAGGCCTATCCGCCGCTGCTGGTAACCGCCGGGCTCAACGATCCGCGCGTGACCTATTGGGAACCGGCCAAGTGGGTCGCGAAGCTGCGCGACACCAAGACCGACAGCAACGAGCTGCTGTTCAAGACCAATATGGGCGCGGGCCATGGCGGCAAGTCGGGCCGCTGGAATTCGATCTACGAAGTGGCCGAGGAATTCGCCTTCATCCTGTGGCAGATGGGCATGGCCGGCGAGCAGTAATGTCCCGACGCTTCACTCGGCAATTCACGGGGTTGCCCGAGCACATCGACGAGCTCGGGCACGTCAACAACACCGTGTGGGTGCAGTGGGTGCAGGATATCGCCACCGCGCATTGGGAAGCGGCGGCGCGGCCCGAGGACAACGCCCATTTCTTCTGGGTCGTGATCCGGCACGAGATCGACTACCGCGGCAATATCGCCGAGGGCGAGAGCGTGACGGGCGAGACTTGGATCGACGGGCCTGCCCAAGGCGCGAAATCCGATCGCCGGGTCGATTTTCGCAATGAAGCGGGCAAGGTGATCGTTTCAGCGCGGACCACATGGGCGATGCTCGACCGTGCGACCAAGCGCCTCGTCCGCGTGCGGCCTGAAGTAATCGCGCCGTTCCAGCTATCGGAGGATCGATGACGCCAGACCCCAGCCCGCTGTTCCAGCCGCTCACCCTGCCAAATGGCAGCGTCCTGCCCAACCGCCTGTGCAAGGCGGCCATGGAAGAGAACCTGGCGGTGCAGCCGGGGCAGTATCCGGGCGACAAGCTGTTCTCGCTCTATCGCCAATGGGCCGAAGGCGGCGTCGGCCTGATTCTCTCGGGCAATATCATGGTCGATCCGTCCGCGCTGACGGGGCCGGGCGGGGTCGTGCTGCGGAAGGGCACCGATGTGGCGCCGTTCCGCAAATGGGCCGAGATCGGCAAGGCGGGCGGTGGGCAGTTCTGGCTGCAGATCAGCCATCCCGGGCGCCAGCTGTACAAGAGCCTGGGCGAAGTCGCGGTCTCGCCTTCCGGCGTGGAACTCAATCTTGGCAAGTTTTCGTCGCTCTTCGCGCCGGTGCGCACGCTCGAAGTGCAGGAAATCGAGGCGATCATCACGCGCTTTGCCGACACCGCGCAGACGGCCGAAGAAGCCGGGTTCGACGGGGTTCAGATCCACGGCGCGCATGGTTATCTCATCAGCCAGTTCCTCTCGCCGCTGACCAACCAGCGGAGCGACGAATGGGGCGGCAGCCTTGAGAACCGCGCGCGCTTCCTGCTGCGGATCGTCGAAGCGGTGCGCCAGCGGGTGAAGCTCAGCTTCGGTGTCGCCATCAAGCTCAATTCGGCTGATTTCCAGCGCGGCGGTTTCGCATTCGAGGATGCGCGGCAGGTGGTGCAATCGCTCAATGGCTATGGGCTCGATTTCGTCGAGCTTTCGGGCGGCAGCTATGAAAGCCCGGCGATGCAGGGCAATCCGCAGGAAGGCTCGACCGGCGCGCGCGAGGCCTATTTCATCACCTTCGCGCGCGATATCGCCAAGGTCGCGGACATGCCGATCATGGTCACCGGCGGGATCACAAGGCTCGCAGTGGCCGAGGCCGCACTGGCGCATGATGCGCAGGGCTTCGGGGTCGAATTGCTCGGGATCGCGCGCGCCATGGCGGCAGACCCTATGTTGCCGCAGCATTGGCGCGAAGGGCTCAATGCCGATGTGACCCTGCCCGAGGCCGGGTTCGACAACCCGACGCTCAAGGGGCTGGCGACCATGGCGCTGACCAAGCAGCAGATCACCAAGATGGCGAAGGGCAAGCCGCCTGGCGATGGCGGCTCCGCGATTGTCGCGCTGCTCGCAGACCAATGGCGTGCGGCGCGGCGGGCCAGGAACTACCGCGCCTGGCGCGCGGGATGAGCCTGCTCGCTGTCAGGCCGCATCCTGTCTCGTGCCGTGGCACCGCCAATGAAGGCCCGGCCTTGCCAGTGTCGCGGCTGAAATGTGTGCTTCGACAGGAACGACGCAACTTGCCAGCTGCGGCGTTTCCATGCGCGGCGGAAGGTAGGCAGACGCATAGATCGCCAGCATCGCCGCAAAGGCGATGGCAAGAAAAACACCCTACCGACCCGAGCCTCCCCAGCCTGAGGGGGATTTAAAAGCCGTTAAGCATGGTTTGCGCGTTAGTGCGAAAATTTAACGCAACCCGCAGCTTACCCGCCACCCGCCTGTTCACCGCGTTCGCTCACTTCACGAGAATTCCCGATTGTCTCAAAAATGTAACTTGAGCGGCATAGAGCGTTCGTAAATCTGCAACAGGGATTTCACAAATGCTTCGATCGACTCTGCTGGCTGCCACTGCAGGCGCCATCTGTCTTGCTCAGCCTGCCTATGCGCAGAACAGCTCCGACACGGCTCGCGAAATAGCCGAAATGCGTGCAGCCATGGCTGCCATGGCGGCCCGTATCGACTCACTCGAGGCCGATCTGGCCGAAGCGGAAGCCAAGGCCGAAGCCGCCAGCACCGAAGCTGGCGCAGCGACCGAGGCCGCCACTGCCGCCACGGCTGCAGCCGAAAAGGCCGGAAAGGGCCCCATCATCGCCTTCAAGGGCGCGCCCGAAATCAAGGGCGAGGGTGGCTGGAGCTTCAAGCCGCGCGGCCGCCTAATGTACGATATGGGCTTCACCAGCGTACCCGGCTCAACTGGCCGCTCGGACGGTTTCGGAAGCGAAGCGCGCCGTGCTCGCCTCGGCGTTGAAGGCACGATCCCCGGCGGCTTCGGCTACAAGTTCGAAGCCGATTTCGCGGGCAATGAAGTCGAAATGGCGGACGCCTTCCTTTCTTACACCGATGGTCCGGTGGAAGTGATGGTCGGTCACCAGAACAATTTCCAGTCGCTCGAAGAGCTGACCAGCAGCCTCCACACCACCTTCATCGAACGCGCCGCCTTCACCGATGCCTTCGGTTTTGAGCGCCGGGTGGGTGCCTCGTTGACCTACAAGCAGGGCATCGCGCTTGTACAGGCCGGCTTTTTCACCGACAATATGAGCGATACCGATACGGGTAACCGCGGCGTTGACGGCCGCTTCGTGCTGATGCCCAAGCTGGGCAGTGCACAGCTGCACCTGGGCGGCTCGATCCACTATAATGACATCAAGAAAGACGGCACGACGGTGCGGTATCGCCAGCGCCCGCTGGTGCACTTCACTGGCGAACGCTTCATCAACTCTGGTAATTTCGCAGCCACCAGCGAGCTGGGCTACGGCCTCGAAGCCGCCGCCATCGCCGGCCCGCTGCATGTCGCTGCGGAAGGCTTCTGGCAGAAGGTTTCGACCCCGGGCGTTGCGCTCGATCTGACCTTCTTCGGTGGCTATGCCGAAGTGGGCTATTTCCTGACCAAGGGCGATACCCGCGGTTTCAAGAGCGGCAAGTTCGACCGCACCAAGCCTGCCAACCCCATGGGCAAGGGCGGCATGGGTTCGCTCCAGCTCAACCTGCGCTACGACAATCTCGACCTTAACGATGCGGGTATCGTCGGCGGCACGCAGGACGGATACTTCGTCTCGCTGGCATGGAAGCCGACCGACTACACCATGCTGCTCGCGAACTACGGCAAGCTCGACTATTCGGACGCAGTTTACGCCGCGGCCGGCGGCGACCGGTCATACTCGGTCGATGTGGTCGGTGTGCGCGCCCAGATCGATTTCTGACGATGTGTCGGGGTGGCGGTTTGCCCGCTGCCCCGCACGACCGATTTTGTCACATTCCTGTCATGCTTCGGTCCTAGGCGGGCAGCTGATCCAACCGGGACCAATTTGAGGATTTTCCCATGCGTCACTTCAAGACTACCTGCCTGATTGCGCTTTCGACCCTCGCGCTGGCGGCTTGCGGCCAAAGCGGCACTTCGAGTACGCGCGATTCGATCCGCGCAGTCGGCTCGTCGACCGTATTCCCCTTCGCCAAGGCAGTGGCCGAAAGCTTCGCCCGCTCGAACCCCGAATTCAAGTCGCCGCTCATCGAATCGACCGGCACCGGCGGCGGCATCAAGCTGTTCTGCTCGGGCGTGGGCGCATCCACCCCTGACATGACGAACGCTTCGCGCCGCATGAAGCTGAGCGAGTTCGAAGACTGCCAGAAGAACGGCGTGACCGACATCGTCGAACTGCAGGTCGGGCTTGACGGGATCGCTTTCGCTTCGGCCAAGGGTGGGATCACGATGAAACTCACTCCAAAGATCGTTTACGAAGCGCTCGCCGCCAATCCTTATGGCAAGGAACAGACCGCCAAGAACTGGTCCGATGTCGATCCCTCGCTGCCTAACGAGCCCATCCTGGTCTATGGCCCGCCTTCGACTTCAGGCACGCGCGACGCGCTCAAGGAGCTGGTCCTCGAAGTGGGTTGTAAGACCAATGACGAGATGAAGGCGCTCAAGGAAACCGACGAAGACAAGTTCGCGCAGCTCTGCACCGAAGTCCGTTCGGACGGCGCCTATGTCGACCAGGGCGAGCAGGACAACCTGATCGTGCAGAAGATCGAGAACAGCCCCCGCTCAGTAGGCGTGTTCGGCTATTCCTACCTCGAAGAGAACCTGAACAAGCTGCAGGGTCTCTCGATGAACGGAGTCGAGCCGACCTATGACAACATCTCGAGCTTTGCCTATCCTGGCGCCCGCCCGCTCTACGTGTACGTCAAGGCGGCGCATCGGCGCGCGATCCCCGGCTTAGACCAGTACCTGCAGGAGTGGGTGAAGAGTTGGGGGCCGGGCGGTTCGCTCTCCAAAAGCGGCTTCGTGCCTTCGCCCGATGAGGAGCGAGAAAAGAATAAGAAGGCCGCGACCGAATATGTCACCATCAAGGCTGATGACCTGAAGTAATCTCCCCTTGATACTTCAGTGGAAGGCGCCGCTCCGTCATCGTGACGGGGCGGCGTTTTCGTTGGGGATTGGTCATGGGCAGTGTTGCGGATCGAACACAGTTTCGTCAGTTTGTCGGTGGAAGCGTAATCATATTTTGGCAATCGCGAGCCTTGTGGCTATCCGCTGATCGAGGGCGGGTAGGGGTAGTATTTCTCGCTCTTGAGTGCAGGCCGGTTTGGCGCGGCGATATTAGGGAGTGACACTATATGCAAATGCGTTGCAAGCAAGTTTCTGGTCGGGCGATGCTCGCTGCGGCTACTGCGGTGATCGCCGTAGCAAGCTCGGATGCTGCATTCGCCCAATCGAATGATTCACAGGCGAGCGAAGGCTCCGACAGCGAACGAATCGTGGTTATCGGTTCGCGCCGCACAGATCGCAGCGTCACGGATTCGGCCTCCCCGGTCGATGTGATCAGCGCGACCGAAATTCAGCAGCAGCCCGCAGCCAACATGCTCGACGTAGTCAAGAACGTCGTTCCTTCTTTCTTCGTGCCGCAGAACACGATTTCCGACGCTTCGACCTTCGTGCGTGCGCCATCGCTGCGCGGCCTCCCGGCCGACAACATCCTGGTAATGCTCAACGGCAAGCGTTTCAACCGCTCGGCGTTGGTGCAGGTCTACACCGGTGGCGACACGGCGCTGTCGTTTGGCTCGCAGGGTGCCGACATCTCATCGATTCCCGCCATCGGGGTTGGTAACCTTCAGGTCCTTCGCGACGGCGCGACCGCCCAATATGGCTCGGATGCTATCGGCGGTGTGCTCAACTATGGGCTGCGCAAGGACACCGGCTTTGAAGCGCAGGCGCTCTATGGCCAGAACTACGACAACGGCGGCGATGGCGAGACCTGGCAGCTTTCCGGCTATGGCGGGTTCGCGCTGGGCGACCGGGGCTTCATCAGCATCGCCGGCGAATATTACGACACAAAAGGGACTAGCCGCGGCGTGACGCGCCCATCGGCAATCAATTTTGCCAACCAGTTCCCGAACCTCGCAGACCAGTTGCCCAACTATCCTGGGCCGGTGCAGATCTGGGGCACATCGCCCTCGGACGGGTGGAAGCTTGTCGTAAACAGCGAATACGACTTCTCGCCGCAGGCGACCTTCTACCTGTTCGGAAACTTCGCCGCTTCAGATGCAGACCAGAGCTTCAACTATCGCGAAGCAGTGACCACTTCTGCCGTCAGGTTCAACGGCACGTCTTCATCGACTGGCACTTTGAGCGCTAACTCGGCCTTCCGCCACCCGATCTACCTGACGCCTTGCCCCGCAAGCAATGCTACTTGTCCCTCTGGGGGCTGGGTGAAGGACAGCAACGTCTTCAATTTCTCTGAGCTCTATCCAGCCGGTTTCACCCCGCGCTTTGTCGGTGAAACCGACCAAGCGATAGGTGTGATTGGCGTCAAGGGCGAGATGGATTCGGGCTTTACCTACGACCTGTCGGGCTCGCTGGCACGCCAGTCACTCGCCTTGTCGATGTATAACTCGCTTGCACCATCTTATGGCCCGGACACGCAAACTGAATTCGAATTTGGTAAGCTTATTCAGCGCGAGCTAAACCTCAACTTGGACATGACCTATCCGTTAGAGATCGGTCTCGACAGCCCGCTGACCCTGTCGGCCGGTGCCGAGTTCCGCCGCGAAGAGTATGAGGCGACTGAAGGCGATCCGCAGTCCTATGGCGCGGGCCCCTATGCGGTGCAGAACCTCTATTTGCAGACTTCGCCCGGGGTTTATGCTTTCGACTCGACAGTTACCATGCCCCCGGCTGCTAGCGGTTATGGCGGCACCAGCCCGACGTTCGCCGGCAAGAGCAGCGAAAAGAGCTATGGCTTCTATGTTGGGCTCGAAGGCGACCTGTCCGAACGTTTCTCGATGGGTATCGCAGGCCGTTATGAGCATTATGAAAACTTTGGCAGCACTACGGTCGGCAAGATCAATGCCCGCTATGAGCTAACCGATTCACTGGCAATCCGAGCGACCGCGGGAACCGGCTTCCATGCGCCGTCACCAGGCCAAAACAACGTTCAGGTGCTGACCACGACCTTTATTCAGGGCAACCAGGTCCAGGTCGGCACGTATCCGGTGACTAGCGATATATCACAGTTCTATGGGGCGACTACACTGGGCCCGGAAGAGTCGACGAACTTCGGAGCTGGTTTCGTGTTTGATCCCGGCAATGGGTTCACACTCACAGTCGACGGCTACTCGATCAAAGTCACGGATCGTATCGGGATCTCGCAAAACTTTACGGTTAGCGCTCAGGATCTCGCAGATCTGCCTTCACTGGCTGGGGTGGGCCAAGGCGGTTCAGTGCAATATTTCACCAATGGCTTCGACACTAAGACCCAAGGCGTAGATATCGTTGGTTCTTATCGCACGGACCTTGCCGGCGGCAGCCTCAACCTGACACTCGCTTATAATTACAATAAGAGTAAGGTCACTGACTTCGATCCGGGCGTGATCGGCCCGACGCAGCTCATTGACATTAAGTATCTTGCTCCTAACCATCGAGCAAACTTGGCAGCGAACTGGTCGTCTGGGTCTTGGGCAGTAAACCTGCGCGAAAGCTATTATGGCGAATGGCGGGATTCCAACGACTACCCGATCCGCGAAGGCAATGTGAGTTCCGGCGCGATTATCGATGGACAGCGTTTTGGTGCCAAGTTCATCACCGATCTCGATGTGAGCTACACCTTCAACGATACGTACACTCTGACGGTCGGGGCGAACAACTTGTTCAACACCTATCCGGACAAAATCAAGGCGACCGTCAACAACCCAATATACGATCTTACGGGTAGTATCTCGAACGGTTCAATTTACCCGCGCCCTGGCGGCCCGTTTGGGCTTAATGGCGGCTTCTGGTACGCTCGCCTGCGTGTGAAGATCTGATCTTCATCCAATCTGACTATCCAACGGGGGGCGAGAGCCCCCCGTTTTCATTGGACGAAGCTTCGATCGCAGATAAGATTAGGGAGGTTTCGGGAGCATGAACGATGACAACATGTTCGCCCGTTTCGTTCCCGAGAAAAAGATCACGGACCCCGAGGTCTTCGAGGAATACAAAGGTGAAGTGCTCTCGCTAATAAGACACATCATGGGTGATTGTTCTTGCACAGCGGAGGCTTGTAGGCGCTCAAACTAGGAAAAGGTTGGGAGCCGGATCGCTTCGTGACCATCGATTACCTAGTGAGGCGGCCATCAAGTAATAGCTGGAGAGCGCGGATTATACCCTCATCAGAAGCTTGGCCTAAACACACTAATCTGCCTCGCTGCTGGCACCGCCGCAAGAATTGAGCAAGGCGTATGGTATTCTCCGCGATGCGCAGTGGCTCGGCTAAAGCGGGTTTCCTTCACGATCGCGGTAGATTTCGCGCCGCCCGACATGGTTGGCGGGGCCTACCAGCCCTTCATCCTCCATCCGCTCGATCCATTTGGCGGCAGTGTTGTAGCCTACGCCCATCTGGCGCTGCAGCCACGAGCCGGATGCCTTCTGGTTTTCGATCACGATCTGGCAGGCCTGGCGGTACTTGCGTTCTTCTGGGTTGTCGGATGCAGTGAAGTCGTCCTCATAGGGCGAATAGCCTTCTTCGGGCTCCTCGGTCACCGCTTCGACATATTCGGGCTTGCCCTGTGCGCGCCAGAAATCGGCCACGCGCTCGACTTCGTCGTCACCCACGAAGGGACCGTGCACGCGGATCAAAGCGCCGGTGTTGGGCTTGTAGAGCATGTCACCCTTGCCCAGCAGCTGTTCGGCGCCCTGTTCGCCCAGGATGGTACGGCTGTCGATCCGGCTCGTGACCTTGAAGCTGATACGGGTGGGCAGGTTCGCCTTGATCACGCCGGTGATGACGTCGACCGACGGGCGCTGCGTCGCCATTATCAGATGGATGCCCGCCGCCCGCGATTTCTGGCTCAGGCGCTGGATCAGCACTTCGATTTCCTTGCCGGCTGTAACCATGAGGTCGGCTAGTTCGTCGACGATCAGCACGATCTGCGGCAGCGGCTCGTAATCGAGCTGTTCTTCTTCGTAAATCTCGTCACCCGTTTCCGGATCGAACCCGGCTTGCACTCGGCGGCCCAGCGGCTTGCCCTTGGCTGCGGCGGCGGTGATCTTCTCGTTGAAGGAGTTGATGTTGCGCGAATTGACGCTGCTCATCATGCGATAGCGGCGCTCCATCTCCTCAACCGCCCATTTGAGCGCGCGCACGGACTTGTGCGGCTCGGTCACCACCGGCGAAAGCAGGTGCGGGATATCGTCATAGGTCTTGAGCTCGAGCACCTTGGGATCGATCAGTATCAGGCGGCATTCGGCAGGCGTGAAGCGATAGAGCAGGCTTAGCAGGATCGCGTTGAGCCCGACCGACTTGCCCGAACCGGTAGTGCCCGCCACCAGAAGGTGCGGCATGGCTGCAAGGTCGGCCACAATCGGTTCGCCCGCGATATCCTTGCCCAGGATGATCGGCAGATTGCCCTTGGATTCGGCAAACGCGGCGCAGGCGGCCAGCTCCTTGAACGCAACGGTTTGCCGGTCGGCATTCGGCAGTTCGATCCCCATCACGGTCTTGCCCGGGATCGGGCTGACGCGCGCGGAGATCGCGCTCATGTTGCGCGCGATGTCTTCGGCCAGGCCCATCACGCGGCTGGCCTTGATCCCGGGGGCGGGTTCGAGTTCGTACATGGTCACGACCGGGCCGGTGCGTACGGGGACTGCAAGGCCTTGTATGGGCATGGCCGTTTTTGGAGAGTTGACTCTAAAGTGGGGGAAAACCCTTGCCATGGGTGGGTGGGGCTGGAACAATTGCTGCATTGCAACAAACTTCTTCAAGGAACCCATCATGAAC
>JALRKY010000002.1 GCA_023260985.1 Altererythrobacter sp. | reverse complement strand
AATAATTCCATTGCAGAAGGTGGCGGTCCTAAAATTACACAAATACAAATAACAGATAGTAGCTATAATGTATTAGATGATACCGCAGTCAGTACTAGTGGCGGTTATATTAAAATTACTGGTACCGGCTTCGCTGCCGGTGCTCGCCGCTGCGATCACCATGCTGCTGACCGACCGCAACTTCGGCACGACCTTCTTCGATCCTGCCGGTGGCGGTGACCCGATCCTGTACCAGCACCTGTTCTGGTTCTTCGGCCACCCCGAAGTGTACATCATGATCCTGCCGGGCTTCGGCATGGTCAGCCAGATCGTGGCGACCTTCAGCCGCAAGCCCGTGTTCGGCTATCTCGGAATGGCTTACGCCATGGTCGCGATCGGCGTCGTCGGCTTCATCGTGTGGGCCCACCACATGTACACCGTCGGCCTCGACGTGAACACGAAGATGTACTTCACCGCCGCTACCATGGTGATCGCGGTCCCGACCGGCGTGAAGATCTTCAGCTGGGTGGCGACGATGTGGGGCGGCAGCCTCGAGTTCAAGTCACCCATGGTGTGGGCTCTGGGCTTCATCTTCCTGTTCACCGTTGGCGGCGTGACTGGCGTCGTGCTCGCCAATGGCGGCATCGACGACAACCTCCACGACACCTATTACGTGGTGGCGCACTTCCATTACGTGCTGTCGATGGGTGCGGTGTTCTCGCTCTTTGCCGGGTTCTATTACTGGTTCCCGAAGATGAGCGGCCGGATGCATTCGGAACTGCTGGCACACCTGCACTTCTGGGGCTTCTTCATCGGCGTGAACGTGATCTTCTTCCCGCAGCACTTCCTCGGGATGCAGGGTATGCCGCGCCGCTATCCGGACTTCACCGAAGCCTACGCCTATTGGAACCACATCAGCTCAATCGGCTATTACATCATGGCCGCTTCGATGGTGCTCTTCTTCATCAACCTTGCCTATGCCTTCCTTGCTGGCAAGAAGGCTGCGGACAATCCTTGGGGCGAGGGCGCGACGACGCTCGAGTGGACGCTTTCGAGCCCGCCGCCGTTCCACCAGTTCGAAACGCTGCCGGTAATCGAAGACCATCACGATTACCACGATCACCGTCCGGTCCAGGCCTAACGGAGCGGTCTCCCCTTCGGAGGCACGCACAAAACACGGGGGGCGTGCCGCAAGGTGCGCCCTCCCATTTAAGAGCCCAGCGCTCGGATTGAACGAGACACGCAAGCGATGACTGCCACCACCGCAACCCGCATGCCTGCCGATTGGCGCGATTTCTTCGCGCTGACCAAGCCAGGCGTGATGCGACTGGTGATCTTCACCGGCCTGTGTGGATTGCTGGCGGCGCCGGGCCATATCCATCCGGTGATCGGTTTCACTGCGATCCTCTGCATCGCGCTCGGCGCGGGCGGATCGGCTGTCCTCAACCAATGGTGGGAATCCGAAATCGACGCCGGGATGAAGCGCACCGCCAACCGGCCTCTGCCGGCAGGGCGGATGCACCTCGTTGACGCGCGCGATTTCGGCATTGCGCTGTCGGTCGCTTCGGTCGCGTTGATGGGTGTGGCGGTCGGCTGGCTCGCCGCGAGCATCCTCGCTGCCGCGATTGTCTATTACGCCGTGATCTACACCATGTGGCTAAAGCCGCGCACGCCGCAGAACATTGTGATCGGCGGCGGATCGGGCGCATTCCCGCCGATGATCGGCTGGGTCGCGGTGACGGGTGACATCACCGCCATGCCGCTGCTGCTGTTCGCGATCATCTTCTTCTGGACGCCGCCGCACTTCTGGGCGCTCGCGCTGTTCGTGAAGTCCGATTACGCCAAGGTCGGCATCCCGATGATGCCGGTCGTGGCGGGCGAGCGCGCAACGCGCCGCCAGATCCTCGCCTATTCGATCCTGCTCGTGCCCATCGCGGCCACACCCTGGCTGATTAGTGGCACCGGTACGCTGTACGGCGTGACCGCTCTGGCGCTGTCGCTGGCCTTCCTCGCGCTTTCCTTGCCGGTCGCATTCCGCGAAGCGGGCGAGGGTGACATGATGAAGCCGGAGAAGCGCCTGTTCGCTTACAGCATCCTCTACCTCTTCGCATTGTTCGCAGCATTGGTGGTTGATGCGCTGGCTCGCCAGCAAGGATGGTTCGCATGACACCTGAAGAGGAAGCCGAATATCGCCGCCGCCAGAGGGCCCGCAACCTAGTTCTGGGGGGGCTTCTGCTGTTCTTCGTCGTGCTGTTCTACGCCATCACTATCGTGCGGATGGGAGACTGAAACCGTGACTGTCGCCACCCTTGAACAACGCAATGTGCGTACCGGCATCTATGCGATGCTGGGGGCGCTGGCGATGCTTAGCCTGGGTTATGCCGCAGTTCCGCTTTACGACCTGTTCTGCCGCGTGACCGGCTTTGGCGGCACCACGCAGGTCGCCAGCGAAGCCGAAGCCCAGCGTGCCGAGCAGCTTGGCATGGCCGCCGGCAAGACCATTTCGATCCGCTTCGATGCCTCGGTCGCGCGTGACGTGCCGTGGACCTTCCGCCCGTCGCAAAGCACCGACACGGTGCAAATCGGCGTGCGCGACATGGCGACCTATGTCGCCAGGAACAACAGCAACATCCCCATCACCGGCACCGCCACATTCAATGTGGAGCCGGAGCAGGCGGGCCGCTATTTCAACAAGATCCAGTGCTTCTGCTTCACCGAGCAGACGTTGCAGCCGGGCGAGGAAGTGCACATGCCGGTGCTATATTTCGTCGACCCGGCCGCGCTGGAGGACAAGAATATGAAGGGGGTCGAACAGATCACCCTGAGCTACACTTTCCACCGGGCGATCGAGCCCGCAAGCTGATAAGTCAAACCAATCCTCTGGACCCCGCTGGCGGGGGCCGGTAAGGGCCCAAGAAAGAGCAACAGGACGCGATTGTCATGGCCGGTACCAAGACCCACGATTATCACATTCTCGAACCCGATATCTGGCCGCTGATCGGCGCTTTCGCAGCGTTGACCTTCACCAGCGGCATGGTGCTGTTCATGCACGAAATGTCCGGCTGGCCGATCGTGCTGGGCCTCGGCATCGCCGGGCTCATCGCCACCTTCTTCAGCTGGTTCAGCAATGTCGTGAAGGAAGCGCAGCAGGGCGATCACACGCCGGTGGTGCAGCTTCACCTGCGCTATGGGATGATCCTGTTCATCGCTTCGGAAGTGATGTTCTTCGTCGGCTGGTTCTGGGCATTCTTCGACTTTGCCTTGTTTCCCAAGCAGATCGAAGTGATCGAAGGCGTAACCAGCAATCTCTTCGGGCAGGAAGGCGCCGCACTGATCTCGCAGTTCCCGCCCAAGGGCCTCGAAGTGCTCAATGCCTTCGAGCTTCCGCTGCTCAACACGCTGATTTTGCTGTGCTCGGGCACCACCGTTACCTGGGCGCATCATGCGCTGATCCATGGCGATCGCGAAGGCCTGAAGAAGGGCCTGTGGGCCACCATCGCGCTGGGCCTGCTGTTCACCAGTATCCAGGCCTATGAATATGGCATCGCGCCCTTCGCCTTCGGCGAGAACAATTACAGCTCGGCCTTCTACATGGCGACCGGCTTCCACGGCTTCCACGTGCTGGTCGGCACGATCTTCCTGATCGTCTGCCTCCGCCGTGCATACCTCGACCACTTCACGCCGCGCCAGCACTTCGGCTTCGAAGCGGCAGCATGGTACTGGCACTTCGTCGACGTGGTATGGCTGTTCCTGTTCGTCGTCGTCTACGTGTGGGGTGGCTGGGGCGCTCCGGTCCACTGATGTCGGCGGACCACGGTCCAGACGCAACGAAGGGGCAGCCCGGTATCCGCCAGGCTGCCCTTTTCGGTTTGTGCCCTCGTTGCGGCAGCCGCTCGCTGTTCAGCGGCACGGTGAAGTTCGCCGATCATTGCCGCGTGTGCGGGCTCGATCTGTCGCGCTTCAACGTGGGTGACGGGCCGGCAGGCTGCCTGACGCTGGTGATCGGAGCGATCATGGTGGCGCTGGCGATCTGGCTCGACGTGGCGGCAAGCCCGCCGCTGTGGGCGCATGCGCTGATCTGGATACCCCTTACGATCGCGGCAGTGCTCGGCGGCTTGCGCGTCTCGAAGGCCGCGCTGCTGGCAGCGGAATACAGGAACAAGGCTGGCGAGGCAGTCACGCCCTCAAGTGGCGCAGGCGCAGGCCAAGACAAGGAAGGCCGTGATTTGTGATGCTGCGTCGCTTGCCGATCATACCTACGATCATCGTCCTTGCTGCTGTTGCGACCATGGTTGCGCTGGGCATCTGGCAATTGGGCCGCGCGGACGAGAAGGCTGCGCTGATCGCGCATTACGAAGCGGTTTCGGCCGATGGCTCGCGGGTCGACTGGCCGCGCGACGAAGCCGAAGCCAGCGAGAACCTCTATCGCCTTGCCTTTGTTGACTGCGTCGAAGTGCTCTCGCGGCGAACCACGGCCGCGACTTCGTCCGAAGGCCAGAAAGGGCTGGCGCAGGTTGCGACCTGTCGCTTGGCCAATGGCGCCGAGGTCGAGATTGCGCTCGGCTTTACGCGTGAACCGGTCGAGGGCGATTGGCAGGGAGGCGAAGTCGAAGGGATCATTGCCCCTGGGCCGCGCCTGGTGGCGATGCCGCCGCAGGCGGGGTTGCAACCGCTCGCCGCGCCCGATCCGCGCGATTTGCCCAACAACCACCTTGCCTATGCGGGGCAGTGGTTCTTCTTCGCGCTCACCGCGCTGGTGATTTACTGGATCGCGATCCGCAAGCGGATCAAACAGCAGGCTTGAGCCGGGCCAAGTTCAGCTTGCTTGCCCTGCGCGCGGGCACGGTCTAACCGCGCCAGTGATGGACTATATTTCGACCCGGGGTGGCGCGCCTGCGCTCGATTTCGAAGGAGCCACGCTGACAGGGCTTGCCAGCGACGGGGGGCTGTACCTGCCGCGTCACTGGCCGCGCTTCTCGGAAGGCGAAATCGCGGCGATGGCGGGGCTGCCCTATGCTGAACTCGCGACGCGGGTGATGCTGCCCTTTGTGGAAGGCAGCCTTACCGAAGAGGAACTGCGCGCGCTGTGCCAACAGGCCTATGGCCGCTTCTCGCACGATGCCGTGACTCCGCTCGTCCAGCTCGACGAGCAGCAGTGGCTGCTCGAGCTGTTCTATGGCCCCACGCTCGCCTTCAAGGACGTGGCGCTGCAATTGCTCGGCCTGTTGTTCGAGACCTTCCTCAGCCGCCGCAAATCGAACCTGACCATCATCGGCGCGACCAGCGGAGACACCGGCTCGGCCGCGATCGATGCGGTGGCGGGGCGCGAGGGAGTCGACATCTTCATGCTCCACCCCAGGGGGCGGGTGAGCGAGGTCCAGCGCCGCCAGATGACGACGGTGCGCGCTCCCAACGTTCACAACATCGCGATCGAAGGAGGTTTCGACGATGCGCAGGCGATGGTGAAGCGCATGTTCGGCGATCAGGGCATGACCAGCCGGTTCAACATCGGCGCGGTAAACTCGATCAACTGGGCGCGGCTGATGGCGCAGGTCGTCTATTACTTTGCTGCCGCGCTGCAGCTCGGTGCGCCGCACCGGCAGGTGGCCTTCAGCGTGCCTACGGGCAATTTCGGAGACGTCTTTGCAGGCTATGTCTCCGCGCAGATGGGGCTTCCCGTGGCGCAGCTGATCGTGGCGACCAATGTCAACGACATCCTTCACCGCGCACTGTCGCAAGGCGACTATTCCACCGGCATTGTGACGCCCACCGCCACCCCTTCGATGGACATCCAAATCTCCTCGAACTTCGAGCGCCTGCTGTTCGATGCCGGTGGGCGCGACGGGGAGGCTCTGGCCGAACAGATGCGCGGGTTCGAGGCGAGCAAGGCTATGCAGCTCACCAATACGCAGCGCGAAGGCGCGGCAGGCCTGTTTACCAGCGCGCGCGCCGATGGCGAAGAAGTGCTGCAGGCGCTGCGCTGGGCCTATGAACATGCAGGGGAGATGATCGACCCGCACACGGCGGTGGGGCTCCAAGCCGCGCGGACCAGCGAGATCGACCGTGCGATCCCTGTGGTGACGCTGGCGACCGCGCATCCTGCGAAGTTCCCCGAAGCGGTCGAGCGCGCCACCGGCATCCGCCCCGCGCTCCCTTCTCGCGTGGGCGACCTGTTCGCACGCGAGGAAGCCTATACGGAACTGCCCGGCGAATATGAGGCCGTGCGCGATTTCGTCAGCCAGCATGCAAGCCCGGCGGCCTGATGGCTGAGCTCAAGCGCAATCCAATCCTGATGGTGAGCGAGGGCTGGGAAGGCGGCTATCGCCTGCTCGACAGCGGGCACGGGCGAAAGCTCGAAAGCTTCGGCCCCTACAGCTTCATCCGGCCTGAGCCGCAGGCGATGTGGACCCCGCGCGAGGCCGATTGGCCTGCGATGGGTGAATTCATTCCCGGTTCGGACGAAGATGGCGGCGGACGCTGGCAGCTTGACCCGTCGCTGCCGGGCGAGGGCTGGCCGGTCAATTGGAACGGAGTCAGTTTCACCGCCCAGCCTACGCCTTTCCGCCACCTGCAGTTCTTTCCGGACATGGCGCCAGTGTGGGAATGGATGCGTGTGCAATTGGCAGGGCGGGAGGATGCCGAAACGCTAAATTTGTTCGGATACACCGGCGTGGGTTCGCTCGCGCTCAGCCGCCATGGCCGCGTGACGCATGTCGATGCCTCGAAGAAGTCCGTGGCGCAGGCGCGCGAGAATGCCGCGATTTCCGGAATGGAGGATCGCCCGATCCGCTGGCTGGTCGACGATGCGGCCAAATTCGCCGCGCGCGAAGTGCGGCGCGAGAAACGCTATGACGGGATCATCCTCGATCCGCCCAAGTTCGGGCGCGGCCCAAACGGCGAAACCTGGCGGCTTGAGGAGAATTTGCCGGGCTTGCTGGCCGATTGCCGCAAGATGCTGGATCATGACAGCCGTTTCCTGTTTCTCACGGTTTATGCCGTGCGGATGAGCAGCCTCGCGTTGGCCGGCCTGATGGAGGAATTGTTCTGCCACCTCCCCGGCGTTGTCGAACATGGCGATCTGGCGGTGCAGGAAACCGGCGGGGGAGGCCGCTTGCTCCCGACCGCGATTTTCGCACGCTGGAGCAATTCAGGCTAAAGCGCGGACGACATGACCGATTCGCTCATTCTCGAAGTCGCCGATTTCGAACACGATGTCCTCACCGGCATCTATTCGGAAGAGACGGGCAAGCCCCAGCCGCTCAGGATCACCATCCAGGTGCGGCTGAAGGTGGCTGATCGTTACGCGCCGGAAACTCCGCTCGATGCCAGCAAGAACTACATGGATTTGAAGTTCGCGGCTTCGGATGCCTTGCCCGAAGGGGTTCATTTCAAGCTGATCGAAGCCGTCGCGGACCATATTTGCGCGACCTTGTTTGCGCAGGATGCGCGGGTCGAGGCGGTGACGGTGAAGATCGTCAAACTCGCAATTGCTGAAGCGAATGAGAAGATCGGCATCACGCTTCACCGCGAGCGGAAGTAGAATGGCGCAGGCGGAACTGCGGATCGATGCCCTGCCCGAGGCGCCGATCGATGCATCCGCCGCATTTCACTGCACACATCTGGAGCGCGCGCGGGAAAGGCTCTCTACCGGGGCAGATGCGCTCGTTATCGTGCTCCCTTACGCACCAACCGATCATGACGACTGGCGCCGTGCCTTGGCTCGCGACCTTGCCCGGGCCCATGCGCCTCAGCGGGCCAACGTCATCGGTGGCGGATCGCCCCCCGAGGCGCTTGCGGCCATGCTTGAATATCTGAGGGATGCGCCCGGGATAACCGGGCAATATCTTCCGTTGCATGAGCAGGATTAGGGACGTCTTGCTTCCGCGGGCCGAGATGGGCCCGATGCTGGACGGTTTCGGCCGCCGTGTGAGCTATCTCCGGCTATCGGTGACCGATCGCTGCGACCTGCGCTGTTCGTATTGCATGCCCGAGCGGATGCGCTTCCTGCCGCGCAGCGAGGTGCTGTCGCTGGAAGAGCTCCATCGGTTGGCGCTGGGCTTCATCGCGCGAGGGGTATCCAAGATTCGCGTGACCGGTGGCGAGCCGCTGGTACGCAGGGACATTGTCGACCTGTTCCGGGCGCTGGGTCGCGAATTGGGAAAGGGTCTAGAGGAACTCACACTCACCACCAATGCCACGCAGCTTGCCGACCATGCCGACGATTTGGCTGCGGCGGGTGTGCGGCGGGTCAATGTCTCGCTCGACACGCGTAACCGCCGCCGCTTTGAAGAGCTTTCGCGGCGCGATATGTTGCCGCAGGTGCTCGACGGCATTGCGGCCGCCAAGGCGGCGGGCCTGAAGGTCAAGATCAACACCGTTGCACTCAAGGGCATCAATCAGGGCGAGATCGCAGATCTGATCGCCTGGGCGCATGGCGAAGGCTTCGACCTGACCTTGATCGAAGTGATGCCGCTGGGCGATGTCGGGCATGACCGGGTCGATCATTTCCTGCCGCTCACCCATGTGCGCGACGATCTGGCGCGGCGCTGGACGCTCACTCCGCTGAGTGACAGCACGGGCGGGCCGGCACGCTATTGCCGGGTGGAAGAGACGGGCGGGCGGCTCGGCAAGATCACGCCGCTCACGAACAATTTCTGCGACGGTTGCAACCGGTTGCGCGTGACGGCGACGGGGCAGCTCTATCCCTGCCTCGGCGGGGCCGAGCGGGTCGACTTGCGGGCGGCGCTGCGTTCTGAGGAGCCGGATGCGAGCCTACAACATGCTCTCGACGAAGCGATGCGAATCAAGCCCGAGCGGCACCATTTCGATATCTCACACCGCGGCGCCGAACCGGCCCAGCCGCGCCATATGTCGGTTACGGGGGGCTGACATGGCGGTGACAATCCTCTTCCTTGGTCCCCTGCGCGATATGGCTGGCGAGGCCGCCCGCGAGGTTCCCGGGCCGCTCGACTGGGATGGGTTGCTGGCCGTTGTCGGCGAAGAGGTCGCGGGGCAATTGCAGGAGGCGCGCGTCAATGTCGCTTGCCGCGGAAAGGTCTTGGCCGACAAGACCGCGCTCGACGCACAGGATGGCGACGAAATTGCACTGCTTCCGCCGGTCAGCGGCGGTTAGGAGCGGACGATGCGCGACATTCGCCTGCTGGGCCACGCGTTCAACCCGGGCATGCTGATCGAGCCCTTTGTGCAGTCAAACCCCGGCCTGGGCGGCGTATGCACCTTCGTGGGCGAAGTCCGCAGCGATCCGGGCGTCGAGGCGCTTGAACTCACCCATTACGAGCCGCTGACGCTGCCCGGGATGCACGAGCTGGCCGACCGGGCGTTTGGCCGATTCGACCTGCTGGGGCTGCTGATGGTGCACCGGATCGGCCAGCTCCATCCGGGCGAACCGATCGTCTGCGTTTCGGCGGCGGCGAAACATCGCAGGGATGCGATCGATGCGGTCGATTTCTGCATGGACCACCTCAAGAGCGCCGCGTGGTTCTGGAAGCGTGAGAAACACCCGGATGGCTGGCACTGGATCGAGCCGCGCACCGAGGACCATGCGGATCTCGCTCGCTGGAACAACTAATCGAAGCGATTTGACTTAGGTCAAGGCAAGCGAATCGCCCATTCGGCATGAACTGTCTCAACGGAAGGAGACATCGTCATTTCGAAATTGATTGCCCCCGAACTGATTGCCGAAAAGGCGACCGTCGTTGATGCGCCCCATGTGCCGACTACGGTCGATCGCACATTCGAACTGCCCACCGCGCTCTATGGCACCACGGTGGCGTGCTACCTCGGCTTCATTGCATTGATGGCCGGAGCGTTCGGCGCGCCCGCACTGATCATCCCGATGGTGATCTTCGCCTTCATCATTGTCGCCCGCTTTGGCGTGCCCGCAATCTGGGCGACCATGCAGGGCACTGGCGCGAAGCCCGCGATGGGCACAGGCCAGTTCGCCAATCGCGGGATTATGACTCACACCGGCCGCCTCAAACCGCGTGACGCGGCGGCTCAGGTACTGGTTCTGCCCGTTCTGATTTTCCTATGGGGACTTGCGGTGGTGGCGATAGCCGCAACTATCTAGTTCCCTACCTTCCCGGACCGGAATCGGCAGAGCGCGGGGTTGGCCATCGGTCGACCCCGCGCTTTCCTTTTGTTCAGTTCGGAGCCTTGGCCAGAAGGTCGATCAGTTTTCCGATCACGCGGTCTTCCGCATCGACGATTCCCTCAAGCTGCACGTTTGCCTGGGCAACTTGTTCGCGCTCAGTGAAAGAAAGCGTCGCATCCGCATAGAGCCGGTCTAGATCGGCCAGCAGTGCGGCTGTGCCCGCTCGGCGCGAATCGAGCTCTGCTATCTCGACTTGTGCGAGCCCCCAGCGCTTGTCTTCAGGGCCTGTTCCGGCGGCATCGGCCACGATCGGACGCGCCGTTTCCGCATTGGCCACGAAGCGGGTATGCCGCGCACTTGCCTCTTCCAGCGCCTTGCCGATCTCCTCCACCTGCGTCACGCCCAGCGGGGCAGGGCGCAGCACCGCTGCGGCCGAATCGGGTGCGGCATAGCTGCCTTGTACGCGCTCGAAATCGCGCAGGGACAGCGAAGGATAGCGGTCTGATCCGCCCGCGCAGGCGCCCAGCAAGCCGATGGCAGCGAGCAACGGCAATACGGCGAAGGAAGGTTTGCGTTTCATCGTTCCCCTGCGCATAGCATGGCGGCGTAGCGTTACCAGCACTTCGCGCTTCGCCCCATTGATGCAAAAAGCCGCGATCCGGCGTTGACTTGGCAGCACCTTTCCCCTAACGGCACGCATCTTTCCGGCTCCACTAATTGGTGGAGCGACGGGTGCGCCCTTTCGCTGAGTGTTGGGGCACAGCTTTAGAATGAGAGTACAACAACCATGTTCGCAGTAGTGCGCACGGGCGGCAAGCAATACCGGGTTGCCGCCGGAGACAAGATTGCAGTCGAAAAGCTCGCTGGCGAAGCCGGAGAAACCGTGACACTGGGCGATGTCCTGCTCGCGGGTGAAGGCGACAAGCTGGCCGACGCCTCGAAGGTTTCCGTTTCGGCGGAAATTATCGCTCAGGCGAAGAGCGAGAAGGTCGTCGTCTTCAAGAAGCGTCGTCGCCACAACTATCGCCGCAAGAACGGCCACCGCCAGCAGATGACCCTGCTGCGCATCGTGGCTGTCGGCGAAGGCGCCGCCAAGAAGGCTGCCCCGAAGAAGGAAGCGTCGGAACCCGCCAAGGGCGCCGAAGTGACCAAGAGTACGAAGGCAAAGGCTGAAGCTCCGGCGAAGACCGGCGCGACTGCCAAGGCTGCGGATAAGGCAGCGGCACCGAAGAAGGCTCCGGCCAAGAAGGGCGCCGCCAAGAAGACCGAAGCCAAGAAGTAAGGATTACGGACGATGGCACATAAGAAAGCAGGCGGTTCATCGCGTAACGGTCGCGACTCAGCCGGCCGTCGCCTTGGTGTGAAGAAGTTCGGCGGCCAGGAAGTGGTCGGCGGCAACATCATCGTGCGTCAGCGCGGCACTCGCGTTTATCCGGGCACCAATGTCGGCATGGGCAAGGATCACACCCTGTTCGCGCTCGAAAACGGCGTCGTGCGATTCCACAAGGGCAAGCTTGGCCGCAAATACGTGTCGGTAGACATGATTGCACAAGCAGCCGAATAACCGGACGGTTCGATAACGGGATCGTCCAAGCGGGACGGTCCCAGCCGGGTCAAACCGGCAGCCAAAGAGGGAGATGGGGCCGAACCGTCTCCCTCTTGTCGTTTCTCCCTCACAGCCTGGCGAAATCAGCTTTCGCCGCAATGCTAATGTCACGCAGCATGCCTAGAGGGCGCTGCGGGGCGATGAGGAGAAGGAACATGTTCCATTGCACCGAACGGTTGCTGCTGCGGCCGTCCTGGCCGGAGGACTGGCAGGCGGTCCATGCCGGGATCGCCGATGAAGGCGTGGTGCGCAATCTTGCTCGCGCGCCCTGGCCATACCAGCCCGATGATGCGCGCCGGTTTGTCGATCTTCCGGTCGATCCGCGCTTCCCGCGGTTCCTTATCACGCGCGCGCGCGACGCCGCGCTGGTCGGCTGCATCGGCATCGGTCCGCATGAGGGCGATGTCGAACTCAGATACTGGATCGCGCGCCAGCATTGGGGGCAGGGCTATGCCAGCGAGGCCGGGCGCGGCGTGCTCGAGATCGCGGCGACTTTGGGCCATTCGCTGGTGATGGCGAGCCATTTCCTCGACAACCCCGCTTCGGGCCGTGTGCTGGCCAAGCTCGGCTTTGCCCCGACTGGCCGCGTGACGCGGCGGCACAGCTGCGGCCGGGGTGAGGATGCGCCTGCCGCGGAATATGCGCTCGATCTGCCGATGCGATCGGACAGCTGGCAACACGCTGCCTGATCCGCGAGTGAGCCCTAGCCAAAGAGAGACCCCGGCGCCTTGCGGAGCCGGGGTTTCGTCGTTTCGAAGAGGCATGCGCTTATTCGGCCGGCTGCATCAGCGCGTCGGTGAACTCGCCATCATGCAGGTTGATCAGCGCGCGATCGTCATGGTCCCACGGATGGAAGCCGGGCTTGAAATAGGCCAGCCAAGCCGGGAAAATCCGCCGCACGACGCCCGGCGACCATGCCAAATACTTGAACAAGCCCCAGCGCGCCTTCCAGCCAGTGATTCCGTCCTGCGCGAGCAGGTTCATCGAATCCTTCCAGCGGTTCGAGAAGAAGCGGCCCGTGACCGAGATCATGATCAGGCTGCGTACCTTCCAGCGCATCCACGGTGTCCAGTCCTTGGTCGCGTGGATCCAGGTGTCATAGGCGACGCTCTTGTGTTCGATTTCCTCGATCGCGTGCCACTGCCACATCTGGCGGACTTCCGGTTCAGCCTTGGCGAAGTGCTTCGGATTGGCGAGGAATTCATGCGCCATCATGGCAGTGTAGTGTTCCAGCGCCATCGTCACCGCGAGGTTGAGAATGGCGGGCCGACCCTTGGTCAGCGCGAGCATTTCCGCGACGCGCGTGTCGATCTTCTTGATGTCATAGCCGTGATCTTCCGCCAGCTTGTTGAAGGCGACGTGTTCACGGGTGTGATTGATTTCCTGGCGGACAAAGGCGCGGATTTCTGCCTCAAGCTTGGGCGATGCGCCTTCGCGATGGGCCTTTACCGCTTCGATGAAGAAGGCTTCGCCGCGGGGGAAGGTGGCTGACAGGGCATTGTGCCAGGCCGTTCCGAAGGGTTCGCCCGCCCACCAGCGGCGCGGGGTGCTGTCGCGGTTGAAGCGCTCGTCGCGGATGGTGATCGTCAGATCGGACGGGGTGGGATCAGGCCGGTCATTTGTATCGAAATCGATTTTCGAAGGGGCGTTCACGCTGAATGCTCCGGAATTCGGGTTTACTGACAGGCCTGTAAGTATCGATTACTTACACTAGTGTCAATAGTCAGCGTAAATCGGCCTGGGATTGCCTTATTCGGCGGGCATCACGGCGTCGGCATAGGGGCTTTCGCTCTTCTGTATCAACGCGCGATCGTCATGCTTCCACGGGTGGAAACGGGGAGTTAAGATTGTCGCCCATTCGAAGAACATCCGCCGCATCATCCCCGGCTTCCACCACAGGAAGGCATAGAGTTTCCACTTGGCCTGCCGGCGCGAAAACCCGTCCTGCTCGAGCAGGCCGATCGCATCGCGGATGCGGTTGCCGAAATATTTCTTGGTGATCAGAGCGGCGACGAGCGCGCGGGTCTTGTAGCGTTTCCAGGCCGACCAGTCGCGCGTGGCATGCAGCCAGATGTCATAGACCAGCCCCTTGTGCTCTATCTCTTCGGTCGCGTGCCAGCGCCACAAGTCGGCTGCGACCGGGTCTGCGCCTTCGAGATAGCGTGGATCGGTGAGCAATTGGCGGCTGATGATGGCTGCGAAATGCTCGAGCGCGATAGTGATCGCGAGGTTGAATTCCTTCGGCCGGCCCGCCGCCAGATCCAGCATAGCCTGGATACCCTGATCGATGCTTTCGACATTGTATCCGTGGTCGGACACCAGCCTGTTGAAAGCGACGTGCTCGCGCGTGTGGTTGATCTCCTGCGCGGTGAAAGCCTTGATCTCTGACGCCAGCTTGGGCGGCAGGCCTTCGCGGAAATCGCGCAAGGTATCGATGAAGAAGGCTTCGCCGCGCGGCAGGCTGGCCGAGACCGAATTGTACCAGGCGGTCGCCACCGGATCGTTCGAATGCCACGACCGTGGGACCATCGCCTTTCGGTCGAACCGGCGATCGCGCACGATCAGCTCATGTTCCGCCGGGGTTGCGCTGGAGCGGGCGGTGATACCGCCATCGTTTCTCTTGCCGCTCGCTGTGGAGCGTTCTAGGTCAAGTGAGTGCTGCTCGGTCATCTATCAGGAATCTATTAGGCTTAACAAATAATGACAAGTCGCAAGCGTCTAACCCCCGAGGAATCAAGAAATTCAGCACTGGAAGCAGCGCGTGCATTACTTATTGAAACGGGTCCGCAGTCGGTCACGCTCAAGGCTGTGGCGGCGCGGATCGGGCGCACTCATGCCAATTTGCTGCACCATTTCGGCTCTGCATCGGGCTTGCAGAAGGAACTCGCGCGGCATCTCGCAGAGACCGTTTGCGAGACGATCAAGGATGCCGTCCGGGCCAGCCGGGCAGGGCTGGGCAGCCCGCGTGAAGTGGTCGACCTTGCTTTCGACGCATTCGACAAGGAAGGCGCGGGCGCGCTGGCGAGCTGGATGATCCTGACCGGCAATGAGGATGCGCTGAGCCCGATTGTCGAGACCATCCACCAGTTGGTTGACGATATCGCTCCAGAAGAGACCGAAGATCATGGCGAGGTGATGCGGCTCCATGAGGAGACTCTGGCACTGGTGCTGATGGCAATGGGCGACGCGCTGATCGGTTCGGCGCTGGCGCGCTCGCTTGGCCTGCCCGAGACCGCCGCACGCGACCGTGCCCAGCGGATGCTTGAAGGCTCGCTCGAACTGATCAACCAGCAGGCGTGAGCCCGGGCCTCATCCATTCCGGCGCCTGATCGGGGTCGATATTCTCGACCCGCACATGATCGACGGCAAGGCCCAGTTCCGGATGGGCGGCTTTGCGGCGCTTCTCGTCGGACTGCGCCAACGGCACCACCAATAGCCGCCGGTTGACCTTCTGGCGCCAGTTCATCCGCGCAGTGTTTTCCTGCCCCACGTAGCAGCCCTTGATGAAGCTCACGCCATTGAGCTCGACCGCATTGGTTTCGAGCCACAGGATGTCGCCCAGCTCGGCCCGGCCTTCCGGCACCCCCAGGGCAAGGCGATGCGAGAGCCATGCTACATCCGCGGCCTCGTTGCTTGCATCTGCCGGTGCAATCCAGCGCCAGCCCAGCTGCGCCAAGCGCGGATCCAGCATCGCTCCTTCCCGCTCCTGCGCGCTCCAATGAACTGCCATTGCTTCGTCCACGGCGATCGCGATCTTGCGGCGCAGGCGATAGAGCGAGAGGCGCTTGACCAGTTCGCTGGCGGTCTCCGCCTCGCAATCAAGCAGTAGGTCGTATCCGTCGCGCCAGACGAGGAAATCGAACATCGCCTTGCCCTGCGCAGAGAGCAGCGCGGCGTAGACAGGCAGCGTGCTCATCACATCATTGGTGAAGAGCCCTTGCAGGAATGCGGCGACATCCTCGCCTTCATCCAGCGGCGAAAGGCGGACGACTGCCCGGGAAAACAGGCGGTTGGCAGCCATCAGTTTCCAATCCTCCCAGCAATGGCCTCGGCGAGCCGAGGGCCGAGTTCCGGCCCCTGCAGGGGATAGAGATAAGGTTCGATCAGCTCGGCTTCCATCAACAAAAGGCCGTCCGCGCTGCGCACCATGTCGATCCGCGCATAGAGCGGGGTTCCGTGCGGCAGCGCATCGACGATTGCTTTCGCTGCGGCAAGATCGCCCGCATCCGGTGTGATCGCCTCTTCACTCCCGCCGTAGAGCGATTGCACGCGGTAATCGCCCGCGGCCGGGCGCTTTACCAGCGCATGCGAGAACTCGCCGTCGATGAAGAGGAAGGAATATTCGCCCTCGCTGGCGATTTGCGGAAGATAGGGCTGGATCATCGCCGGGTGCTGCATCGTCCAGTCGGCGGGGACCTCGCCCTTGCGGTGGATCGACTGGCCTTCCGCACCGGCGCCCACTTGCCGCTTGGCGACAATCGAGTCGCAGCCGAATTGATCGAAAGCGTTTTCGATGTCCGCTGGGGTGGGCTGCTCGACCCAGAGCGTCGGGATGGTCGCCGCGCCGCCTTCGGCCAAATCGCACAGATAGGTCTTGCGCGAATTCCATCGGACCAGCGCGGGAGGGTTGCACACCGCGATCCCCGCGCCTTCGAGCGCATCAAGCTTGTCGAGGAATTCCTGCTCGAAATCCCAATAGTCCCACGGCGTGCCAACCAGCACCAGCTGGCAACCATCGAAGGCTTCGAGCGGCGCGCGCCAGTCGATCTCATGCAGCGTGCCGCTGCGCGCCGCGAGTGCGGGGCGGATCGCATCGACTTGCAGATCGTGTTCGAAGGCGTCGTCGCGCCGCACGGGAGAGCCGGGCATGGTGCCGGGGCAGGTCAGGAAACCGATTTTCATCGCGCCGCATCTAGGGCTTGAGATCGGCACTGGAAAGAGGCTGATTGCAGGACTAGAGCCACCCGTGATGACCAACACGCTCACGATCCGCCGCCCTGACGATTGGCACCTGCATTTCCGCGATGGCGTGATGATGCGCGACGTGGTGCATTACACCGCGCGCCAGTTCGCCCGCGCAATCGTGATGCCCAACCTTACCCCGCCAGTGACCGATGCGGCCAGCGCGGCCGTCTATCGCGATCGGATCGTGGGAGCGGTGCCGGAAGGTGTGCAGTTCACGCCGCTGATGACCTGCTACCTTACCGACAATACCGATGCGGACGATCTGGCGCGCGGTGCGGCTGCGGGAGTGTTCACCGCCGCTAAGCTTTATCCCGCCGGGGCGACGACAAATTCGGCCAATGGCGTCACCGATGTCGCGCGGCTCGATCCGGTGCTGGCGCGGATGGAAACCGAAGGCATCGTGCTGTGCGTCCATGGCGAAGTGACCGATCATGACATCGACGTGTTCGACCGCGAGGCTGAATTCATCGAGCGCCACCTAAGGCGCATCACGCGCGACTTTCCCAGGCTGAAGGTGGTGTTCGAACACATTACCACCAGCGATGCGGTCGACTTCGTGCTCGCGGCGGGGGAGAATGTCGGGGCGACAATCACTCCGCAGCATCTTCACATCAACCGCAATGCGATGCTGGTGGGCGGGATCCAGCCGCATAATTACTGCCTGCCGGTCGCCAAGCGCGAAACGCATCGGCTGGCGCTGCGCAAGGCGGCGACCAGCGGCAATGCCAAGTTCTTCCTTGGCACCGACAGCGCCCCGCATGAACGCCACACCAAGGAATCGGCCTGCGGTTGTGCGGGCATCTTCAACGCGCCCTTCGCGCTCGAAAGCTACCTCACCGTGTTCGACGAGGAGAGCGCGCTCGATAGGTTCGAAGGGTTCGCCTCGCTGCACGGTCCGGCATTCTATGGCCTGCCGGTTAATGAGGAGAATATCACGCTCGAGCGGGCGGACGTCAAAGTACCCGATGCCGTCCCTGCTGGTGGCAGCGAATTGGTGCCGTTCCACGCCGGGCAAGTGCTCGGCTGGCGGATCGCGAACTAGGTAGCGGCGGGTTTGCGTCGGCGCCGCGCCAGATCCCACACGAAAAGCCCGATAGCCGCCCAGATAAGCGCGAAGCTGGCGATCTGTGCCGGCAGCAGCGGCCGCTCGAATACGGTCAGCCCCAGGATAAAGACGATCGATGGGGCGATGTACTGGAAGAAGCCGAGCGTCGAATAATCCATCCGGCGCGCGGCGAGGGCAAACAGCAGCAGTGGCGCGGCAGTAACCACCCCGCCCAGCACGATCGCCAGGCTCAGTTCCAGATCATGCCCGAAGGATGATCCTGCCGGACCGGCTGCATACCACCACGCAATCCCGCTCGCGAGCGGCAGCAGGATCGCGCTTTCGATCGTCAGGCCCGGCAGCGAGCCCACCGGCACCTGCTTGCGCAGCAGGCCATAAGTGCCGAAGCTGAGCGCCAGTATCATGCTGATCCAGAGTGTGGCGAGCGCGCCTGCCAGCAGCACGGCAAAGCCCGCCCCTGCCAGTGCCACCGCGGCCCATTGCAGCCGCGACAGGCGCTCCTTGAGCAGCAGAGTGCCGAGCAGCACGTTGACGAGCGGGTTGATGTAATAGCCGAGGCTTGCGGCATAGACTTCGCCCGACTGGATCGCCCAGACATATACGAACCAGTTGACTGCGATCAGCACCGAGCTGGCCATGAGCACCAGCAAGGCCCGGCGATTGGCGAGCGCCGCCTTCACATCGGGGATCTGGCCGCGAAACAGCACGATCACGATGCAGATCGGCAGGGTCCAGATGATGCGCCATCCGACGAATTCGAATGGCGGCACAGTCTTCACGAGCAGAAGGTAGAGCGGCAGGAAGCCCCAGATCAGATAGGCTCCGAGCGCGGCGTAAAGGCCCGATGGCTGGCCCGGATGGTCGGAGGTCTGCATGTTTCTGCGCCCCTAGTGCGAGGGGTGGCTTGCGGCAAGCAAGCATTCCTTGAGGGCGGAATCCCGGATATGTGGATGAGCCATTGAGTGCAAAACCCGTCGTGCTTTGTTCATATTCATATTCATATTCATATTAATAAACATGAACAAGCGGTGCTTCGGGGGCCACCTACCAGCCTGCTTCAACACTTGGGTGGTTCTCACCAGCGGCCCTGGCACGGCACCCACCAAGCCGTGGAAAGCGCTCTTGCACCATGTGGTGCAGGGGCGCTTTCAGCCATCGGACAGGCCGACGCCGATGGACGCGCGCGGTTGCTTCATTTCCGTGCTCGCCACCGGATATGCGCAATAATCGGCCGCATAATAGGCCGAAGGACGGTGATTGCCCGAAAGTCCGATCCCGCCGAATGGGGCGGCCGACGAAGCCCCATTGGTCGGGCGGTTCCAGTTGATCACTCCGGCGCGCACATTGGCCCAGAAGCGATCGTAATCTTGCAGGTTGCCGCCGATGAGCGACGCGGAGAGGCCAAAGCGCGTGTTGTTCGCTTCGGCAATTGCGGAACCGAAATCCTTCACCCGGATCACTTGCAGGAGCGGGCCGAAAAGTTCGACGTCCGGCCGCTCGGGCATATCGGTCGTGTCGATTATCCCGGGCGTCAGGAATGGCAAATCTTCCTTGATCCGGCGCATGTGCAGCAGTGGCTTTGCGCCATGGCTGATCAGGTGGACGAAACTGCCCATCAGCGCTTCCGCCGTGGGGTTGTCGATGACAGGCCCCATATAGGGCGCGGGTTCGGCAAAGGGCTCGCCGATGATCAACCGCCGGGTGAGCTTAAGCAACTCCTGCATCAGCGGCTCGTAAAGATGTTCGAGCACCACCAGTCGGCGCGCGGCGGTGCAACGCTGCCCTGCGGAGGTGAAGGCCGACTGCACGATCAGCACCGCCGCATCGGAAAGCAGCGGCGTGTCGATCACCACGATCGGGTTGTTGCCACCCATTTCCAGCGCCACGATCTTGGCCGGGTTGGCTGCAAGCATGCGGTTGATCGCAATTCCGCCCTGGACCGAGCCGGTGAACAGCACCCCGTCGATGCCCTTGTGGCCGACCAGCGCCTTGCCTTCGTCAATGCCGCCGATCGCCAGCTGGACCACGCCTTCGGGGATCCCGGCGCGGTGGAAGCATTTGACCAGCAATTCGCCCACCGCGGGCGTTTTCTCGCTGGGCTTGAACACGACCGCATTGCCAGCAATCAGAGCGGGCACGATGTGCCCGTTAGGGAGGTGTGCGGGGAAATTGTAAGGGCCGAGCACCACCAACACGCCATGGGGCTTATGCTGGACGGCCGCAGCGCCTTGCAGGGCACTGTCGAGCTTCTTCTTGCCCGTGCGCTCTGCATAGGCGTTGATCGAGATATCGACCTTGTTGACTACCGAATCGACTTCGGTCCGCGCTTCCCACAGCGGCTTGCCTGTTTCGCGCGAGATCAGGTTGGCGAGTTCGTCGCTCGCAGCGCGCACTTCGTTGGCGAAGCGGCGCAGCAATTCGATCCGGTTGGCGAGCGGGCGTGAGGCCCAGTCGGGCCATGCATGGCGCGCAGCATGCACGCAGGCATCGATGTCGCTCGCTTCGCCGCGCCACAGTTCGGCGCCGGTTGCGGGCTCGCAGGAAATAAAGGTCTGTTCGCTCACAGCAGTGCCCCCGATCCCCCTGTTCCCAGGCGGTTAGTCGGGTAAACCGCAAATGGGAAGGGGCAATGCTGCATGCTACACAGTGCAGGAACGGTAGAACTCATCGGCGCAAGCCGATGTACGCATGGCTGGCCGGTTCGGGCGCCGGTCCATGCGCCTCGCCCATGCGGCGGATTGCCGCGATCTTGTCATGCAGCGGTACCCAGTCGTCGCGCTCGTCGATTGCTGACCATAGCGCTTCGACTTCGTCGATCAGCATGCTCTGCGGCGCACTGTCGTTCCAATAATCATGCTTGCGCTCGATCGACCGGTACCCCGACAGTATTTCGCTGAGGTCGCCTTCGGCACCGCGGCCGCCGCGGTGCGCGTGGAAAAAGGCATCGGGCTGCGCCTTCGTTTCTCGCAGCGTTTTCTCGCACGCCGCTACCAGCATTGCATCGCTTTCGGCACCGCGTTGCTCAAGGCCCATGCGCCAGCACCACCGCCGCGCAACAGCTTCCATATAGAGCGGACCGAAGCGATTGAGCGCGGCGATAAGCGGTTCGCTCTCCGCCAGCGGACGGAGCGCCACCGCCAGCTGGCTGCAGTTCCAATGCAGTGCCTCAGGCTGCCGGCCAAATGCGTAAAGCCCACCCTGGTCGAAATAGGCCGCCGTGAAGCCCGGCTCCCACGCGGGAAGCCAGCGCCATGGGCCATAGTCGAAGCTCTCGCCCGAGATATTCATATTGTCGGTGTTGAGCACGCCGTGGACGAAACCTGCCACCATCCAGCTCGCGGCCAGATCGGCCAGCCGCTCGACAACCTGGTGCAGCAGGATCACCGCCGGTTCGTCGCGGCTGGGCGCGTCTTCCGGCGGATGGGGGCCGGGGAATTGCGCCAGGCAATAATCGACCAGCTGTGCCAACTGGCCGTGTTCCTCCAATGCCATAAGGCGCTGGAAAGTGCCGATCCGTATGTGACCATGGCTAAGCCGCACCATCACCGCCGACCGCGTGGGCGAAGGCTCGTCATTGCGCCACAGCTCTTCGCCGGTTTCGATCACGGAGAAGGTCTTGGACGTATCGACTCCCAGTGCCTCGAGCATCTCGGTAGCGATGATCTCGCGAACCGCGCCCTTGAGTGTCAGCCTGCCATCGCCGCTGCGGCTGAACGGCGTCTGACCGGACCCTTTGGTGCCGAGGTCGAGCAGGCGACCTGCCTCGTCGCGCAATTGCGCGAAAAGGAAGCCGCGCCCGTCGCCGATTTCGGGATTGTACACGCGGAACTGGTGGCCATGGTATTTGAGTGCGAGCGGCTGTGGAAGGTTAACTGGCAGCGGCACGAAACGACCGAAGTGATCTGCCCATTGCGCGTCATCCAAATTTGCAAGGCCGACTGCCGAGGCCCAGCGGTCATTGCGAAAGCGGATCTGGCTGCGCGGAAATCCTTTCGCCTCGACTGGTACGCCAAGCCAGCTTGAGACTGCCCCGATGGCTGGATCGGGGCGATAGGGTGCGGCAAGTGGATCGCTCGGCATGCAGCCTTAGTGGGGGCTTGCTGTGGCGACCGCAAGGGCACTGGACCGCATCGCGACTTGATTTCCGGTGCGATTTGCCCAAGGCCTGCAACATCATGAGCGCGACTTACACAGACCAGTACTGGATGAGCCCCGACGGGCTAAAACTGCATTACCGTGACTATGCCGGTCGGGACGACCGGCCTGTGGTGCTGTGCCTGCATGGGCTGACCCGCAATGCGCGCGACTTTGCCGATTTGGCAGAGCACCTCTCCGGCGATTGGCGCGTGATCGTGCCTGAAATGCGCGGCCGCGGGATGAGCGAATACGCCAAGGACTCCAGCAGCTATTCGCCGATCACCTATGTCGCCGATGTCGAAGCGCTGCTGGCGGAACTTGGCATCACGCGGTTCGTGTCGATCGGCACATCGATGGGCGGGCTGATGACGATGCTCCTCGCACTGATCAATCCGGTCCGGCTGGCTGCCGTAGTCCTGAACGATATCGGCCCTGAGGTTGATCCTGCGGGGATCGAGCGAATCCGAGATTATGTGGGGCACGGGCGTAGCTTCCCCACCTGGATGCACGCGGCGCGCGCCTTGAAGGAAGAGCACGGCGGCTGGTTCCCCGATTTCCTTATCGAAACCTGGCTGGAAATGGCGAAGCGCACCATGGTGTTCGGCCAGAACGGACGGATCGTGTTCGACTACGACATGGCGATTGCCGAGCCGTTCAACCAGCCTGGCGGCGCTGCGCCTGCGGACCTCTGGCCGGCTTTCGATGCGCTGACAAATATCCCGCTGCTGGCGCTGCGGGGGGAACTGTCCGACATATTGTCAGAGGAGACGGTCGCCACAATGGGGGCTCGCCACAAGGGAATGCGGGCAGTCACCGTGCCGCGGGTCGGCCATGCGCCGATGCTCGACGAGCCCGAATCGCTCGCTGCGATTGATGCGCTGCTGGCCGGGATCGAATGAGCGAGGCGGGACAGAACACGCCGCGTATCCTGCACTGCCTTCCAGCCGGAGCCGGGGATGCAACCCAGCACCGGATACGCGAGGTGATTGCAGGCGTGGGCGCACGGATGCGACATGAGATTGCCGTGGCGGAAGGATCCGATCCGGCAAAGCTGCTCGAAGGTCTTTCGGCGCTCGGAGCCCGCCCGGGAAATGGGTTTCCCAAAGTGCAAGGACGCTTCGGGCCCCGACGTTTCGCTCGCCTGGCGAAGGCCATGCAGCCATACGACCTTTTGTTTTCCTATGGATGGCCAGCCATCGACCTTGCCATGGCGCACACGCTGTTTCGCGATAGCATGGCGCTGCCGCCGCTGTTCCATCATGAGGATGCCCAATGTTGGGATGCCCGAGCGGAGGAAGGCCTCCGGCGCAAGTGGTATCGTCGCCTCGCATTCGGCAAGGTCGATGGCATCGTCGTCGACTCGGCGAAGTTGGAAGCCGTTGCGAAGAATGATTGGCAGCAACCGCAAACGCGCATCCATTGCATCGCGACAGGGATCGATACGGTAGCATTCTCTTGCCATGCAAGACTGGACGCTCTGCGCGTCCGCAAGCGTGAGGGCGAGCGTTGGGTGGGAACGATCGCAGTACTCGATCGAAACGTTGACTGGAACGGGTTGATTGAAGGCTTCAACGCGCTGCCCGAACAATGGCAACTGGTGATTGTCGGCGAAGGCTCTGCGCGCGATGCGATGCTTTCGGCAGCGGCCGATCTCGAGATAAGCCACCGCGTGCATCTGCCCGGCGCGGTGCGCGACCGGGCCGAAGCCCTGGCTCTGTTCGACATTTACCTTCTGTCACCCGGAGGCACGGCCCAGACGCTTGGCGTGCTCGAAGCCGTGGCGGCTGGCCTTCCTCTGGCCGGGCGCCTGCCTGCCGCGCTGGTCGATCTGCCATGCGACGCCAATCGCGAAGTGCTCGCGGGCGCGAACGGCAAGGGTGACCTTGCCGATGGCTTGACGCTGCTTGCGGAGGACATCCAGCTTCGCCGCAAGCTGGGCGAAGCCAATCGGGAACGGGCCCGCGCGCAATTCGACCGGTCGCAGATGGTAGAGCGCTATCGAGGTTTGGTTGCGGCTGCACTTGGCGGCAAGATTTGATCCATGCCCGGGCGCTTCGCTTGACCTGCGGTTCAACCTTTCGGGGACACTGTCGCTGCAGCATTGCGATCGGTGCATCACACCCCTAAAAGCCCGCCGACGCGAACATTCAGATGAGGAAAGAGCCAGCCAGTGGCGCTAATACCGGGTAGCGGAAATAATTCCGAAGAGAAGAAAGCGGCGCATGACGATGTCTTGCTGCGTGAGATCGACGATGCGGTGCGCGAAGACCAGTATCGCGAGTTCGCGCAGAAGTTCGGCAAGCCGCTATCGGGCGCCGTTATCGGCGGCCTAATGCTGTTTGGCGCTTACTTGTTCTGGGATTCGCGCCAGGAAGCCGCGATGGAAGCCGATTCAGAGCGGTTGGTTGCCGCGCTCGATCAGGCGGAGGCAGGCAATCTCGACAGCGCTAGTTCCACCATTGAGGCACTGACAGGAGAATCAGAGGGCGGGGTGAAGGCTGCTGCGCTGCTGATGCGTGCCGGCATTGCGATGAACCAGGGGCGCACCGCTGATGCGGTGGCGATCTATGCGCAGGTTGCCGCTGACGAAGACACGCCGCCCGCGCTGCGCGACCTTGCATCGATCCGCG
Source organism: Altererythrobacter sp. (assembly GCA_023260985.1). GTDB lineage: Bacteria > Pseudomonadota > Alphaproteobacteria > Sphingomonadales > Sphingomonadaceae > Erythrobacter. Next base: position 2,920 of record JALRKY010000002.1, on the reverse strand, counting down.
AAATGTCGGTCAGTTTCGACACGCGCGATCCGGCTGAAGTGATCGCCCGGCTCGAACCGCTCGCGGTGCCCGGTAACCCGTGGTTCGGCAGTGCCGGCGAACTGGTGGCCATGGCTTATAGCGAAAAGGGCGACACCAAGCGCGCCGGCACACTTTTCGGCGAAATCGCTCGTTCGGAAGACGTGCCCGATACACTGCGCTCGCGGACGCGGCAGATGGCGGGACTTCTGGGTGTGGACGCGATCGAGGATGCCGACGCCTTTATCAAGAAGCAGGTGGCCCCTGCTGGCAATAACGAACAGGCCGCACAATAAGCGCCAGATATCGACCGGGATCGGAACATATGATGACACGTAAACTCACTCGCTCGCTCACCGTCATGGCGCTGCTCGGAACGGCCGTGACAGGCTGTGCCGGCGGCGGAGACAAGAGGACGACCCCGACTTTGGGCGATCGCATCCCGGTGCTGTCGCGCATCGAAAGCGGCGCCAAGGTCGATCCCTCGCTGGCCGGCGTCAGCGTCGTGCTGCCTCCTGCACAGGCCAATGCGGCCTGGGCGCAGGCCGGCGGTTCGGCCAGCAAGTCATACGGCCATCTTGCACTGGCCGAGAATCCTAACCGCGTCTGGACTGCGAACATCGCCGGGGCGAGCGACCGGCGGCGGCTTGCTGCAGCCCCTGTAATCGGCGGAGGCAAGCTGGTCGCCGTGGGCAGCGACGGCACGATCAATGCATTCGATGCAAAGACGGGCACCCCGATGTGGCGTTACCGCATGGAACTGGCGAGCGACCTTGCCAGCGTGGCGTTCGGCGGCGGTGCGAGCATCGACGGCGGCCGGGTCTATGCGACCAATGGCGTGGGCCAGGTCGTCGCGCTTGACGCGGAAACCGGAGTGGAGATTTGGAAGGTGCATCCGGCGGGCCCACTGCGTGGTTCACCGACCATCGCCTTCGGCCAGATCTATGTGATGACACAGGACAACCAGATCTTCTCGCTCGACGCGACCGATGGCAGCCTGGTCTGGCAGGAAAGCGGCTCGGCGACCCAAGCGGGCGTGTTCGGTGTGGCTGCTCCGGCCGCAGGGCAGGGCTCGGTAATTGCCGGCTATTCCTCGGGCGAACTCAGCGCCTATCGCTATGAGAACGGCCGGACCCTGTGGGCCGACGCATTGGCGCGAACCTCGATCTCGACCGAAGTGGGCGCGTTGAGCGATATCGATGCCGATCCGATCATCGATGCCGGGCGGGTCTATGCACTGGGGCAGGGCGGCCGCATGGCGGCCTATGAGCTGCTCACCGGCCAGCGCATCTGGGAACTCAATTTGGCGGGCATTTCCACCCCGGCAATCGCAGGCGAGTGGATCTTCACGTTGACCGATGATGCCCGGCTGCTGGCTATCGCCCGTTCGACTGGTCATGTGCGCTGGCTGACGCAATTGCAGCGCTACCGCGATGAGGAAGACCGCAAGGGTGCCATCTTCTGGACCGGGCCGGTTCTCGCAAGCAACCAGCTGTGGGTCGCGAGCTCGAGTGGGCTGCTTTACAAGGTGAGCACTGGCGAAGGTTCGGCGCAATTGTTCGCCGATCTCGACCACCCGATCAGCCTGGCGCCGGTCGTGGCGGACAATATGCTCTACGTTCTCGACGACAGCGGACGGATCACCGCCTACCGCTGATACCGATGTTGAAGGTCAGCCGAGCGGCTGGCCTTCATCGGTTTCGTAAATGCGCAAATTGCTGCTCACCGGCGGGTTTGCTGCAAGCACTTTGCGGAAAGCGGCCATCTGGGGCGAACTACCGTGGGCAGCCAGCGCTTCGCGGTCGCGCCAGCGCTCATAGACGATCAGCACGTCGGGATCGGAGAGGTCCTGCGCGAAGGTGTAGTCAAGGCAACCGACTTCTTCGCGGCTGGCTGCCACCATGGTCCTGATTGCTTCAAGCGTGTCCCCGGCATTGGCGATCGTGCCGGGTGCCAGCCGGATAGTGCCGTTGATCTGGATCATGCGCTTTCTCCCATTCAGAAGCTATGCTCGTAGACGCGGGTGATGTCGCCGCCCCATTCGCCGTTGTAGAGGTCGAGCAGGCGCTGGGAAGGCACCTTGCCGCTTTCGACGATCTCGTCGAGCGGTTTGAGGAAGCCGGTCTCGTTGTCGCCCGAGGAATTCAGCCGCGCGCGTGACGCGAGCCCCTGGCGGGAAATCGCCAGGACATCTCGCGCAAGGCCGAGCAACTTCCCACCGCCGGGAATCTCCGCATCGAGCGCGAGCTTCGGTACGCTGCTCCGCAGCGCTTCGCGCTGGTCCATCGTCCAGTCCTTGACCAGGTCCCAAGCCGCGTCGAGCGCCGCCTCATCATAGAGCAGGCCGACCCAGAAGGCGGGGAGGGCACAGATGCGGTTCCATGGCCCGCCATCCGCACCCCGCATTTCGAGGAAGCTCTTGAGGCGGACTTCGGGGAATGCGGTCGAAAGATGGTCCCACCAATCGCTCTGGGTTGGCTTTTCGTCCGGTAGCACCGAAAGCCTGCCATCTAGAAAATCGCGGAAGCTGAGGCCCGCCGCGTCGATATATTTTCCGTCGCGGTAAACGAAGTACATCGGCACATCGAGCATGTAGTCGACGTAGCGCTCGTAACCGAACCCCTCTTCGAATACGAATGGCAGCATGCCGGTGCGATGCGGATCGGTGTCCGACCAGATGTGGCTACGATAGGACAGGAATCCGTTGGGCTTTCCTTCGGTGAACGGTGAATTGGCGAACAGCGCGGTCGCAAGCGGTTGCAGCGCCAGCGAGGTGCGGAACTTCTTCACCATGTCGGCTTCGCTCGAATAGTCGAGATTGACCTGGATGGTGCAGGTGCGCAGCATCATGTCGAGGCCGAGACTGCCGACTCGCGGCATGTTCCGCATCATGATTTCGTAG
>JALRKY010000082.1 GCA_023260985.1 Altererythrobacter sp. | reverse complement strand
GGCCGAGATGTGTCGAGTGAATGGCAATAATACCGGACAGGCCCGATGCTGCGTCGCGCACGAACACAACTTGTTCGTGATCATCAAAATCGGATTCAGTCCAGAAAGCCGTCATTTGCCCATCCTTGTCTCGGGCAGCTTCACAATCGCGCTGAAGAGGAGAAATGGGGCGATCGAGGGGTCTCGAACCCCCGACCTCCGGTACCACAAACCGGCGCTCTAACCAACTGAGCTACGATCGCCACATGCCCCGTCCCGCATCCGCAAGTCGAGCCGCGCAAGCGGGGCTGATACGCGCTGCAGCAGCGTGGTCAAGCCCAGCCGCAACGGCCGCGAGCCTGTTGCATAGCTTGGTCCATTTGGGAAGCGAAAACCTCACAATCGTAAGCCTGACGCAAGATTATTTCGTACTTTGCCGAAGCTGCCCGACCGCCTATCATGGAACGCATGTCCGGACCTCGCGAATCTTCGGTCGATCGATTGCTTCTCCACCCCGGAATACAGCGCGTTCCGAACCCCCGGGTGGAACTGTTCCAAAGTCGAAATTTCCTGCCCGGCGACCTGCGGCAGGACCTGATCACGCTGATCGAAGCCAATCGCCGCCCCAGCACCATCGCCGATGACAATGGCGACCGCTATTTTCGCACCAGTGAGACCTGCGATCTCAATGCTGGCGAACCGGCCGTCCAGCGGCTGGAATCAATGCTTGCCGATTTGTCAGGCATCGATCCTGCCTTTGGTGAACCGATTCAGGGCCAGCGCTATGCGGTAGGACAGGAATTCAAGCCGCATACCGATTATTTTGTTGCCGATGGGGTCGATTTCACGAAATTCTGCTCTGTTGCGGGCCAGCGAACCTGGACGTTTATGATCTATCTCAATGACGTCGAAGTGGGCGGCGCAACAAGGTTCAAGGCAATCGGCAAGACATTCCAGCCCGAAGCGGGCAAGCTGCTTTGCTGGAACAACCGCCGCACGGATGGGAGCGTCAACCCGAATACGCTGCATCACGGGATGAAGGTGCGCAGGGGCCTGAAATATGTGATAACCAAATGGTATCGTGAAAAGGAATGGGGATGGGAATGACCGACTACAGCGACATCGCGACGTAACTCAAAATGCGGCTTGCGGACCTGCTCGAACGCACCGAAATGATCGAGGACGATTTGCGGCATCCGCTTGATGCCGACTGGAGCGAGCAGGCGGTCGATCTGGCCGATGACGAAGCACTGGAGGGTGTGGATGAAGTGCTGCGTGCGGAAATCCAGCACATCAGGCTAACGTTGCTGCGGATCGAGAAAGGCACCTATGGCACTGACGCCAAATGCGGCAAGGAAATCCGACGGGAGCGTCTTGAGGCCCGCCCGATCGCAGCGCGCTGTATCGAATGTGCTTGAGGAGCTTAGCCGACCGAGTTCGATCTGGAGCGAAAAAGAGCCAGAATTGAAAAAGGCGACCCTGTCGGACCGCCCTTCCCTTCGCGGCCTTGCGACCGCTTAGCTTGCATAAGCGCTTACTTCTTGAGCGTAAGCCCGCCGAAGCGCTTGTTGAAGGCAGCGACACGACCACCTTCGGAAACCTGCTGGCGACCGCCGGTCCAGGCCGGGTGGCTGGTGGGATCGATTTCGAGCGCCAGGACGTCGCCTTCGTTGCCCCAGGTCGAGCGGGTCTGGAATTCGGTGCCATCGGTCATCTTGACCGTGATCATGTGGTAGTCGGGATGCCCTTCGGCCTTCATGTCAAATATCCTTTGTAGCGTTGCGCCGGTTCCGACCGGCGGTGCTGTCATCTCGGAAAGCCGCGCAACTAGCGGCAAACGCCGGGCAATGCAACCACTCTCGGCGGTTCAGTTGCTACCGACTTCGGCGCCATCATCCTCAGCTGGCGCCACCAGCTTGGCATATTCGGCCAGTTTGCGTTCCCGGGAAGCAAGGTCGCCGGCGCTTAACGCCTTGCGCAGTGCATCGACCAAGAAGGCCCGGTCGTAGGGCTCCATGGTTACGCCGCCTCCATTCGGGAAGCGATACTGAGTACCGTAAATCTGGGGCTGGCCGATGCTCTGGAGATAACGATCGAGCGTGGCCGCCGCGATCCATTCCGCATCCTTATGACCAAGGCCGGCGGCACGCACAGTCAGAACATGCGCAAGCAGATAGTCGCGCGGCTCATTGCCATGCTGGAAGATGAAAGCTGCTCCGAAGTAATCGGTCCCGGTCTTCAGCTCACCGACCTAGAACAGCTCGCGCGTGCGGATACGGCGCTGTTCGTCGGCGCGCGCTGCTGCCTCGTGATCATCGGTATCGGCCATGCGCTGCGACTGGTCCGCTGCGAACATGGCCGCCATCTCCGTGTGGTCCGGCACCATTTCATTCGCCGTCGCAGGCGCGGAGAACGCCGGCGCCAGCGCGATGACAAAGCCAAAGCGTCGTTCCATATTGCGCCCTTAATTTTCAGATAGTCGTCAGGCGCTTAATCGGATGGCGGATCCGCAATCATCGCCGTGAATTCGCATTCGGTGGTGGTCTTGCCGTCCACGCTGGCGCGGCCCTTGAATTTATAGACACGGCTGCGTTTCTGAAGGAATTCGACTTCGAGGTCGAGCAGGCAACCCGGAGTTACCGGCGAGCGGAACTTCGCGCCCTCGATACCCATGAAGAACACCAGCTTGCCGGTGCCCGCGAGTTCAAGCGTTTCAATGCCCAGGATAGCCGCAGCCTGCGCCAACGCCTCGATCTGCAGCACGCCCGGCATGATCGGTGCGCCAGGGAAATGCCCCTGGAAGAAGTCTTCGTTGAAGGAGACCGCCTTCACCGCATGGATGCGTTCGCCCAGTTCGATCGACTTGACCCGATCGACCAGCAGCAGCGGATAGCGGTGCGGCAGGGCCTTGAGAATTCGCTGAATGTCATAGGCGCTCGCGCCTGTCGTTTCACTCATGGCCCTGCCCCCCTGCTTTGCTTTACTTAGCGGCCGCTCGGCACCTGCGTGTTGGGCTGCTGCGCTGCCTGTTGCTGCTGCGCCTGGATCGCTTGCACAGTCGCCAGCGTCTGCTGGATCTGCTGGTAGATCGCGACCGCATTACGGGTCGGGCGCCAGTTCTGCGGCGGCACGATCGCTACCGAAGGCACCTTGGCGTTGACTGCAGTAGTTACCTGCTGGGTGATATTGGCCTGCTGCGGGGCATAAACCACGACGTCAGGCGTCAACACGACCTGAATGCGTAGCTGTTGCACCACCTCCTCAAGCGCCGGGCGATACTGCGCTAGGATTTGCTCGATCGCATAAACGCGGGCTGCCTCGACCTGATCGGTCAGCTGGGCGACTTCCTGCTCGATCGCCTGCAAACGCTTCGCCTGCGGCGAGTTCTGCGCGGCCTGCTGCTCCGCCTCGTCGAGCTGGTTGTCCTTATTGGTGTCGAGCTGCTGCAGCAAAGTCTGGCTTTCCTGCTGGCGTGCCTGAATTGCATCGAGCTGCGGCTTATAAGTCGTTGCAATCTGCTGGTAAGCAGTGGTGAAGGCATTCGAATTGATGATCACGGCGGGCGCGTTCACCGTCGCAATGTTGCCCTGCACCTGAGCTGCTGCGGGAACAGCAACAAAGGCGGCGATCGAAAGGCTCGCCGCAGCGAGCAAGGAGGCGATAGTTTTCATCAGAATTGAGTTCCTACGTTGAACGTGAAGCGTTTGGTGTCATCCCCCGGCTCCTTACGAAGCACATGGGCGAAGTCGATCCGGAACGGACCGAAAGGCGAATTCCAGTTGACCCCGATACCGATCGAAACGCGCGGCATTGCCGAGTCGCCCAGGAAAATTTCCTTGAACCGGCTGTTCGGGATGATCGAAGGTGTATTAGCAGTGGTGCCGTCAGCTGCCAGAGGGTTGGTTGTGACGATATTCGTGAAAGTGCCGTCGGTGTTGGTAACCCTCTCGATATACAGGAGATCGCCATCCTGATTGCGCTGCTGCAGGCCGTTGGGGTTATCTTGCAGATTAGGCCGCGTAACTGCGAATAGTGCGCCGGCATCGACAAAAATCGAAGGCCGAAGGCCCATTTCGCGTGCGCCAGTGCCGAGCGGAATTTCGAGTTCTGCGCGTCCGAGGTAATAGACGCGGCCACCCAGCGCGTCATCGACTACGCGCCTTCGATCCGTGATCAGGATCGGATCGCCATTCTCGTCATCAACATATTGCTGGCGTAGCACACGCGGGCCCACGCCGCGAATGTCGAAACCGCGGAACTGCGGTTCACCGAGCTGGAACCGATCGGTCAGGATCACACCATCGGTGCCCGGCTCGTCATTCCCGCCGAGCGATCTGATGCCTCCGCCCTCGGCCGAAACCGAGAAGATAAACCCGCCGCCAACCGGCCAATACTGGGCCGCTTTGCTGCGAAGGCGCAAGTATTTTACCGATCCGCCCAAGCCGGCCAGCTCGGCCGTCACGGAAGCGTTGCTGCCGCGGGTCGGACGCAGGCGGCTGTCCAGCGAGTTGTGCGCTAAAGTGACGCCAAGGATCGAACTCGTCCGCTTGCCGACTGCTTCGCACAGGTAACGCCCGGCATAGAGCGGTTCGCAAGTGCGAATACCGTCACCGTCAAAGTCCGAGAAATAGACGTTTGGATCGAGGCTGATGTCGTCGAAGTTCAGCGTGTAGCTGCCGATCAGCGAGATATACTCGGTGAGCGGGACGCCTGCCCGCAGTGAGAAACCTGTCGTCGACTGTTCGAAAGTGCGGTTGCGGCTGCTGCTGAGGTAGTTGAAGCTATTGAAATCGCGGCGGTAAATGTCAAGCCCGGCTGAAATGTTCCGGTCGAACAGATACGGCTCAGTAAAGCTCACCGATGCAGCGCGACTGTAGCGCGACCAGTTGACACTGAAGCCCACTGTCTGGCCGCGACCGCGGAAATTGCGTTGACGGATCGACGCCGAAAGAATGAAACGTTCGAGCGACGAGAAACCCGCCGAAAGCTGCAGCTCGCCGGTGGGCTGCTCTTCCACATTGGCTTCGAGCACAATGCGGTCGGGCTGGCTGCCTTCGACCTGGCTGACTTCGAAGTTCTCCTGGAAATAGCCCAGCGAATTAATGCGCGCAGTGGTGCGCTTGACCTGCAACGAGTTGAACGCATCGCCTTCCGCGATGCGGAACTCGCGGCGAACCACCTTATCCTGCGTCAGCGTGTTGCCATTGACGTCGACCCGTTCGACATAGACGCGCGGCGCATCGCGGATCAAGAAATTGACCTTCATGGTCAGGTCTTCGCGGCTGCGGTCGAAACGCGGCTGCACCTCGGCAAAGGCATAACCGAACGTGCCGGCCAATTCGGTCATCTGTTCGACAGTATCCTCGACCAGCTTGGCGTCATACCAATCGCCAGACTGCATCGGCAGGTTGGCGGTCATCAGATCGCTGTCGAAGTCCCGCAATTGGCTTTCGACCGAAACGTCGCCAAATTTGTAGCGTTCGCCCTCTTCCACCACGTAAGTGATGATAAAGTCTTCCTTGTCCGGCGTAAGTTCCGCCACCGCCGAGACAACGCGGAAATCGGCATAGCCTTCAGTTAGGTAGAACTGGCGCAGCTTCTGTTGGTCAAAGGCCAGCCGGTCCGGATCATAACTGGTGTTCGAGCTGAAAAAGCGGTGCCAGCGCGCCTGCTTGGTCACCATTTCGCCGCGCAGTTCGCCGTCGGAAAACTGTTCGTTGCCGATAATGTTGATCTGGCGGACCTTGGACTTGGGCCCTTCGGTGATTTCGAACACGATATCGACGCGGTTCTGGGGCAGCTGCACCATCTTGGGTTCCACCGTGGCGGCGAAACGGCCCTGACGCTTGTAGAGCTCGATGATGCGCGCAACGTCGGCGCGGACCTTGGAACGCGTGAAGATCTGGCGCGCCGAGAGTTTGATCTCAGGCAGGATCTTGTCGTTCTTGAGCCGCTTGTTCCCTTCCAGGATGATGCGATTGATCACGGGGTTTTCGGTGACGTTGATCACCACATTTCCCGCATCGTTGCGGATCGAGAAGTTGGAGAACAGCTCGGTAGCGCCAAGGTCCTTCAGCGCCGCGTCGGCCGCCGTCGAAGTATACTCCTCGCCAACACGCAGACGGATGTAGCTGAGGATAGTCTGTGCCTCGAGCCGCTCGGCGCCAACTACGGTTATCGACCGGATCGTTTCGCTGGCCGCAGGCGCCTGAGGCTGCGCTTCCTGCTGCGCCTCATCCTGATCTGCAGATTGCGCGAAAGCGGGCGCGGGCAAGCCGGCCAGCATGGTGGTCGCCAACAGCAATGCGGCCAGTCGACCGGCGGGAACAGCTTCGCCAGCACGCGCCCTGATACGTCCACTCATATTTGCAAGCTTCCCGTCCAACTCTTAACTCTTCAAGCGCCGCCCCCGGGGCCCGACAAGACGCGGGACTGGCAGCATTCCCGCCGCCTGTGCCCGATGCCGGGTTGGCAATCAAGCGGCGCTTGCCGCCAATCGCCGCCCAAGGGCGTCCTTTCCCCGACTAACTCCCGAAAATCGGCAGCGAGACGATGTCGTTCACCGTAACGACGACCATCAGCATCAGCACGAGAGCCACGCCGGTTCGGTACGCCCATTCTTCGCCGCGCGGGCCGACCGGCTTCCGGCGGACTGCTTCTGCCGCGTAGAATGCCAGGTGCCCGCCGTCGAGTGCGGGGATTGGCAAGAGGTTGATGAATGCCAAGTTAATTGAAATCAAAGCGGCAAAGCTTACAAGTGCCAACGGCCCCAGGCTCATCTGCTCGCCAGAATATTTCGCGATCTTGATCGGCCCGCCGAGCTCCTTGATCGAGCGGTCGCCAATGATGATCTGCTTGATCCCGGTGACCATCATTTCCATCAGGCCGATGCTCTGGTCAAACGCCAGCGTGACCGATTCAACCGGCCCCACCGGGGCGAATTCGGGCGCCTGGGAATAGACGCCCAGGCGACCGATCCGCGATTTATTGCCGAAGCGGTCGCTTTCGATGCTTTCACCGATCACCACGGGGAGCGTCCGCTCAGCCCCGTCGCGCTCAAACGTTATATCGACCTCGCGACCCGGGTACATCATCACCATCGGGCCGATATCGGCGAAATCCGCGATTTTCTTGCCGTCGATTGCCTTGATCAAATCTCCTTCGCGCAGGCCTGCATCGCGCGCTGCGGAGACTTCGGCGAAACTGCCAACCTCATTATGCGCCTCGACCTTGCCATAGGCGAAGTTGAATGCGGCAAAGATGGCAACTGCCACCAGCAGGTTGGTGGCTGGGCCAGCAAGGACGATCAACGCGCGCTGCCAGAGCGGCTTGCACTGCAAAGTATCGAACTCGATCGGCGCGTTGGGATTCGGCATGCTCGCTGGGTTCATGTCGCCCTTGAACTGGACGTATCCGCCAAGCGGAATCGCAGCTATCTTCCAGCGCGTGCCGCGCCGGTCGGTCCAGCCGGTCAACTCCTTGCCGAAACCGATCGAAAAAGCATCGGCCTTCACGCCAAACCAGCGCCCAACCAGGTAATGCCCCAGTTCGTGCAGCGTCACCAGCGGCCCGAGCACCAGCAGGAAGCCGACGATCCACATCCAAACAGGCGGTGTTTCAATCAATTATGCATGCTCCAGCATTTCGTTCGCCAACGCCCTTGCCTCTTGATCGACGCCGAGGACATCGTCGAGGCTGGCAGGTGCAGGCGCGCTATAGCGGCTCAATGTGCTTTCGACCACTGCCACAATGCTGGTGAACGCGATCTGACCGCTCAGGAAGGCCGAAACGGCCACCTCATTGGCAGCATTAAGCGTCGCGGGCGCCCCTGCCCCGGCCTCGATCGCTTCGCGCGCCAGCCGGGTGGCGGGAAAGCGCTGTTCGTCCGGCGCGTAGAAAGTCAACTCCTCGATTGCGGCAAGGTCGAGCGGCGCCATCGGCGTATCCATGCGCTGCGGCCATGCAAGGCAGGATGCGATCGGCACGCGCATGTCTGAAGGGCCAAGCTGCGCGAGCGTGGAATGATCACAATATTCTACCATTGAATGCACCACGCTTTGCGGGTGAATGATGATCCGCAGGCGGTCGAGACCCACCGGAAAGAGGTGATGCGCCTCGATATACTCGAGGCCCTTGTTCATCATGGTGGCGCTATCGACGCTGATCTTCGCGCCCATGTCCCAGTTGGGATGCGCCACCGCCTGCGCGGGCGTCGCGGCCGCGAGCTGTTCGTACGACCATGTACGGAAAGGGCCGCCACTGGCGGTGAGCGTGATCCGCGCGACGTCCTCGACCCGGTTGCCTTGCAGGCATTGGAAGATCGCATTGTGCTCGCTGTCGACCGGCAAGAGCGTCGCCCCATGCTGCGCAACGGCGGCGGTCATCACATCACCGGCGGAGACCAGCGCTTCTTTATTGGCGAGCGCAACAGTCCCGCCGCGTTCGATAGCGGCCATGACCGGCGCAAGCCCGGCGCATCCGACGATAGCGGCCACGGTGATATCGACTGGACGAGCGGCCGCTTCGCACAGGGCCGCGCGGCCCGCGGCGCATAGGGTATCCGTCCCGGCCAGCTCGTCGCGCAATTCGGGCAGTTTCGTCTCGTCGGCCACGACCGCAAGCCGCGCGCCGAACTCGCGCGCGAGCTTCGCCAACTCCTTCGCATTGCCATTGGCAGTGAGCCCCTCGACCCGCCACTTGTTCCGCTCGCGCCGGATCAAATCGAGCGTCGAGGCCCCGACCGATCCGCTTGCGCCAAGGATCGAAATGCTGCGAGCCATCAGGGATGCATTCCCCAAAGCAATGCACCGATAATCGCCACGGGAAGCAGCCCATCAACCCGGTCGAACACGCCACCATGGCCAGGGATGAGCTGGGAACTGTCCTTCATCCCTGCGCGACGCTTGAGCCAGCTCTCGAAGAAATCGCCCGTTTGCGCGACCACGGCCAACATGGCCCCGGTCGTGAAGGCGATGAACAGCATCGGGCGCATCACCAGTTCGCCGGTGTTCCAAACGAACGTCCCTGCAGACACGATCCCAGCAGCGAGCATACCTCCGCCAAGCCCCGCCCAAGTCTTGGACGGGCTGATCTCTGGGGCAATCTTCGGCCCGCCGATCGCGCGCCCGCTGAAGTAAGCGCCGGTATCGGTCGCTATGACAACTGCCACGATCCCCAATACTACTCCGAGTGGCAGGGACGCGAGCGAGATTACTGCAAGCGCAACATAAGCGGTGCCGAAAACAGTCCCGGCGATCCTATTCAGCGGGCTCTCGGTTGCGCGCAGCACCAGCCGCACGAATTCGGCAAGGCAAAGGGCTCCAACCAGAATTGCAAAACCGCGCCACCACCAGCCGCCCAGCCACAGCGCGGTGCCGGCAATGACCAGCATGACAATTGCGAAAACGACCCGCACCGGCAGGTCGGCGTTCTTCTTGGGCTTGACCTCACCGTCCACCAAAGCGCCGCTCCCTCTTCGCGAAATCGTTGAGCGCCTGTTGCAGCATCTCCGGTGTGAAATCGGGCCACAGCGTGTCAACGAACAGCATTTCCGCATAGGCTGACTGCCACAGCAAGAAATTCGAAAGGCGGATCTCTCCACTGGTGCGAACCAGCAGATCGAGCGGAGGCAGATCGGCCGTGTCCAACCGCGCGGCGATGCTGTCCGTTGTGATTTCACCAAGCACTGCGGCCTTGGCGACAGCTCGAACGATTTCCTGTTGGGAGCCATAGTTCAGCGCCACGGCGAGGGTCTGCTTGCCCTTGGCGGTCTGAGCCAGCGCGTCTTCCAGCATGGCAACGATATCGGGCGCCAGCCCTTGCCAGTCGCCGATGATTTTGAGCCGCACGTCATTAGCGACGAACTCAGGCAAATCCGATTTGATGAACTTGCGCATCAGGTTCATCAAATCGTCGACTTCGTTCTCTGACCGTTTCCAGTTCTCTGAAGAAAACGCGTAGAGCGTGAGGCATTCGAGCCCCATAGGCTTGAGGCCACGAACCAGCCGCCGGACCGCTTCGACCCCGCGTTGGTGACCGAGCGACCGCGGCAGACCACGCTTTTTGGCCCAACGACCGTTGCCATCCATGATAATGGCGACATGCCGGGCGCGCGCTGGATCCTTGGCGCTATAGCCGACCATCAATCCTCTCCAGGGATCCCACCCATCACTGGGTCAGGATTTCCTTCACCTTCGCCGCAACCGCCGCGTCCGTTTCGGCGACATGAGAATCGGTCAGTTTCTGGACTTCATCCTCAGACCGCTTGCGATCGTCCTCGGAGATTTCCTTCTTCTTTTCGTCTTCCTTCAGCGCTTCCATACCGTCGCGGCGCACGTTGCGAATGGCAATCTTCGCCTTCTCGCCATATTCGCCGGCGAGCTTGGCAAGGTCCTTGCGGCGCTCTTCGGTTAAGTCCGGCAAGGGCAAACGCAAGGTTTGACCATCGATCATCGGGTTGAGGCCGAGGTTGGCCTTGGCGATGCCCTTTTCCACCGCGATCAAGTTGGACTTATCCCACACCTGCACGCTGAGCATGCGCGGCTCGGGCGCAGACACGGTCGCAACCTGGTTCAGCGGCATCATCGCCCCGTAAACCTCGACCACCACGGGGTCGAGCAGACTGGTGTTGGCGCGGCCCGTCCGCAAGCCCGAGAGATCGCCCTTCAGGCTCTCCACGGCACCTTTCATACGGCGCTCGATATCGGCTTTGTCGTATTTGGCCATGGGTCAAGCTTCCTCTTGTCTCTTCAATTACTCGTCTTGCACGATGGTCTGGACGCCGTCGCCTGCGAGTACGCGGGCAAGGTTGCCCTTCTCGCGGATCGAGAAGACCACTATCGGGATCTCATTATCGCGGCAAAGCGCCACTGCAGAGGCATCCATCACCTTAAGATTATCTGCGAGAACTTTCTCGTAAGCTACGGTTTCAAAACGCTTTGCATCAGCGTTATGCTTCGGGTCACTGTCATAGACGCCATCGACGCTGGTGCCCTTGAGCAGCGCGTCGCACTTCATTTCCGCCGCACGCAGCGCCGCGCCGCTGTCGGTGGTGAAATAGGGGCTGCCAACACCGGCGGCGAAAATCACCACGCGCCCCTTCTCGAGGTGGCGTTCGGCCCGGCGGCGGATCACCGGTTCGCACACCTGGTCCATCTGGATCGCGCTTTGCACACGGGTGTGGACGCCAAGCTGTTCGAGCGCATTTTGCATCGCCAGCGCGTTCATCACCGTCGCGAGCATGCCCATATAATCGGCCTGCGCCCGATCCATGCCCTGCGCTGCTCCGGCCATGCCACGGAAGATATTGCCGCCGCCAATCACCAGGCAAATTTCGAGCCCGGTGTCCTTTGCCGCTTTCACTTCCATGGCCAGTTCAGCCACGAAAGCCGGATCGATGCCGAATTGCTGGTCCCCCATCAGCACCTCGCCCGAGAGCTTCAGCAGGATGCGTTTATAGCGGGGAGCGGACATTGGCGGTCAGAATCCTTGCGGGTTGGGAACTGGACAGAGTCCTTAGCCACCTAGTCCGCTACGCGCAAAGGGAAAGGCCGCGATTTCCGAACGGCTATCGCGCGGCCAAGGTATGCAGCAAGCCCTTGGTGAAACCGCGAGGCGCGACAGACATATGATCTTCGTCCAGCAAGACGTCAGATTACAGCTTCAGTCCTGGATAGTCCTTGGCGCGAAGCAGTTCGGCAAAGGCGCAGTTGTCAGCCACCATCTCCACTTCCTGATGGTAGGCGTTTGTCACCGATGCGCTGTGCCTCGTATTCGCCCACATACATGTAAACTTCGGCTTCGATTGTCTCCAATTGTTCCAGCAATCGCGGCGCCTGCTTCAGTAGATACTGTTTATCGAACCAGAATGACGGGCTTCCCAATATATAACCGCCGAATATTTCCGGGTCGGTCATCAGGATCTGTGCACCCAGCAGGCCTCCATACGAATGGCCGACATAGACCCGTCGGCTCGGTTCCGCGCGGAAACGGCCCTCGACAAAGGGCATCAAAGTATCGCGCAGATAGTCGCGATAACGAAGCGATTCGTCATGCCGGGCACCTTTCGGGGCATCCGAGGCCCCGTTGCGCGTCGGTGTGTAATCGCGCCGACGGCTCTCCATCGAGTCCTGCCCCTTTTCGTAAGACAGGCCGACCAGGATGAAGTCCTCCACCTTGGGTCCGGCACCATTCATCCGCCGCCCGATCAGACGCAACATGGGGAAGCCGTAGTCAGCGTCGGTCACGTAAACGACCGGATAGGTTCGAGAGCTGTCCTCACCATAGCTTGACGGCAGGTTGATGACGACCTGATAGACTATGTCGCTGTAAGGGTCCGGCAGGTCGAACACCTGAGTGCCAAGGATTTCGTAGGGCAGTCCTTCACCGCGTTGGCTCGGGACTCCAACTGCTGAACCGCCGCCCGCCTGCGTCGACGGTGTAGCCGAACAGGCAGCCAGCATTACGACACCGGCCAGCAAAGCCTTTGAGATACGCATCAGTTCCTCCGACCCGATTATGAGTGGCCGATGCTATGAGCAGCGCCCAAAGACAACGGGCCGGATGGCGAATGCCACCCGGCCCGTGCCATTTTTCTCATAATTCGAGGGACTTAGCCGGCTACGACAGCGGCCACTTCGGCCGCGAAGTCGCTGACTTCCTTTTCGATGCCTTCGCCGAGCTGGAAGCGGACATAGTCCTGCAGCGCAATCGCGCTACCGGTATCCTTGCCAGCCTTGGCAACCGCATCTGCAACCGTCAGCTTGTTATCCATCACGAAAGCCTGACTGAGCAGCGCGTTTTCCTTGGCGAACTTCTTCACCGCGCCTTCAACCATCTTTTCCTGCACGTCGGCAGGCTTGCCGCTTTCGGCAGCCTTTTCGGCGGCAATCTTGCGCTCACGCTCGATAACTTCAGGATCGAGGCCATCGGCGTCGAGCGCCTGCGGGAACATCGAGGCGATGTGCATGGCCAGCTGCTTGCCGAGCGGCTCAAGCACGTCGGCCGAAGCCGCGCTTTGAAGCGCCACCAGCACGCCGATTTTGCCCAAGCCTTCGGCAGCAGCATTGTGGACGTATGGCACGATCAGGCCTTCGTTCACCGCTACGCTCTTCATCCGACGAACCTGCTGGTTTTCACCAATGGTCGCAACGTTGTCGGTCAGCTTTTCTGCCACGGTGCCGCCATCGGGATAGGCAGCGCCCTTGAGCGCTTCGACATCGTCGCCGCCAAGGCCCAGCGCAACCGAAGTGGTCTTGCGCACGAAGTCCTGGAACTTGTCGTTCTTGGCAACGAAGTCCGTTTCCGAGTTCACTTCGACGGCAACGCCCTTGGTGCCGGCAACGGCAACGCCAACGAGGCCTTCGGCAGCGGTACGGCTCGACTTCTTCTGTGCGGTGGCGAGGCCCTTCGCACGCAACGCGTCGATCGCAGCTTCGATATCGCCATTCGCTTCTTCGAGCGCCTTCTTGGCGTCCATCATGCCCGCACCGGTCTTTTCGCGCAGGGCCTTCACATCAGCGGCAGTGAATGCAGCCATGGTGATTTCCTTTTCAAATTAATTGGACACTGGACCCAGCGAGACGGCCCGGTGCGCTAGTTCTTGATTGTGACGGGCCGGTTGAGGCCCATCGCCAAGAGATCAGACGTCGACTTCTGCCGGCGGCTGTTCCATCGCGCCGACGTCGGCGCCGCTGTCGGCCACTGCACCACCGCGACCGGTAATCGCCGCACCAGCGATGGCGTCGCAATAGAGGCGCAACGCGCGAGCAGCGTCGTCATTGCCCGGGATCGGGAAAGCGATGCCGGTCGGATCGACATTGGTGTCGAGCACCGCGATCACGGGAATACCGAGAACTGCGGCTTCCTTGATCGCCAGGTCTTCCTTGTTGGCGTCGATCACGAACATCACGTCGGGGATGCCGCCCATGTCGCGGATACCGCCGAGCGACAGCTCGAGCTTTTCGCGTTCGCGGGTGAGCTGCAGCACTTCCTTCTTGGTGAAGCCGCTGGTGTCGCCCGAAAGCTGTTCCTCAAGGGTCTTGAGGCGCTTGATCGAACCCGAGATCGTCTTCCAGTTGGTCAGCATGCCGCCCAGCCAGCGGTGATTGACGAAGTGCTGGCCCGACTGGCGCGCAGCCTGTGCGATCGGTTCCTGAGCCTGGCGCTTGGTGCCGACGAACAGGACCTTGCCGCCTGCACGGACGGTCTGCTCGACGAAGTCCAGAGCGCGAGCCATCAGCGGCACAGTCTGCGACAGGTCTATGATGTGAACACCGTTGCGGGCGCCGAAGATGTACGGCTTCATCCGCGGGTTCCAACGGTGGGTCTGGTGGCCGAAGTGTGCGCCGGCCTCGATCAATTGCTGCATGGTGACGGTAGGAGCCGCCATAATTCAATTCCTTTCCGGTTATGCCTCTGGAAAGCTGGAACCTCGTGCGGCTGTCCCGCGAGAGGCACCGGTATGTGCGCCTTCCATGTGGATTTGTTCGTATCGCCGGAAGCGTCACGCCTCCTGCTTCAACGAACGCCGCGCGCTCTAGCGGCGGATTCACGAAAAATCCAGTTCGATTCGCGAAATTTCTCTTCCCCCGGGAATTTCCCGCTTGACAAGTTGGAACATATGGGGAACACTATACTGGAACAAACGTAGTACATCGCTATTGCGCCCTCGCACGAGGGTCAAGCGAAAAGCACCAAACCGGGGAGATAGAACCATGCTGAACTATTTGCTGATAACCCTGCTCCTTGCAGCTGCCCTTGCCGCCGCTGTCTCCCTTGCCGACAGCGTCCTGCGGTTCCGCCACGCGTGGAAAGCTGCACAGCGTAAACTCGCGCATGTTCGGACTGTGCCATTGGGTGTCAGCGCCGGCGCGGTGGTTATGCTGCGTCCGGTCGCGCCGGTCAGTCGGTCATTGGGCGCCGAGGCTCTCGCCGCTGCTGCCTGATCTTACTGTAGCGCATTAGCGCAAGCGGCATCAGCGCAAGATAGATCGCGCAAATCCCTGCGAGCGTCCACCAAGGTTCCTGTAGCAGCGCGCCGAAAGCGAGCGCCAGAACCGCAATCACTTCAAGCCTAATGCTCTGCCGCGGCCGGATCGATTTCCAGCTGAAGGTCGCGATGTTCGAGATCATCAGCACGCCGACTGCAGCCAGCCAGATCGCCACGAAAGCCGGGTTACGGAATTCCTCAATGCCGGTTGCCGTCCAGAGATAGAACGGCACGAAGGCAAGGCCCGCACCAACTGGCGCTGGCACTCCGGTCAGGAATCCGGCGGATTTGTGCGGCTGCTCGTCGGTATCGATCTGCGCGTTGAAGCGCGCAAGCCGCAGCGCGCAGCAAATCGCGAAAGCGAGCGATGCGAACCAGCCAAGGCGCGGCAAGTCCTGGATCGACCAGAGATAGAGAATCAGCGCGGGCGCCACACCGAAGGAAAGCGAATCCGCCAGGCTGTCGAGCTCCGCCCCGAAGCGCGACTGCGCCCTCAAAAGCCGCGCGATGCGCCCGTCAATCCCGTCGAGCAGGCCCGCAAGGATGATCGCATAGACCGCGAGGTTCCAATCACCCGACATGGCGAAGCGGATACCCGTGAGGCCGGAAGCCAGCGCCGCGGCGGTGATCGCATTGGGAAGCATCGCCCGCAGCGACAGCCCTCCCGCAGGCTTGCCCACCGGCAATTCATCCTCAGCCGCCTTTGGCCCGACCCGCGGCGCGCCCTCTTCCGCGCTATCCTCGCGCGGCGCCTCGGTCACTGCGCGATGCCTTCGAGCAGCTTCTGGGTGCCGAGCTCGGCCAGGATCGTCTCACCCGCCACGATCTTCTGCCCCATCAGCACCTTGGGATCGGTGCCTGCGGGCAGGTAGACGTCAACCCGGCTGCCGAAGCGGATCAGGCCCACCCGCTGGCCCACGGCCACGATGTCGCCCGGCTTGACGAAAGGCAGGATGCGCCGCGCCACCAGCCCGGCGATCTGCGTGAAACCGATCTTCAGCCCGTCCTGCCGCTCGATCAGGAAGTGCTGGCGCTCGTTTTCCTCGCTTGCTTTGTCCAAATCAGCGTTCATGAACTTGCCCGGGTTATAGACCATGCGCTGCACTGTGCCGCTGATCGGCGCGCGATTGATGTGTACGTCGAACACGCTCATGAAGATCGAGATGCGCGTAACCGGTCCGTCGGGCAGCCCGGGCGCACCCGAACCGTCGTCGATCCGCAGCTCTTCGGGCGGTTCGACCTGCGCGATCATCGAAACGAGGCCATCGGCCGGGGCCACGATCATATTGTCGCCCTGCGGCACCACGCGTTCGGGATCGCGGAAGAAAGCGAACACCCCTGCCGACAGCAACAGCATCGGCCAACCGACGATCTCCCAATCGAGCAAGATGAGTGGAATCAGGCTAAGCCCGATCGCTATCAAACCGAACTTGCGCCCTTCGGGGTGGATCGAGGGCCAGCTCCAGCTGACTTCGCCGCGACCCTTATTATCGAGTAATTGACCTGCCATGCCCCGCGTCTAGGGCCTGTGGCAGGACGCTGCAAGCGAAGCCTGTCGGCTGTCCTCAGGCCGTCTTCCGCACGAAGACGGTGCCCGCCGAATAGCCAGCGCCGAAGCTGCAAATCAGCCCGGTGTCGCCCGGCGCCAGATCTTCGCTGTGCTGGTGGAAGGCGATGATCGAGCCTGCACTGGAGGTATTGGCATAGGTATCGAGCACAATGGGGCTCTCGTCCTCATTCGCTTCATGGCCCAGCACGCGGTGCGAAATCAGCCGGTTCATCCCCGCATTTGCCTGGTGCAGCCATAACCGCCGCAGCGATTGTGGATCGATCCCGAGCCGCCCCGCTTCGTCGACGATCATCTGCGCGACCATCGGCACCACTTCCTTGAACACCTTGCGGCCTTCCTGGACAAACAGCTTGTCTGCTGTTCCCGCAGTCTCGGGATGCGCGCGATTGAGGAAGCCAAAATTGTTGCGGATGTTGTTAGAGAAAACCGTCTTCAGCTTCGTGCCCAAAATGTCCCAATGCTCCGCCGGGGCGATCGCCGCGTCCTCCACCAGCACGGCCGTGGCAACGTCGCCGAATATGAAGTGGCTGTCGCGGTCGCGCCAGTTGAGATGGCCCGATGTGATTTCGGGGCTCACAACGAGCACGCTCTTCGCATTGCCCGCACGGATATAGTCCGCCGCAGTCTGGATGCCAAAAGTTGCCGAAGAGCACGCGACATTCATGTCGAAACCGAAACCGTCGATGCCCAGCGCGTTCTGGATTTCGATGGCCATCGCCGGATAGGCGCGCTGCATATTCGAGGCCGCGCACAACACCGCATCGACATCTGCCGGATCGCGGCCTGCGCGTTCCAGCGCCTGCCGAGCTGCCTTCACGCCGATCTCGGCCATGATCGAAAGTTCGTCATTGCTGCGCTCGCCCCAGCGCGGCGCCATGATTGCCGGGTCCAGTACGGGCTGCTTGGCGATCACGTGGCGCGCTTTGATCCCGCTCGCCTTCTCGATGAATTCGACTGAGCTCGGCTGCAGCTGCTCCACCTCGCCCGCCGCAATCTCCGCGGCATGCTCGGTATTGAAACGCTCTACATAGGCGTTGAAGCTAGCGACCAGCTCTTCATTGGTGATCACGTCGACCGGCGTGAACACGCCGGTAGACGAGATGACGGGACGGTGGGTCATTTCCATGTTCACGTGGTTAATCGCGCAGGCAGAGATCGGCAAGGCGCGAACGCATGACTGATTGTATTGCGAGGGGCGCCTATTGCCAGGCTGGAAGGTGGTGGACAGGGCTGGATTCGAACCAGCGTACGCTTGCACGGGCAGATTTACAGTCTGCTGCCTTTAACCACTCGGCCACCTGTCCACACCATTCTGGCGGAAAATTCAGAGCCGCGCAGGCGACCCCGTTTGCC
>JALRKY010000059.1 GCA_023260985.1 Altererythrobacter sp. | reverse complement strand
GCGATGCCCCTGGATCGCGGCCTTCCAGAAGGCGCGCTCATCCTCGGTCCCGCGCGCATAGGCCAGGATCACCGGCAGGGTCATCTTGCCTTCGCGGAAGTCGTCGCCTGGATCCTTGCCCATTTCCGCAGCGTCGGAATCATAATCGATTGCATCGTCGACCAGCTGGAAGGCGACGCCCAGGTTGCGCCCGTAATCTTCCAGCGCGCGCTCCTGCTCTTCGCCGCATTCGGCCACGACGGCGCTGATCTGGCTGGCGGCGGCGAACAGGGCGGCGGTCTTGGCGCCGATGATGTGGAGATAGCGTTCTTCGCTGGTCTCGATCTGGCGCTGCGCAGTCAGCTGCGACACTTCGCCCTCAGCGATGACCGCGCTGGCATTGCTGAGAATACGCAGCACCTTGAGGCTGCCGTCTTCCGTCATCAGTTCAAACGCGCGGCTGAACAGGAAATCGCCCACCAGCACGGTGGCGGGGTTGCCGAAGATGATGTTGGCTGCCGCCTTGCCGCGGCGCAATTCGCTGCCGTCGACCACGTCGTCATGCAGCAGCGTGGCCGTATGGATGAACTCGACCGCTGCAGCGAGCTTGTGATGGCGGGTGCCCTCATAACCTACCAGGGCCGCGCCCGCGAGCGTCAGCATCGGGCGCAACCGCTTGCCGCCGCCCGAAATAAGGTATCCGGCTAGGCGCGGAATAAGCGGGATTTCGCTCTGCATCCGCCCCAGGATGACCGCGTTCACCGCATTCATGCCGTTCGCCGTCAGCGACAACATTGGTTCGATCGAAGGCGGCTGCTTGCGCGGCAGGGGGACTATGTCGGCGCTCATGGTTGCGGCACATGGGACGAGGATCGCAGCTTGGCAAGCGCAGATTTGCTGCTAGCTTCGCGCGCCTATGTCGAACCAGCCGCCTCGCGCAACCAAGGCCAAGCCAGCCTCCGACCCGGTCCTCGCCGGCTTCCGCAAGAGCATCGACAATATCGATGCGGCACTGATCCACATGCTGGCCGAGCGGTTCCGCATCACGCAGGCAGTGGGCGAATACAAGGCGAAGACCGCCCTGCCTCCGGCCGATCCGGAGCGCGAGGAGCGGCAGATCGCAAGGCTGCGCAAACTCTCGGTCGAAGCGGATCTCGATCCCGAGTTCAGCGAGAAGTTCCTGCGCTTCATCATCGACGAAGTGATCCGCCACCACGAGCGGGCGCGAAGCTGAACTGCCCGGCATGCCGGTGGGCGAACCCTAATACATACGGCAACCGACCTCCGGTAAACTACGTGGGGACCATTTGAGTGCGGATCCACCAAGTCCGGCTAGGCCAGGGGCATGTCAGCACCGCAGTCCCTCACCGATCAGCCGCACAGGGTACGCCGCACTGCCTCGCGTCTTCGCCTGAACCTTCCCGCACGCTTGATCCTGCTCGACCGGACAGCGTCATGCGTGATCGATAATATCTCTCAAACGGGTGCACGGCTGGCGCTCGAAAGCCCGCCGGCGCCGGGCGAATTCGGCCGCCTACAGTGCGCAAACATAGACCGCTTCTTCGATACATCGTGGAACACCGACCACCGGATCGGCGTGACGTTTGACGAAGCGCTGCCGATGGAAACCTTGCGTTCGCTGCGTGACTACAGCGACCGCTTCCCGCATCACAAGCATCGCGAGCTCAAAGCCCAGGCACGAGACTGGGTGGCCGGCGAGACCGGCTGAGCCAGGCGATCAATCGACCTCTTCGATTTCGGTGGGCAAGGCTCGCGGCAGGGACAGCCGCACCAGCAACCCGCCCAGATCCTCACTTTCGTCGATTGCCACGCTGCCGCCGTAGATTTCGGCAACGTCGCGCACGATCGCCAGCCCCAAGCCCGTGCCGGGCTTGCCGGTATCGAGCCGCGCCCCGCGATCGAAAATCTCGATCCGCTTGTCTACCGGAATGCCCTTGCCGTCATCCTCGACCCAGATCGTGCACATCGGTGTCTCGGGTTCCGCATCGACCGTGACGAATACGCTGCCGCCGCCGTATTTGGCGGCGTTCTCGATCAGATTGCCGAGGATTTCGGCAAGGTCCTGCCGCTCGATTGCCACTGTGGCCGAGCGATTCCCGGCAATATCGAAGCGGACTTGCGGATAGAGCCGCTCGACCGCCCGCCGAACTGCCTCCGCGCTTTCGCAAACGGGTGTTCGTGCCCTGCCCACCGCACGGCGCCCCACGGCGCGGGCCCGCGCCAAATGGTGGTCGACATGGCGGCGCATGGTCCGCGCTTCGCGGATCACCGTTTCGGCAAGATCGGACGCATGCGCAGTCGCCGCATTGTTGACGACGGTGAGCGGCGTCTTGAGCGCATGGGCGAGATTGCCCGCATGGGTGCGGGCCTCCTCCGCCTGCCGCTCTGAATGCTCGAGCAGTTCATTCAATTCCTGCACAAGCGGCTGAACTTCTTCGGGCAATGGCTCGGTGATGCGGTTCGCGCCGGTGTTGCGCAGTTTCTGGATCGCTGCCCGCACCCGCCTGAGCGGTGAGAGACCATAACGAATCTGGAACAGCGCCATCAAGAACAAGCCCAGCCCCAAAGCCGCAAAGCTCCACGCGAGGATCGAACGGATTTCGGCAATCTGCGCGTCGAGATCCTTCGTCGCGCTGGCGACAGCGAAAGTCCAACGGGTGTCGCTTCCCGGCAAGATAACCGACCGTTCAGCCATGCGCAGCGGCTCGCCCTCGAACTGGTCGGAATTGTAGAAATGCGCGTCATTGTCGAAATGATCGCCGCGCAGGGTCAGTGTGCGGTCCCACAGGCTGCGCGACGGGTAAGGCTCGAATCCCTCCCCGTCGATCTGCCAGTAGAGCCCGCTGTTGGGCTCGAGGAAGCGCTGGTCGCCCAGCGTGCGATAGAA
Source organism: Altererythrobacter sp. (assembly GCA_023260985.1). Lineage (GTDB taxonomy): Bacteria > Pseudomonadota > Alphaproteobacteria > Sphingomonadales > Sphingomonadaceae > Erythrobacter. Next base: position 1,183 of record JALRKY010000059.1, on the reverse strand, counting down.
ATAGACCTCGCCGCCCGCTTCGATCTCTGCCGAAGCGATCATCGCGGTGAGCATATATTCGAGCTGTTCGTCGAAACTGCGCGAAACGAGGCTGGTGAGCGTGCGATCGAGCGCAAGCCCGCCACCCAGCAGCAACACCGCGATCCAGCCAGCGGCAATAACCGCCATGCGCCGCGCAAGGCTGCCTTGCCCGGCCTTGCGCTTCAGGGGGAGGGGCGCGACCGCAGGAACCTGCGCCTGTTCCGGCGCAAGCGGCTGGGCGAGTTCCTCACCCTCTTCCGCCGCGTCGGGTTCAGGCCCGCGGCTTGTCAGCGGGGTCGTCGAGGCTGTATCCGAGGCCACGGATCGTCGTTATCACTTCTGCGCCGAGCTTCTTGCGGATGCGCGTGACGAACACTTCGATCGTGTTCGAATCGCGGTCGAAATCCTGGTCGTAAATATGTTCGATCAGTTCGGTGCGGCTTACCACTTTGCCCTTATGGTGCATCAGATAGCTGAGCAGCTTATATTCCTGCGCGGTGAGCTTGACCGGTTCGCCCTTGAGCGTGACCCGGCCCGATCGTGTATCGAGGCGAACGTCGCCTGCGGTCAGTTCTGCCGAAGTATTGCCCGAAGCGCGGCGGATCAGCGCGCGCAGGCGGGCAATCAGCTCTTCCGTCTGAAACGGCTTGGCCAGATAATCGTCGGCCCCGGCGTCAAGCCCGGCCACCTTGTCCGACCAGCTATCGCGTGCGGTCAGGACAAGAACCGGAAACTTGCGGCCTTCCTTGCGCCACATGCCCAGCACAGTGAGCCCGTCGATCTCGGGCAGACCAAGGTCCAGGACTACCGCGTCGTAATCCTCGGTCGAACCCATGAAATGCCCGTCTTCCCCGTCGGTTGACAGGTCCACGGCATAGCCGGTCGCCTCCAGCGTTGATTTAAGCTGCTTGCCGAGAGTGGGTTCGTCCTCGACGATCAGGATGCGCATCGCGTATTCCCCTAGATTAATACCGGATCAGATGGGGACAAACCCCATGGAGGTCAAGCAAGCGGCGCTATTGCAGAGTGCGGATCACTTCGCCCGAACGGGCATCGACATCGACGAAGATCACCCGCCCATCGCGGATGAATTTCAGGCGATAGGCCTGGGCCAGTGGCAAGGCCGATGCCGCGGCCGGTACCAGGGCGGCGGCGGCGGCTG
>JALRKY010000047.1 GCA_023260985.1 Altererythrobacter sp. | reverse complement strand
TTACGAAGTCGACGTGATCGTGAAGATGGGTTTCCCGGGCTATTTCCTGATCGTTGCCGACTTCATCAAATGGGCCAAGGACAATGGCATTCCGGTGGGCCCGGGGCGCGGTTCGGGCGCAGGCTCGCTGGTCGCCTGGGCGCTGACCATCACCGATCTCGATCCGATTCGGCTGGGCCTGCTGTTCGAACGCTTCCTCAATCCCGAGCGCGTGTCGATGCCGGACTTCGATATCGACTTCTGCGAAACGCGGCGCGGCGAAGTGATCCGCTATGTCCAGCAGAAATACGGGCACGATCACGTCGCGCAGATCATCACTTTCGGCAAGATGAAGGCGCGCGCGGTGCTGCGCGATTGCGGGCGCATCCTGCAGATGAGCTATGGCCATGTCGACCGGCTGTGCAAGATGGTGCCCAACCACCCGACCGATCCATGGACCTTGCCGCGCGCTCTCAATGGGGCAGCGAATTTTCGGCGGGAATACGAGAACGACAATGAAGTGAAGCAGCTGGTCGACCTTGCGCTGCAGCTCGAGGGCCTGCCGCGCAACAGCTCGACCCATGCCGCAGGCTTGGTGATCGGCGACCGGCCATTGGCGCAGCTCGTTCCGCTTTATCGCGATCCGCGCTCGGACATGCCGGTAACGCAGTTCGACATGAAATATGTCGCAAGCTCGGGGCTGGTGAAATTCGACTTCCTCGGCCTCAAGACGCTGTCGGTACTGCGCAAGGCGGTGGATTTGTTGGTGGGGCGCGGGATCGAAATCGATCTTGGCGCGCTCGAGTGGGACGATCCGGCGGTCTATGACCTGCTCCAATCAGGCAATACGGTGGGCGTGTTCCAGCTCGAATCCGAGGGGATGCGGCGCACGCTGGCGGCAGTGAAGCCGACCAATTTCGGCGACATTATCGCGCTCGTTTCACTCTATCGCCCCGGCCCGATGGACAACATCCCGCTGTTCGGCAAGCGCAAGAACGGCGAGGCGCCGATCGAATATCCGCACCCCAAGCTCGAAGGCATACTCGCCGAAACCTACGGCATCTTCGTCTATCAGGAACAGGTGATGCAGGCCGCGCAGATCCTCGCGGGCTATTCGCTCGGCGATGCCGATCTGCTGCGCCGCGCGATGGGTAAGAAGAATCAGGCCGAAATGGATGCCCAGCGCGCGCGCTTCATCGACGGGTGCAAGGAGATTTCGGGCATCGAGCGAAGCCAGGCAAATGAGCTATTCGACTTGATCGACAAGTTCGCCGGCTATGGCTTCAACAAGTCGCACGCCGCGGCCTATGCGCTGCTCGCCTATCAGACGGCGTGGCTCAAGGCGCATTACCCTGAGGAATTCTACGCCGCTTCGATGTGCTTCGACATGCACCAGTCGGAAAAGCTGGCCGTCTTCGTCGACGATGCGCGCCGCTATCCGGGGGCAGATGGCGGGATCGAGATATTGCCGCCCTGTATCAACCATTCCGAAGCGCGTTTCACCGTCGAGCAGACCGATCATGGCTATGCCGTGCGTTATGCGCTGGCGGGGATCCGCAATGTCGGTGACAAGGCCATGGAAGCGATCATCGCCGAACGCGAGGCCTCCGGGCAGTTCACCAGCCTCAAGGATTTGTTCGAGCGAATACCCAAGGGCGCGATGAATTCGCGCCAGCTGGAAGGGCTCGCGGCGGCGGGAGCGCTCGATTGCCTCGATGACAACCGGGCGAAGCTGTTCGCCAATGCCGACATGCTGTTGGCGGTGGCCGATGCGGCGGAGCGCGAACGTGCCAGCGGGCAAGCGGCGCTGTTTGGCGGCGAAGGCGCAGCGGATGACAGCCTGCGCCTGCCTGAAACCCCGCGCTGGTCGCGGATCGAGCAAATGGCGAAGGAGCGCGAGAATTTCGGCTTCTATTTCTCCGCTCACCCCGTGCAGCAACACTGGCATGTTGCTTCGGCCAATGGAGCGCGCTCCTACCAGAGCATCATGGCCGCTGGTGCGCCTTCGGGCGGCCGCGCACCTGCCGTGATGGCAGCTATGGTCGAAGGCTTTAGCAAGGGGCGCACCAAGCGCGGTGCGGAATTCATCCGGGGCGATTTCTCCGATGCTTCCGGCCAGTTCTCTGCAGCATGTTTCGAGGAAAGCCTGGTCCCGCAGTTCGAACGCTGGGCGGCGGAAGGTACCTGCATTTTGCTGCAGGTCGAACTCGATTCACCCAATCCCAGTGAACCTCCACGCATCACCGTGCGCGGTGCGCGTCCGCTAGCCGAGGTGAAGGGTTCGATCCGCATGTGGATGTCGCTCAACCTGCTCAGCCGCGAAGCGCTGGCCGATTTGCAGCTTGAGCTTGCGCCCGGCGACGAAGGGCAGGGCGAAGTGGTAGCGCGCGTGCTCGTGGGGCCGGGCGAGTTTGCGCAAGTGCGATTGGGCCGCGATTTCATGCTCGATGGCGAGCTGGCCGAACGGCTGGCTGCGATCGAAGGAATCGAGAACGTCCAGCTCCAGCCGGTACGTGTAAAGCCCAATCTGCGGCTGGTGGCCTGACGGCAGTCTAAGCGGCCTCACCGCGGTCCTAGCACTTGCTGGCGATTGCCAATCGCGCCACGCCTCGGCATGAGAGGCCAAACGTCGTTGAATACAAGGAGAAGAAGTCGATGCTTGGGGCAATGCAGGACTGGACCATGCGGGTAACCGCGGTGATCGATCACGCTGCACGCGAAGCGAGCGAACGCGAGATTGTGACCCGTTGGGCCGACGGCAGCCAGACCCGCACCAATTGGGCCGAAATCCGCGCCGATGCGCTGAAGATGGCACAGGCGCTGCAGGCGCTTGGGGTCAAGAAGGGCGATCGCGTCGCCAGCCTCGCCATGAACCATTCGCGCCATTTGGTCAGCTGGTATGGCGTCGCCGGGATGGGCGGGGTGCTGCATACCGTGAACCCCCGCCTTTTCGACGACCAGCTCGAATACATCGTCAACCACGCCGAGGATAAGGTGCTGTGCTATGACGCGGCATTCCAGCCGATCGTCGACCGGATGAAGGACCGCTGGACCACCGTCGAGCACTACGTTTGCTACGATTCGGGCGAGCATTCGATCGCCTTCGAAGACTGGATCGGCGCACAGGACGGCGATTTCGAATGGGTCACTGGCGACGAGCGCGATCCCTGCATGCTTTGTTACACTTCGGGCACAACAGGTAATCCCAAGGGCGTGCAGTATGAGCATCGCTCGACCGTGATGCACGCGCTGTCCGGTCTTCAGCCCGCAGCGTTCAATTTCAGTGCGTCCTCGGTGATGTTGCCGGTCGTACCGATGTTCCACGCGGCCAGTTGGGGATTGCCCTATGCCGGTGCGATGGCGGGTATCAAGTTCGTGTTCAGCGCGGTCAACGATCCGGCGGTGCTGCACAAGCTGATGATGGACGAAGGCGTGACCGATTCCGCCGGGGTTCCCACGGTTTGGCTCGCGCATTTCCAATATTGCGACAAGGAGGGGATCGACCTTCCGCCGCTCAAGGCAGCGACGATCGGCGGCTCGGCCTGTCCGCGCTTCATGATCGAAAGGCTGATGAAGAATGGTACCCGGGTCCAGCACGCCTGGGGAATGACCGAGACCAGCCCGATCGGCACAGTTGGCGGGCCGTCCTGGGATTGGGACCAGCTCAACTTCGAGGAGAAGGTCGACCGCACGGCAATGCAGGGCCGCCCGATCTTCGGCGTGCAGCTGCGCACCGTCAGCTTGGACGACATGATCACCGAGCTTCCGCGCGACGGGAAATCCAGCGGCGCGCTGCAGATCCGCGGCCCCTGGATCATCCGGCGCTATTTCAAGGCCGAGCAGGACGCAATCAACAACGAAGGCTGGTTCGACACCGGTGACGTGGGCATCATCCATCCGGACGGAACGCTCCAGCTGACCGACCGCACCAAGGACGTGATCAAGTCAGGCGGCGAATGGATCAGTTCGGTCGAGCTCGAGAATGCGGCAGTCGGTCACCCCTCCGTGGCGGAAGCGGCTTGTGTCGGCATCTACCACCCCAAGTGGGACGAACGCCCTGTTCTGTTCGTGGTGAAGAAGGAGGGGGCCGATTGCTCCGCCGATGACATCATCGAGCACCTCCGTCCGCTGATCGCCAAATGGTGGCTGCCCGATGCAGTCGAATTCGTCGACGATATTCCGCACACGGCCACCGGCAAGATCAGCAAGAAGGACCTGCGCGACCGGTTCAAGGACTACAGACTGGACGCGTGAGCCGGCTGGTCCTCCTCAACAAGCCCTTCGGGGTCTTGTCGCAATTCACGGGGGGGAAGGGCGGTGGCGCGCGCGACACCCTTGCGCACCTGATCGACCTGCCAGGCGTCTATCCGGCCGGGCGGCTCGACAAGGACAGCGAGGGCCTGTTGCTGCTGACCGATGACGGGAAGTTGCAGGCGCGCATCGCCGAGCCGCGCTACAAGATGCCCAAGACCTATCTCGCGCAGGTCGAGGGTATTCCCGAAGAGTCGGCGCTTGCCCGTCTGCGGACTGGCGTCATGCTCAATGACGGTATGACGCGCCCTGCCAAGGTTGAGGCGATCGTGGCGCCCAAGCTGTGGGAGCGCGATCCGCCGATCCGCTACCGCAAGAATGTGCCTGACAGCTGGGTTTTGCTGACCATCACCGAAGGGCGCAATCGCCAGGTGCGGCGCATGACCGCGGCGGTGGGCCACCCGACCTTGCGGCTGGTCCGCTGGCGGATCGGCGATTGGACCGTCGAAGGGCTTGGCCCGGGCGAATGGCGTGAGTTACAAGTCCGCTAGCGAGAGGGGAACGAAGATGACCGTCTACATCGATCCGGGCCGGGCCAATTTCGAAGCATTCAAGGATCTGCCGCGGGACGAACCGATCCACATGCTCAACCTGCTGCTTTATCGCGGTCTTGCCGAATATCCGGCGGGTCACGCTAATGCGGGCAAGGGCTGGAGTGGGCGGCGCGCTTATGAAGAATATGGCCACACATCGGGGCCAATCTTCCGTCGCGTGGGCGGGCAGATCATGTGGCGCGGGGCATTCCAGTGCATGGTGACGGGACCGGAAGATCGCCAATGGCACGACGGCTTTGTGGCGCAATATCCGAACAGCGCGGCCTTCTTCGAAATGATCAAGAACCCTGACTACCAGCAGGCCGTGGTCAACCGCACTGCCGCACTGGTCGACAGCCGCCTGATCCGCTTCAAACCGGGCGAAGTTGGTGGAGGGTTTGGGTGACCGTGGAGATCGGCCAAGTCTCGGTAGCTGACGCTGGCGCTGTCCGCTCGATCTATGCCTTCCACGTACTCAATGGCACGGCCTCGTTCGATACCGTCCCGCCTGACCTTCCATTTTGGCAGGACAAGATTTCCCATATCAGCGCGCGCGGCTGGCCCTTCATTGCCTGCCGCGTGGATGGGTGCGTGCTGGCATATGCCTATGCCACCCAGTTTCGCGACCGCCCAGCCTATGCGCGGACCTGCGAAGACAGCATCTATGTTGCCGAGGATCACCGAGGGCGCGGGATCGGCAGGCTCCTGTTGGCGGAGTTGCTGAAGCAGGCGCAGGCATGCGGCTTCGAACAGATGATCGCGGTGATTGGTGGTGGCGAGCCAGCCAGCGTGGCGCTTCATTCCGGTCTGGGGTTTGTCGAATCTGGACGGATGCGCGATGTCGGCTTCAAGTTCGGTCGCAGGCTGGACACAGTCTACATGCAACGCAGCTTGCGCAATTAAAGCAAGCGCAATTGCCCACCCGTCTCGGGCCGCCTGAAACGTGAGCAATCGAGCTCGATCCGCACTTTCTCCATTCCGGCGCGTTTGCGGGCGAGGCGGAAGCGCGCACGAAACAGCTCTGCCCATACGCCTTGCGGCTTCATCCGACTGAAGAAGCTGGGATCGTTGTGGCGCCCGCCGCGGATGGAGCGCACGATGCTCATCACCTTGCTGGCACGTTCGGGAAAGGGCGTTACTGCGAACGCGTCAGCCGCACTGCGCTCGGCCCACGGCTTTCAGGGAAGGCGGGCCACATTCCTTGCGCCAAGGCCTGGCGGCTCGAGGAAGGCGCGCCCGATTGCCGCTCGTACATCCAGTAATTGCGCATCACGATCGCTACGTAGCCGCGCGTCTCCCAATAGGGGATGCTTTCCATGTATAGCAGCGGGTCGCCCTGATGGCGCACTTCGCTGTTCCATCGGCCGACCGGATTGAGCCCGGCGTTATAGGCAGCCATGATCTTTGGCAGGAGGCCCTGCGTGGCCGCGGAATCACGCAGCATCTCGAGATTGCGCTGCCCGAAGGCGAGATTGACCTCGGGGTCGTCGAGATTGACGTAGCTCGCATGCATTTCGAGCCGCGGTGCGTGCTGGCGCACGGTGATGGGCGTGATCTGCATCAGCCCTCGGGCGTTTGCAGGGCTCACCGCATTGGTCTGGAAATTCGACTCCTGCAGCGCGTGGGCAAAGGCGAGCGCAGGGTCGACCTGCCAGCCGCTGGTAGGTCGCCAGCGCGCCGTCGGATAGCGCAACGCGGGCAATGGCTGCACACCGCGCGGCGCATTGTGCGCCATCCAAAGCTGGGTCTGTGGGAGGCCAAGTTCTCGCGCCAACCGCGAAAGGGCTGGATATTCGGAGTTTGCGCCGATCCGGGCCTGGTGGCGCAAGGCTTCGTCGGCGAGATCGCCGCGGCCAATCTCGATAAGCGCGACGGCCACGCGCACGTTGTTGTCATTGCGCAGGCGCTGCCAGTCGTCGGGCGAGAAATCGGCTCCGGCGTGTTCTTCCGGGATCGTCTGCCCAAGCTGTTCAAGCGCGAGCATTCCATAAAGCGTTTCGTCGTAACGCGAGGCGGCCTGCAGGTGCTGGGTCGCCTCGGCGGGCTTGCGGCAACGGGTATAGGCCCGACCGGCCCAGAAATGCGCCGCCGTGGTCAGTTCTACATTGGTCGATAGCTCGGCGGCGCGCGCAAATCCGCGTGCGGACGAGGCGCAATCGTCCAGCCGCCACGCCGCAAGGCCCGCCACCCATTCGCCTTCCGCAACCCAGGCGCCTGCGCCCGCTGCAGCAGTCTGCGCGATTGCCAGCGCGGCACTGTCGCGGTTCTCTATGTAATGGCTCCAGGCGACCCGCTGTCGCCATTCGGCACGCGCTTCGGGACTGAGCAGTGCGTCGATCCCGTCGAGCAGGATGCGAGCGCCTTCCGGATCGTCGTCGACGATATGCTGGAGGATCTCCTTGCGAATTTCCTCGGGCATGGTCCCGTCATTGACCGAGCGGGGCAGGATCCGCTTCGAGGCATAGGGCTGGCGCGAAAGCGGCTGCTCCTGCGGAAGTTCGGGTATGGCTTCGAGACCGCGCTTGAGGCCGAGCTTACCTATTTGTTTGGCATGGGGAAGTTCGGTGCCCATGGCGAACCATGCAGTGACCTGTTCGGCGGAAACGCGCGGGCTGCGCGCATGGGTGTAATATTCAGCCAAAGCGACCTGGTGGAGCAGGCCCGGTTCGCGATCGTCGAGCAGATCGTCGACCTTCAACCAATCCTCGCGAGTGATGGCGGCGAAGATTTCGCGGTAATAATCGCGATCCCGGTCGCTCAGTACCTGCGGCACATTCTTGCTTTCGGCGCGGGCGCGGAAATACTCGGCGGCGCTGTTGTGCGCAGCGACGGGCACGGCGGACAGCGCAGCCACCCCGCCAAGCAGCGCAAAACCCAGAGCTTTCAACCGATGGGCACCGTTCATGCCTGCTTGCCTGTCCATTCGAGCCACCTGCGCCAGAAGCGTTCTTTCAGCCGGGGCATTGCCATCAGGCTGTCGAGCCCCTCGGAAGCTAGCAACGGAACGCTGGAGCCTTCATGGTTGAAAAATTCCAAAGCGGCAGGCTCTTGCGCCGCATTGTGCCCCAAAAGCGGCAGGATGTTACCTCCAAAGGCAAGTATTCCCTGCGGCGCGGCTAGCGCAATATGGCGCTGTAAAACTTCGCGGAATCCCTGAGCTACCAGTGCTGCGCTATCGGCCATTGGCATGTGGCGGGGCAGGGCGGAAGCGAAATAGACCTGGCTCTCGGGCACTTCCATCGCCGCGAGCATGCGCGAGAGCAGCCGCCCCTGCGCCTGCGACAGCAATGCGTCGGTGTCGCCTGCCTCGGGGTCCATCACCAGCACCATCAGCCTGGCACCCGTTTCCCCGCGCGGCGGCACCCGGCCACGCGGGCCGACGGCATCGAGAGCGGGTTCGGTGAACCAGAATTCGCGGAAGGCTGCCAGGTCGACGGGCGGATTGGCGCCGAGCAGGTCGATTTTCGGGGATGGAGCGGGTTCGGAAATGACGGGCGCTGCGGGCTTGGGCGCGGGCGCTTCGGCCGCGGCTTGGGCTGGCGGTTCCGCCAGCCAGTCCGTAACGTCATCGCCGAAGTCGCAGTCCACGCCTGCATCGCGCCACCATTCGAAGGCGGCGATGATTTCGCGGGGATGGATGCGTTCTGCCACGGTCATACTAGCCAATGCAGGTCTTGACCTTGCAAACCGCAGCAATCAAGGCTTTGACTGAGTTTGGTCACGGAATTTTCGAAGGACAAGGTCTTCATGAGCGCCGAAGCTGTTGAACGCGAATCGATGCCCTGCGACGTGGTGATCGTGGGGGGTGGCCCAGCCGGCCTTGCGGCGGCCATCCGGCTCAAACAGATCAACGACGCGCTTGAAGTTGTCGTGCTCGAGAAGGGCTCCGAGATTGGGGCTCATATCCTCTCGGGTGCAGTGGTCGATCCCAAGGCGCTTGGGGAGCTGTTCCCCGAATGGCGCGATATGGGCTGCCCGATCGCGGAAACGCCAGTCACCGACAATTGGCACTGGGTGCTCTCGAAGAAGGACAAGACCTCGCTCCCGCACATCTTCATGCCGCCGCTGATGAGCAATCATGGCTGCTATACCGGCTCGCTAGGCAATCTCTGCCGCTGGCTGTCCGAACAGGCCGAGGCGCTGGGTGTGATGGTGTTCCCGGGCTTCCCCGCTGCCGAAACGATGTTCGATAATGCCGGTGCTGTGAGTGGCGTGATAACGCAGGACATGGGCGTTGCCGCCGATGGCAGCCACAAGCCCGATTACCAGCCGGGCATGGAGATCCACGCCAAGTACACGCTCTTTGCCGAGGGTGCGCGCGGCAATCTGACTAAGCAGCTGAAGGCGAAGTTCGACCTTGAGAAGGATTGCCAGCCGCAGGTCTATGGCCTTGGCATCAAGGAACTGTGGGACATCGATCCGGACAAGCATGTGCCGGGCCGGGTGATCCACACCCAGGGCTGGCCTTTGACCGAGAGCGGCAGCTGGGGCGGGGGGTTCCTCTACCACCAGGCCAATTGCCAGGTGGCGCTCGGCTTCGTTACCGCGCTCGATTACGCCAACCCCTATGTGTCTCCCTATCAGGAATTCCAGCGCTGGAAGCAGCATCCGGCCATCCAGGAATATCTCGAAGGCGGCAAGCGCGTGGCCTATGGCGCGCGTGCGATCAACGAAGGCGGCTGGCAGAGCGTGCCCAAGCTCGCGTTCCCCGGCGGCGCGCTGGTCGGCTGCGCGGCGGGCTTCGTCAACGTGCCCCGCATTAAGGGCAGCCACACCGCGATGAAGAGCGGCATACTGGCTGCCGAAAGCATCGCTGCGGCGATCGCGGACGGCAAGGAGCATACGGAGCTGACGGATTACGACGCGGCGGTACGTTCAAGCTGGATCGCGGACGAGCTCAAGCTAGTGCAGAACGCCCAGCCGGCTGTTGCCAAGTTCGGCGGTGATATCGGTACGGTGATAGCAGGCGCGGACATGTGGATGCGCACGCTCAAGATCGGCCTGCCGATCGCAATGAAGCACACGCCGGATTACACGCATACCGGCCGCGCCGATCTCTACCAGCCGATCGACTATCCCAAGCCCGATGGCGTGATCAGCTTCGACCGGCTGACCAATGTGGCCTACAGCTACACCAACCACGCCGAGAACCAGCCGTGCCATTTGCAGCTCAAGGATACCAAGCTGCAGGAGCGCAGCGAATACGATATCTTCGCTGGGCCCTCGATCCGCTATTGCCCCGCCGGCGTCTATGAATGGGTGACGGAGGAAGGGAAGGAGCCGCGTTTAGTGATCAACTCGCAGAACTGCGTCCACTGCAAGACCTGCGACATTAAGGACCCGAACCAGAACATCAACTGGACCACGCCTGAGGGCGGCGGCGGCCCGAACTATCCGAATATGTGATCGGGGCGCCCTTGGCGATCACCGAAACCGCCTTTGCCAAGATCAATCTCGCGCTGCATGTCCGGCAGCGGCGCGACGATGGGTATCATGAGCTAGAAACTCTGTTCGCCTTCGTGGACGATGGCGACAGGCTGGTTGCGCGCCCCTCTGCGGAGGACCGGCTTGCGGTCAGCGGCGAATTTGCGCCCGTACTCGACGATCATCTCGGTAATATCGTGGCCAAGGCGCTGACAGCGCTGCCACGCGCGGAAGGGCTTGCGATCGAGCTCGAGAAACGCCTTCCCGTCGCGGCCGGGCTCGGCGGCGGTTCGGCCGACGCCGGGGCGGTGTTCCGGCTGGTCGAGCGCAGTCATGGCTGGCCAGACGACTGGGCGGATCGCGCGGTGAAGCTAGGCGCGGATGTGCCGGCCTGCGTTCTCAGCCAGACTTGCATCGGGCGCGGCACCGGCACCGAACTCGAGCCCATCGCAAGCGATTTAACCGGAACGCCCGTGCTGCTCGTCAATCCGCGTGTCCCGCTCGCGACCGGCCCCGTATTCAAGTCGTGGGACGGGGTGGATCGCGGGCCTCTCCCGCAAGGTACCGCCAGCGCGATTGCGCGTGAAGGCCGCAACGACCTTGAGGCGCCGGCGATTTCGCTTTGTCCGGTCATCGCCGATGTGCTCGGCGCTTTGCATGCAACACAACCCTGGCTTGCGCGCATGTCAGGATCGGGCGCGACCTGCTTTGCGCTCTATGACAGCATCGAAGCGCGCGATGCCGCCGCTGTGCGGATCGCGGACGAACACCCTGAATGGTGGCAAATGTCGGGCAAGCTGCGATGACCGAGCACGAAGCCTGGCGCGTGCTGGGGACCCCCCGTGCCGGAGGAATCCTGATCGTTTCGGACCATGCCAGCAATCGCGTTCCTTCCGATATCGAGCTTGGCATCGATCCCGCCTTGCTTAACGAGCATATCGCGATCGACATCGGAGTGGCGCAGGTCGCCGAAATCATGGTGCGCGAGGCCGGATTCTCGGCCTTTCTCGGCAATGTCAGCCGCCTTGTGTGCGACTTCAACCGCGAGGAGCACCAGCCTGCGACCATACCGATCGCGAGCGACGGGCGCGCGATCCCCGGCAATGCTATCGATCATACGGGGCATGAAGAGAGGCTGGCGCGGTTCTTCCGCCCCTATCACGATGCGCTGGCCGATCTGCTGCGGGAGAGCCCGCCCGCGCTGATTCTGTCGCTGCACAGCTTCACACCGGTCCTGACGAGTCATCCCGAGGAGAAGCGTCCATGGGAATGCGGCGTGCTTTACAATTCGGACGATCGTGGAGCGCGGCTCGCGATCCCCTTGCTTGAAGCCGCCGGGCTGGTCGTGGGCGACCAGCAACCCTATTCGGGCAAGCTGCTCAACGCGACAATGAACCGCCATGCCGAGGCGCATGGCAGGCCATATTTCGGCATCGAAGTTCGACAGGATATGATTGCCGATACACAGGGGAAGGCGCGCTGGGCAACCATCATCGCCGATGTGGCAAGGCGGGTTGCGCTGGCACTGGACTAGGGAAAGGGCCTGAAGCAAGCGCGACAGATCGAAGCGCATTTGGTGCCTTTTCA
>JALRKY010000061.1 GCA_023260985.1 Altererythrobacter sp. | reverse complement strand
TATGCCGGAGTTCGAACAGCTCGCAAGCATATTGGTTGGTATTGCAAAGGGCTTAAAGGATCCCATGTGTTCAGGCATCGGAACCGCGGCGATTTCCTCTTCGGTGAATTGTCGATATATTGAGCCTGCGCCGCACTTGCCAAGGGCAAGAGCAACTAGGCGATGCGGGCTATGCCCATTGCGCCACCTCCCCATTATGAATTGGACCCGCGCCCCAGTAGAAACCGGTCCTCCTCGGCTAAAGACCACAGGAGTACTAGTGCATCTTTGCCCGGCCCCTCCTTTCCGCTGCGGATTTCCGCGATGCTCTGCGGGCACGCCACTCGTCACCTTGGCAAATGCGCCCGCAAGGCCTGATAGGCTGCCGCTGCCACGGTGTTGGCTAGGTTCAGCGAACGCACCTTGTCCGAACGCATCGGCAGGCTGACCATCTGCTCGCGGTGCGCCGCGACGATCTCTGGCGGTATGCCCTTGGTCTCGCGCCCGAACACAAGATAGGCGTCCGCGGGATAGTCGGGCTCGTAGAAGCTGCGCTCGGCGTATTCCTCGAAAAGGAACAACTGGTCCGCGCGCGGCGCGCGCCCGGCTGTAAAGGCATCCCAACTGGCGAATTCGACCAGCCTTATATGCGGCCAATAGTCGAGGCCCGAGCGTTTCACCCGCTTGTCAGAAATTTCGAAGCCGAGCGGATGGATCAGCACCAGCTCCATGTCGAGCGCCACGCAGGTGCGCCCCACCGCGCCGGTGTTGCCCGGTATCTCCGGCTGAACAAGGACGATCGAAGTCATTCGCCGGTCAGGGCCTTGTGGTCTTCAGCCCAACTTGTCCTTGAGTATCTGGTTGACCACCGCCGGATTGCCCTTGCCCTGCAGCGCCTTCATCGTTTGGCCGACGAAGAAACCGAACAGCTTGTCCTTGCCGCTGCGATATTCCTCGACCTTGTCAGAATTGGCGGCGAGCACTTCGTCGATCACGCTTTCGATCGCGCCGGTGTCGTTCAGCTGCTTGAGCCCTTCGGTTTCCGCGATCTCCTGCGGGTCGCGGCCGGTCTTGAGCACCAGCTCGAAGATTTCCTTGGCCTGGCCACCGCTGATCTCGCCCTTGGCCTGCATGTCGAGGATCGCGGCCTGTGCCTCGGCCGTCGCGCGGGCGGGATTTGCTTCGGCACCGAGCGCGTTGATCACACCGGGCGCGATCGAAAGCGCCCAGTTGGCGACCTGCGTGGCGACTTCTCGCTCTGGTTTCCCGATGCCCTTGGCGGTCGCGGCAAGCAACGTCTCGAAGCGCGCGAAGGTTTCAACCTCGGCGGTCAATTCGCGAGCATTGTATTCGCTGAGGCCCAGGTCCCCGACATAGCGCGCGCGCTTGGCATCAGGCAGTTCGGGCAGCGAAGCGCGGCATTCCTCAAGGAATGCGTCTTCTAGCTCGAGCGGCAACAGGTCGGGATCGGGGAAATAGCGATAGTCATGCGCGTCTTCCTTGCTGCGCATTGTCCGCGTGGTGCCGGTACCCGGATCGAACAGGCGGGTTTCCTGCTCCACAGCGCCGCCGCTCTCGATCAGGTCGATCTGGCGGTTCGCCTCATACTCGATCACCTGCATTACGAAGCGTACGGAGTTGACGTTCTTCGTCTCGGTACGCGTGCCGAATTCCTCGCCCGGGCGGCGGACCGACACGTTTACGTCGGCGCGCATCGAGCCTTCTTCCATATTGCCGTCGCACGATCCGACATAGCGCAGGATGCTGCGCAGCTTGCGGACATAGGCGCCAGCCTCGGCAGGTGAGCGCATGTCTGGCTTGGAAACAATTTCCATCAACGCCACGCCGCAACGGTTCAAGTCGACATATGACATGGTCGGGTGCTGATCATGCATCAGCTTGCCCGCATCCTGCTCGACATGGATACGCTCTATCCCGATCACCTTGTCTTCGGGAATGCCAGCCTTCTCGTCCGCTTCGATATGAAGCGAGCCTTCGCCCACCAGTGGGTGGTAGAGCTGGCTGATCTGGTAGCCCTGCGGCAGATCGGCATAGAAATAATTCTTGCGGTCGAACCGGCTCCATTTGTTGATCTGCGCCTCGATCGCCATGCCGGTGCGCACCGCCTGGCGGATGCACTCGGCATTGAGCACGGGCAACATGCCGGGCATCGCGGCATCGACGAACGAAACCTGCGCATTGGGCTCTGCCCCAAAAGCGGTGGCCGCGCCCGAAAACAGCTTGGACTTCGAGACGACCTGCGCGTGAACCTCGAGGCCGATCACGACCTCCCATTCACCGGTTACGCCCTGGATGCGGTATTTACTCATCGTCTTTTGCCCGTGTATTTGACGTATCGAAACGCGCTTCGCCGTGTTCGACCGTGCGCAATAGATAGTAGGCGAAGCCGCCCACCGCCGCCATGGCGACGAGGAAGATGATAGCGAAGGTCACCACCACTTCTCCGGCCTGGCACTGAACCCGGCGCGTTGCTCGATCGCCAGGCCTGCATTGAGCACACCCTGCTCGTCGAAGGCTTTGCCCACGAGCTGCAGCCCCAGCGGCAATCCGTCCTTATTGGTCATCGCAGGAACGCTCATCGCCGGAAGCCCCGCCAGCGAGGCGGGCACGGCGAACACGTCATTGAGATACATCGCCAGCGGATCGTCGCTCATTTCGCCCAGCGGGAAGCTGGCAGTGGGCGTGGTCGGTGCAAGGATCACGTCGCACTGCTTGAAGGCTTCATTGAAGTCGCGCGACACCAGTGCGCGGACCTTCTGCGCCTGGTTGTAATAGGCGTCATAGAAGCCGGCCGAGAGCACATAAGTGCCGATCAGGATGCGGCGCTTCACCTCGTCGCCGAAACCGGCGGCGCGGGTGGCGGCGTACATGTCCTGCAAGCCTGCCCCCTCGGGCAGCTCGCGCATGCCGTAACGCACACCGTCATAGCGCGCGAGGTTGGACGAGGCTTCAGCCGGTGCCACGATGTAATAGGCGGGCAGCGCGTATTTAGTGTGCGGCAGACTGACCTCGACGATCTCCGCCCCCGCATCGCGCAGCCATTCCTTGCCGCGTTCCCAGCTGTCGAGGATTTCGGGATCGGTACCGTCCATGCGGTATTCGCGCGGAATGCCGACCTTCTTGCCTCGGAGATCGGCGTCCAGGCCTGCTTCCCATGCGGGTACCGGCATATCGAGGCTGGTCGCGTCCTTCGGGTCGAAGCCCGCCATCGCCTCCAGCATGATCGCGCAATCGGTGACGTCGCGCGCCATCGGCCCTGCCTGGTCGAGGCTGCTGGCAAAGGCAACCACGCCCCAGCGGCTGCAGAGGCCATAGGTCGGCTTGATCCCGCAAATGCCGGTGAAGGCGGCGGGCTGGCGGATCGAACCGCCGGTGTCGGTGCCGGTCGCGGCCGGTGCGATCCGTGCCGATACGGCAGCCGACGAACCGCCTGACGAGCCGCCCGGACTCATCGCAGCATTGGTGCCTTCCTTGCGCCAGGGCGAGGAGACATTGCCGAAATAGGAGGTCTCGTTCGAGGAGCCCATCGCGAACTGGTCAAGGTTGAGCTTGCCCAGCATACCTGCGCCCGCGTTCCACAGGTTCTGGGACACGGTGCTTTCGTATTCGGGCTCGAACCCTTCGAGGATATGCGATGCGGCGGTGGTCTGGACGCCCCTGGTGGCGAACAGGTCTTTCATGCCGATCGGCACGCCCGCCAACTTGCCCAACGGCTTGCCCGCCGCGCGGTCTGCATCGACCCGTTCGGCTGCAGCCAGCGCATGATCGGGCGTGGTGAGGATGAATGCGTTGAGTTCGGCTGCACCGGCCACGGCGGCATTGAAAGCCTCCGCAACTTCGCGCGCAGAGAAGTCGCCCCCGGCAACGCCGTCCCGGATGGCCTTGACGCCGAGGTTGGTAAAATCATTCATCAGAAAACCGTTCGCCCTGAGCCTGTCGAAGGGCTGTCCTTCTTTGAAAGCTCGGGTCCAAAAGAGAAATGCAGGGCTTCGACAAGCTCAGCCCGAACGGGTTGGATAAACCGGCACATGGTCATTCGATCACCTTCGGCACGCCAAAGAAGCCGTGTTCTGCGGCGGGCGCATTGGCCAGTACGTCGTCGCGCTTGCCGCCGCCAGTGAGCGGATCGGCATCGACCACGTCATCGCGCAGGCGCAAATGGTTGGGGATCACCGCAGTCATCGGCTCGACGCCCGAGACGTCGACCTCGCCCAGCTGTTCTACCCAGGCGAGGATATTGTTGAGCTCGGGCACCATGCGCTCGAGCTCTTCATCGCCCATCTTGATGCGGGCCAAGGATGCAATCTTAGCCACGGTTGCTTTATCTACCGACATGGCCTGCGCGTTAGCGGGGCGAGCGACGCCCATCAAGCGCGAGTTGAAGGCTCCACGCCCTATTAGAAAGGATGCCCAACCGGTTCGCCATCCACGTAAAGCTGGCGGCCGTCATATTGTCGCAGTTCGACCGTGCCCTCGCGGTTGTATTCCCTGGCTTCGTAGGTGCCGGTGGGAACGAGCTTCCCGTCCTTCTGCCAATAAGGGATCGCGACGTCCTTTTCGCGCTCATAGACGAGGAATTGCACGTCGTTCTTTGCGATCACGGCAATAACAGGGCCTGCTTCGACTTGCCCGATCTCGACCGCCCTGCAACCTTCGAGGCACTGATAGGAGCCGGTAGCGATGAATTCCTTCACTGCGGCAGCGGCAGCCTCGTCACTCACGTCGATGCGAGCGCTCTCCGCGATCTCGCGCTGTTCGCGCATGGTTGTGCCGTAAAAGGAGCGCTCCTTCATCGCTTGGGCATCGGCGGCAAATTTCGCGATCTCGGCATTGTCGCTCTCTGCCAGCTCGGCTAGCGCCTTGCGCCCTGCATCGCCGAGGTCCCAGCGCAGCGCGGCATAGTCGAAATCTTCCGCGCTCACCTTGCCTGCATCAAGCCTGGCGAGTTGGTTGCTCGCCGAGATCGCGCCGAAATTGAAGATCGGCAGCGCAAGAATGAAGGCAATTGCGCAGGTCAACACAGCGAGGTGCAAATTGGCTTGGCGAACCATGTCGCGCCAACTTGCACGACGACCGCGCATGGCGGCGGCGAGATAGCCCACGCCATAGGCCGCCGCGACGGCGATAGCGATGAGCGCCCAAAGTCGCTCGGGGCTGAGTCCATGTTGGTCGATTCGCGTGCCCATCGAAATCGCAGCCATCACCGCCAGCGGCAATATTCCCAGCGCCAGCACGAAGCCGGCAGCGCGCAAGACCAGCGATTTGCTGGCCTGCGCGTCTTCGTCGCGCACCACGGCGTTGGTCAGGACGAAACACCCAACTGCAATCGCCAGCAGCAGGGGGGTGGCGCTCTTGGTTGCTTCCCACAGCACGTCGAGACCTGACAGAGCGACCGCCAGCAGGAACGCCACCAATGACAGCGCCAGCGGCACTGCCAGGATCGATAGGACCAAAAGAACGACGTTCTGCAACGTGCCGATGATCTTTAGCTGGTTTCGCAGCACGCCCAGCGCGGCACCAAAGGCGACGCCCGAAAACGTCCAGCCGAACCACTCGTCATTGACCAGATCCCTCAGGAAGTCGATCTTGATGACCGCGAACAGTTCGGAAAGCAGCGCCAGTAGCGCCCATGACAGGCCAAGGAAGGCCAGCGAGCCTGCACCGCTGATCGCATCGGTCCAGACATGGAAATGGGTCGACTTGTAGGAGGTGCTCCAGCGCGACCGGTGGAATCCCGCCTGGAACAACGGCAGCGCCAGCGTCACCGCCAAAATGCCTGCCGCGATCCAGTATTCCTCATCGGCATAACGCTCGCCTGCGCTCGTCGCCCGCCAAGCGATCCCGGCCATCACCAGCGCAGCCACGCCGGAAAATATGAGCGGCGCCTTCCAGCGGTCCGCATCAAGCGTGAAACAGGCTGCGAGAGGGCCGAACACCAGCGCCGCAGTGAGCGCCATGCGCCACGGCACGTCCTCACCCCCGCTGCTGGCGAAGTGGACCAGCAGCCCCGCCACGCCGAGCAGCAATGCGCAGAACCACGGCCGCAGCGGCCAGTCGTGGAGACTTGTCTCGTCTTCGATCGCGGTTTGCGCGGTCATGCTGCTCTCTCCCTCAGCGACCTTGCAGGCTAGTTACCGCTGCGGCCGGGCCGCTCCTGGGGGCGCGCCATTGCCTTCCTGCCCCTGCATCATTTGTTGCATCACCATAAAGCGCCGTTCGGCGTCTTCCTGGCTCATGAAATCCACCATTTCGACTTCAAATACGAGATCGGAACCCGGCGGGATGGTGGAAGTGGGCGGCGGCGAATTGCCATAGGCCAGCACGGCGGGGATATGGAGCGTATACTTGCCGCCCTTCTCCATCTGCTTCAGCCCCTGGTAGAAGCCTTCGACCATCCGGCCAGGCTCGATCAGCATGGGAACGCCATCGGGGAACAGCCCGGGCGGGAATGGCGAAGCGGCCGCTTCATCGAACACGGTCCCGTCGGGCAGCGTGCCCTTGTATTTCACGAAAGCCACGTCGCCATCCGAAGGGCTGGCACCCGTGCCGGCCACCAGTTCTTCGAGCGAGATCGAAGCCGGCATGGTGGACCAAGCGATGCCTGCGCCCAGCAGGACGGCGCCGATCACGCCCAACCACAGCTTGGCAAGCGAGCCTTTTTCGATCGGCTGGATGGGAACGCGGGTAACTTCGGCCATTGATTCGTGTCCTACTGCAATGGGTTGCGCCCGTTGGTGCAAAGCAAAGGGCGCGGGATCGGTCTCCGCGCCCTGATGGCTTATCGCATGTGGCTGTTCAAGCGCGAAACGCCCGAACGCGTCGGCATTACTTGCTGCCGTCGCGCTCCATCCGCTTGCGCTCGAGCTTGCGTGCGCGGCGAACTGCAGCGGCCTTTTCACGGGCGCGCTTTTCGCTCGGCTTTTCAAAGTGGCGGCGCAGCTTCATTTCGCGATACACCCCCTCGCGCTGCAGCTTCTTCTTGAGCGCACGCAGGGCCTGGTCGACATTGTTATCGCGAACGATGATTTGCATAAATTCCTACACCTCACAGCAATGGTACAGAGCCCGCCTCAAGCGCGGGATGCGCCACTTGAAAATCAATGAAAAAGGCGCCGAATCCGCGAACGGCCGGCCTCATCCGGGGGCGCCCTAGCGAAATCAGCACCTTTTGGCAAGGCTCTGGCAGCGAAAGCGCTGCTAGGCATAAAGCACTTGGCTCGTTAAGGAGTGCCGCAATGTCTGCCGCACTCTCTCCATTCGCCGCCAGCCTCAACGTCGCCATCGGCGGCGGGGCGGGCGCGCTCCTGCGTTACCAGCTGGGGCGCGGGATGACACACTGGCTGGGCCCGCAGGTGGTCACGGCCTTCCCATGGGCCACATTGACGGTCAATGTGATCGGCAGCATGGCGATGGGCCTGCTAGCAGGATGGCTGGCGCGTCACGGCAACGGACAGGGCGAACAATTGCGCCTGCTGCTGGGCGTGGGCCTGCTCGGCGGCTTCACCACTTTCAGCGCTTTCAGCCTCGAACTGATGCTGCTGGTCGAACGCGGCCAGTCGGCAACCGCCCTGGGCTATGCCGCGATTTCGGTGCTGGCCGGGCTGATCGGCCTCTATCTCGGCCTGATCGTCATGCGGATCGTCGGATGAGCGGCGCAGCGAAACCCGCCGCGCCCACAGTGCGCCAGTTCACGGTGGAAGCCGATGACGACGGCGTACGGCTCGACCGCTGGTTCAAGCGCCACTTGCCGCAAGTCGGGTTCGGCACCGTGTCCAAATGGGCGCGCACCGGCCAACTTCGGGTCGACGGCAAGCGCGTAAAGCCCGAGGATCGCCTGAGCGCAGGACAGGTCTTGCGGGTGCCACCCGGCGGCGAGGACACCGGCCGCAAGCCCAAACCGCAGCGCCAGCTTTCCGCTGAGGAAATCGCCGAGGCCAAGGCCATGGTGATCAAGCAGACCAACAGCGCCATCGTTCTCAACAAGCCGCCCGGCCTCGCCACGCAGGGCGGCAGCAAGACCACCCGCCATGTCGACGGGTTGTTCGATGCCTTCGTCGAAGGCGATGAGCCGCGCCCGCGCCTCGTCCACCGGCTCGACAAGGATACGTCCGGCGTGCTGCTGATTGCACGCACTCCCGGCAGCGCCGCTTTCTTCTCCAAGCGCTTTTCAGGGCGCAGCGCCCGCAAGATCTATTGGGCGCTGATCGCAGGTGTTCCCGACGTCAAGGAAGGCGCGATCGACGCCCCGCTCGCCAAGCAGCCGGGCACCGGCGGTGAGAAGATGCACATTGACGAGGAAGCCGGTCAGCCTGCCAAGACGCGCTATCGCGTGGTCGACAAGGCAGGGAACCGCGCGGCCTGGGTCGAGCTTGAGCCGCTGACCGGGCGCACGCACCAGCTGCGCGTGCATCTTGCCGCGATCGGGCATCCGATCGTGGGCGACGGCAAATATGGCGGGCAGGATTCCTTCCTTACCGGCAGCATCAGCCGCAAGATGCACCTCCACGCGCGCCGACTGATCATCGAAGAGCCGGGCGGCGGCAAGCTTGACGTTACTGCCGAACTGCCCGAACATTTCGCGGCCAGCATGGAGCAACTCGGATTCGAGCCGGGACAGAGCGATGCCGCTCCGCTGCGCGACGACATTCCCGAAAAGACCCGCGCCGACAAGAAACAGGCTGCGCGCGCGCATGCCAAGCAATATCGCAAGGCGCGGCGCGGCGAGCGCCGCGGCCGGGGTGCTTCGCCCGCAGGCAAGCCTAAGCCCAAAGGACCGGCCAAGGGGCCGAAGCGCTGATGCATCCAAACACGCTTTTCCGCAGCGACGACCGTGCCCTGCTCGAAACGCTGGTCGACGAAATCGGTTTCGGCATGGTGTTCCTGACCACGCCCGATGGACCGCGCGTCGCACATACGCCCTTGCTTTCGACCGGAGATGGTGCGGTGCAATTCCACCTCGCTCTCGGCAATGCGATAACCCGCCATCTCGACGGCTCAACCGCGCTGGTAGTGGTCAACGGGCCTGACGCTTATGTCAGCCCCCGCTGGTATGTCGATCGTGCGACGGTCCCGACCTGGGACTATGTCTCGCTCGAGCTGGAAGGCCGGGTGCGCAGGATGGACGATGACGGGCTCGAAGCCTTCCTCTACAGCGTGATCGATCGCTTCGAAGGCCGGCTTGGCAGCGAACAATGGAGCGCCGACGAAACGCCCGAAGGCATATGGAACGGCCTGTTCCGCGGCATAATGGGCTTCGAGATGGAAATCCTCGCCTGGCGGCCGACGCTAAAGCTGTCGCAAAAGAAATCGCCCGAAGAGCGAGAACGGATTGCGGCAGGCCTGGCCGAGAACGGATCGCCCGCGCTGGCGCATCTGATGCGGACGCTGGGCGGATGAAACTCGCCGTATTCGATTGCGATGGCACGCTCGTGGACGGGCAGGCGCGTGTCTGCGACACGATGGAGCAAGCCTTTCTCGAAGCTGGTCTGCCTGCGCCGGATCGCAACGAGGTGCGCCGTTCGGTGGGATTGAGCCTGCCGGTTGCGATCCGCCATATCGCGCCGGAGCTTGATCCCAAAATGAATGCGCAGCTGGTGCAGGCATATAAGGAGGGCTTCTTTGCGCGCAGGCAGCAGGGGCTGGTCGACGAGCCGCTCTATGAAGGAATCCGAGAACTGTTGATCGGCATGGCGGACGCAGGGTGGCTTCTCGCTGTCGCTACCGGCAAGAGCGACCGTGGGCTCAATGCCTGCCTCGAGCGGAACGACCTTACCGGCCTGTTCGTCTCTCTACAGACCGCCGACCGCCACCCCTCAAAGCCGCACACCGCCATGCTCGAAGCCGCTTTGTTCGAAGCGGGCGTTGCGCCAGGCGCAGCGGTGATGGTGGGCGACACCACTTTCGACATTTTGATGGCGCGCGACGCGGGGGTGCGCGCACTCGGCGTTGCATGGGGTTATCAAACGCCCGACGAACTTCGCCGCGCAGGCGCGGAAGCGGTTGCGCAGCACCCGAAAGAGCTGGAGAAATTGCTGTGATCGACGACAAGGAAGCGCTGGCGCGCCAGCACTACATGATCCTCAACCTCGTGCGGGTCGCTGGCGTGGCGATGGTGCTCGCAGGGATCGCGATTGCGCGCGGGGTGATCGACCTGCCCGTTCCGCTTGGTTGGGTGCTGGCCTTCGCCGGCCTGTTCGATTTCTTCTTTGCACCCCGTTTGCTTGCGCGGGGGTGGCGGTCGAACGACCAATGAAGCGGTTTTACAAGGAAATCGCCGTCGCCGAGGTTCCGGGCGGCTGGCAGGTCATGCTCGACGGTCGCGGAATCAAGAGCATGAAAGGCGCGCCGCAAGTGCTGCCCAGCCGCGCCCTAGCCGACGCATTGGCGGGTGAATGGGCCGGGCAAGGCGAGGACATCGACCCGTCTACGTTCCGCTTCCGCGACCAGGCCGATTTCGCAATCGACATCGTCGCGGCCGACCCTGAAGCGGCAATCGATACCCTGCTGGGCTTCGCTGAAACCGATACGCTTTGTTATCGCGCCGATCCCGATGAGCCGCTCTATGCGCGCCAGCAAGCCGAGTGGGAGCCACTGCTTTCGGCCCTGGAACAGCGCGAAGGCGTCAGTTTCACGCGCGCAAGCGGGATCATGCACCGCCCACAGCCGCCTGCCACGCTCGATCGCTTGCGCGAACGGCTGTGCGCCTGCAACCATTTCGCGCTGGCCGGGTTGCAGGCCGCGGCTTCGCTCGCCGCTTCGCTGGCGATCGCGCTGCTTGCGCTTGAACAAGCGGAGGATCCTGACGTCCTGTGGCGGGCCGCCAGCCTAGAGGAAGAGTGGCAGGCCGAGAAGTGGGGCCGCGACCCGCAAGCGGAAGAACATCGCGTGCGGAAACATGCGGACTTCCTGGCGGCTTGCGAATGGATTAGGCTGCTGCGCGCCTGAGCCCTATTGGGCAGCCCAGTCAGCAACCTGTCGCGCCACGTCATTGGCTGCGCGATTGAGGGCTGCGCCGACCGGGCCTACCTCGGCGATCACGCCTTGCTCAACCGCTTCGAAGCGCTGCTGCTCGACCACGCCGTCGCCTCCGACCAGCATGGCGTCGAAACGCACCACCACTGAAGCGCGCGACGCGTCATAGCCGAATTCGCTGATCTGGCCGCGCAATTGCGGAGCCCCGCGAGCAAGCGGATCACCGCCAGCCAGCACCACACGCTCGGTCCTCACGCGGATCGTTTCCGCAAGCAGGCGGCGGAACAATTGCCCCGGGCGCTCGACCCAAACTGCATCTTTCAGATAAGCCACATTGGTCGGGTCGATCCGCACGGACACACGCAGCACGTCGATTTCGGCCGGAACAGCCAGCTCGTTAAGCGCGATCGCCTGCCCGCGCGCGGCGCTAACAGCGCTGCCCGCCGGTGCGGACATTTCGGGCGTCAGGGTGAGCAGGCTTTCGGGCGGTTCCGCCCCGCCCAGGCTCACGCAGCCACCCAGCGCCAGCATCGGCGCCAGCAACGCAAGACGCAAGGTAACTCGGGGTCGTTTCGTGAATGACGGCATGATGCCCCCCATCTTCATGGCCTTCCTCATGGCTTGTAGTCCGGCAGCGTTTCACCCTTAAGCACCGCGCCAGCGCCCTGGCTTTCGAGCCGCTCGGTCACCTTGCGCAATGCGCGGCTGGTGGCTTCGAGATCGCGCAAGGTGGCTTCGGCCGCCGGGATCGTGGTCTGCGACAATTGCTGGGCGGCGGGTTCGGCAGCGTCGAGCGTTCTCGCCAGCGACGCCGATGCTGCATTGACCGATTCGAGTGTGGCGCGAAGCTCTTTCGCCAGCGACTGGCCCTCGCTGTTGATCACCTTGTCGGTCGAAGCCATCACCTTCTCGAAGGAGTCCAGCGCTTCAGCGGCCTCCTTGAGAGTCACCTGCAGGTCTTCAAGCGTGGCATTCACATGCGGTGCGGTCTCGGCGAAGCTGGCGGTCATGGCGCTCGTGTTCCGAAGGATCGCGGCGATCTCGTTCTGGTTGTCATCAGAAAGCACCTGCGTCATCCGCTCGGTCAGCGTAGCCAGCCGTTCAAGCAGCAGCGGCGCGTTCGACAGCAGCTCGCCCAGCCCGCCGGGCTTTGTCGGGATGGCCGGTACGCCTTCGGGGCATGCCGTCGCGCCCTCTCCATCGTCGCAGGTGATAGGCGGTGCGCCGCGCCGCGCACCGTCGAGCAGGATGGTGGAGACCCCGGTGAAAGAACCCTGGATCGTGGCGGTGGTGCCGACCAGGATCGGCACATCGTGACGCACCCGAACGCGCACGCGCACGAACTCGGGATCTTTGTCCCACAACTCGATCTCGTTCACCTGCCCCACTGGTACGCCCGCGAAAGATACTTCGGAACCCTTGGCAAGGCCCGAGACCGATTGTTTGAAGAAAATGTCGTAATCGTTCTGCTGGCCTTCGCCCAACCGCGCGATCCACACAATGAAGGCGGCCAGCGCGGCTAGCAGCAGCAGCGTGACCGCACCGACCCAGAGATGATTGGCCCGTGTTTCCATTCGCCCCTCTATGGCCCGCCGGGCCCGTCATTGTCCATCGGCTTGGCCATGCTGTCTGAGCGGGCCTTGCTGTCGCGGGCGGCGCGTCCGCGCGGCCCGTTGAAATACTCGTCGATCCACGGATGGTCGGTCTTCAGCAGCTCGGAGATAGTGCCGACTGCAATCACCTGCTTGTCCGCGATTACCGCCACGCGGTCGCAAATCTCGTAGAGCGTGTCGAGATCGTGAGTAATCAGGAACACGGTGAGGCCAAGCGTCTCCTGCAATTCCTTGGTCAGGCGGTCGAACTTGGCCGCGCCGATTGGGTCGAGCCCGGCGGTCGGCTCGTCAAGGAACAGCAGTTCGGGGTCAAGTGCCAGTGCGCGCGCCAGCCCGGCACGCTTGCGCATCCCACCCGAAATTTCTGAGGGATATTTGCTCACCGCATCCTCGCGCAGCCCCGACAGCAGCACTTTGTAGCGCGCGATGTCGCGCCGCAGGCTGTCCTCGATATCGGGATAGAACTGTTTGAGCGGCGTCTCGACATTTTCCCCAACGGTCAGCGTCGAGAACAAAGCGCCACCCTGGAACAGCACGCCCCAGCGGCTTCGCACACCCATATAGGCGTCGGGGTCGGCTCCCGTGATATTGCGGCCCAGCACTTCGATGCTGCCTGCCGCCGCAGCCTGCAGCCCAATCATCGCGCGCATCAGCACCGACTTGCCGTCTTCCACCGCTTTGAGGCAAGGCTCCCAAATGCCTGACAGGAAGCGGCCATAGGTCTGCAGGATGTCCTTGCCCGGTTGACCATGGCCAGGTGTCCACAGCTGCTCGCCGGCGGCAGCCGCCAGTTCCTTGTAGTACTTGAACGTACCGGGGT
>JALRKY010000071.1 GCA_023260985.1 Altererythrobacter sp. | reverse complement strand
TTCCATGCTCCCGGAAGTCCTGCGCGAAGATGATATTGGCCTTGAAGGTCTGGCCTTTGGCATTGGCGATCGGCGCATCGTCGAGATTGCCAAGCCAGCGCACTGCACGTTTCGCTACCATGTCGGTCGAGCGGTCGCCCGAACTAGTCAGCGTCTGGATGTTCTCCGCACGGCCGTTGGCGCCGAGCGTGAAGCGCAGCTGCACGATGCCACTCTTGGGCGTGACGTTCGTCTTTTCTTGCACGACTTCGAGCCGGCGGTCGAGATTGCACGTTACATCGGCTTACGACTGGACCACGATCTGCTCGTCGGCGAGCGCGGGGGAGATAGCGGCAAGGCTCGGGGCTGCCGCGAACGAAGTCTTGGTAAGGGTCTGAATTTGATCATCCTCTCGTTAGCGTGGATGACCGGCCAGTTTGACCAGGGCCAGCGAGCACCAGTCCCATTACTCGTGCCGCGGTTTGTATGGTCGATCGGGAAGCGAGGCGCTGGGGGGATTGTCCTTGGGGGCTGCTGCACCCCGCTTCCTGTTGCCCATCATGCCGATCGGGGCGAAACCCTCAATTCAAGATCGGCGAATGGCATGGTCGCTCGGTGCAGCGACCGGAATGCCCGATGAGCGGGCGATTGCGTCCGATGAATGGCGAGCACCCCCCGCGAGCGCGAATTTTCCGGCGCTTACCTACCGCAGTTCCGAGCAATTTGCCCACTCCGGCGGTGACCGCCAGCAGCACCGCCTGCTTGTCAGCGGCAGCGGCGGCAACGCCGACGACCAGGCTGGCAGTCGAGACGATGCCGTCATTGGCGCCGAGCACGACGGCGCGCAGCCAGCCGATCGTTTCGATATTGTGGCGTTCGGCATGCAATCGGCTCGTGCATCCCTGCTCGGGCGAAATCCTAGGGCACCAGCACCGTATCGCGTGCCTGGTCCAGTGTCTCGGGGTAATCGAGCGTGAAGTGCAGGCCCCTGCTTTCGTGGCGCGCCAGTGCGGACTTCACGATTAGCTCGGCCGATTGCAGCAGGTTCCTCAGCTCGATCAAATCGGTGGTGACGCGGAAGTGGCCGTAATAATCGTCGACCTCGTTAGTCAGCAATTTGATCCGGTGCGCCGCGCGTTCGAGCCGCTTGGTGGTGCGTACGATCCCGACATAGTTCCACATGAAGCGGCGGATCTCGGTCCAGTTCTGCTTGATCACGACTTCCTCGTCGGAATCGGTCACGCGGCTTTCGTCCCAATCCTTGGTCGCGGGCGGATCGGAAAGCTCGTCCCAGCACTCGAGGATGTCCTTCGCGGCGGCTTCGCCGAACACGAAACATTCGAGCAGGCTGTTCGAAGCAAGCCGGTTCGCTCCGTGCAGCCCACTTTCGGTGCATTCGCCCGCCGCCCACAGGCCAGGCAAATCGGTGCGCGCGTCGAGCCCGATCAGCACGCCGCCGCAAGTATAATGCTGCGCCGGGACGACAGGGATCGGCCCTTTCGTCATGTCGATACCAAGCCCGAGCAGTTTCTCGTAAATCGTCGGGAAGTGTTCGCGCACGAATTCTGGCGGCTGGTGGCTGATGTCGAGATGGACGTAGTCGAGGCCGTACCGCTTGATCTGGTCGTCATTGGCGCGCGCCACGATATCGCGCGGGGCCAGCTCCATCCGCTCCGGGTCGTATTTTTCCATGTAGCGCTCGCCGGTGACGGGGTTGTAGAGCCGCCCGCCTTCGCCGCGCACCGCCTCGGTGACGAGGAAGTTCTTGACCTCGAGATTGTAGAGGCAGGTCGGGTGGAACTGCATCATCTCCATGTTGGAGACGCGGCAGCCCGCGCGCCATGCCATGGCGATCCCGTCACCCGTCGCGCCGCGCGGCGCGGTCGAGAACTGGTAGACCCGCCCGGCCCCTCCCGACGCGAGCACGGTTGCGCGCGCCAGGTGCTTCTCGACCTTTCCGGTAACTTCGTTGAGCGCATAGGCGCCCCACACTCGGCCATTGCCCGAAAAGCGCTCTCCGTGGCGCCCGGTGACGAGGTCGATGCAGGCGCGCCCGGGCAGGAGCGTGATGTTGGGATTATCCTCAGCCGCCTTGAGCAGCGCGGCCTGCACTGCCCAGCCGGTAGCGTCGGCCACATGCACGATGCGGCGATGCGAGTGCCCACCCTCGCGGGTGAGGTGCAAATCCTTGCCTTCGCGATTGAACGGCACGCCCAGTTCGATCAGCCGCTCGATCGAACGCGGCGCATTCTCGATCACGAATTCCACCGTTTCGCGCCGGTTGAGGCCGGCGCCTGCCACCATCGTGTCTCGAATGTGGTTCTCAAACGTGTCGCCAGCGTCTAGCACCGCGGCAATCCCGCCTTGCGCCCAGGCTGTGCTGCCCGAATGCAAATCGCCCTTGGCCAGCACCAGCACTCGCTTGGTTTCAGCCAGGGCTAGCGCCGCGGTGAGGCCCGCTGCGCCCGAACCGATGATCAGGACGTCGTACGCGGTGCCGCTCATCAGCCCGAGCCCGTTAGCTGCACGAACACGTCCTCGAGATCGGGCTCGCGGGTGGTCACGTCTTCGATCACATAGCCGTGCTCCTGCACCTTCTCGAGCACCTGCCCCGCGCTTGCCCGGTCGCGGTTATAGGTGATTTCAAGCGTGCGGGCACCGAGCAAATCAGCCTTTGTGAAGCCTTCTTCCATGACCGGGCCGGACAGATCCTTGTCTACCGTGACGCGCACGATCTTCTCGCGCGCCATATCCACCAGTTCGCGGGTCGGCTTGTTCGCGATCAACTCGCCATGGTTGATTATTGCGATCCGGTCGCACAGCTCCTCGGCCTCTTCGAGATAATGCGTGGTGAGCACGATGGTTACGCCATCGTCATTGAGCCGGGTGACGAGGTCCCACAATTGCTTGCGCAGTTCGACGTCGACCCCGGCGGTCGGCTCGTCCAGCACCAGGATCGGCGGCGAATGGACCATCGCCTTGGCCACCAGCAGGCGGCGCTTCATCCCGCCGGACAAAGTGCGGGCATAAGCGTCGCGCTTGTCCGCCAACCGCACCGCTTCGAGCAGCGCCTCGCTGCGCCGCAAATGCTTGGCAATGCCGTAGAAGCCTCCTTGATTCTCCAGCACTTCGAACGGCGTGAAGAAGGGATCGAACACGATTTCCTGCGGCACAATGCCGATCGCACGCTTGGCATTGCGCGGCTGGCTGTCGATGTCGAAGCCCCAGATCTCGGCGCTGCCACCGGTCTTGGTAACAAGCCCGGCAAGGATGTTGATCAGAGTCGACTTGCCTGCGCCGTTTGGGCCGAGCAGGCCGAAGATCTGGCCTTGCGGCACGTCGAAGCTAACGCCCTTGAGCGCTTCCTTGCCCGGAGCGCCCTTGATGCCGGCATAGGTTTTCGCAAGGTCGCGGATCGAAATGGCGGGCGGATTGGTCATCGCCTGCGCACTAAGCCTTTATCGAAGGCATGCAAAGGGTTTGCTGACCCGTTGCGAATCCGTGCGCTTCTTACTATTCGCCTGTCCATGAGAATTGCACCGCACGAAGTGATCACGGTCGAAACCACCCGCGTCAGCTGCGACGGCGCCAGCGGCATCCGCGGCGGCGCGCATTATCGCCCGGCTGCGCTGGGCCATCCTCGCATCTATTTGCAGATCGACGAGCATGGCTATGTCGATTGCGGATATTGCGATCGGCGCTTCGTGCTCAAGGGCGGCCCGGCCGACGGGGCCGACCACTCGCAGCTGCCCGACATTTCGGAAGGCGCCAGCCCGCAATAGGCGCCGGGAGCCACAGCGCTCCACTCATGCACGGTTAAGAATGTTGTGGTATAAATCCTTTCAAGCACTTAGCCCTGTAAGGAGTAACGCCATGCCCCGTCTATTTCCTCATGCCCTGATAGCCGGCGCCGCGCTCAGCCTGCTCGCATCGCCGGTTCTCGCCGGCGACGAACCGCAGGACCAGTCGCAGCACGAACATGAAATGACCAAGGGCGAGAAAGAGCTCGCCAAACTGATCGAAGGCCGCGTTGCGGGCGAGCCGACCACCTGCATCCGGACGACCCCAGGCCAGAATTTCCGGATCATCGACGAAACTGCACTGGTCTATGGGCACGGCGATACGATCTACGTCAATCGCACCAAGCATCCCGAGGATATCGACGATGATGAAATCCTGGTGATCAAGCGATTCAGCGGCTCGCAG
Source organism: Altererythrobacter sp. (assembly GCA_023260985.1). GTDB lineage: Bacteria > Pseudomonadota > Alphaproteobacteria > Sphingomonadales > Sphingomonadaceae > Erythrobacter. Next base: position 16,847 of record JALRKY010000071.1, on the reverse strand, counting down.
CTGTGCCGCCTAGACAATGTCACCATGGTCGACCGCATGAGCCATATGTTCTCGGGCGTGATCTTCCTCGACGAATTCATCCCCTACACCAAGGTCAAGGATGGCGCGGCCAAGGGCGATGGCGAAGGCTGATCTCCAAGATCGCAGTCACAAAAAAGGGGGCGCGTGTGGCGGGCGCCCCCTTTTTTGGTTCCCGTAAGCCGCAGCTTCAGCTGGCTTGAAGGCGATCGAGCCGCGCAATGATATCGTGGGCTTCCTGCATGATCCTGTCGATCAGCTCCCTGCAGGTCGGGATGTCATGGATCAACCCGGCAACCATGCCGCAACTCCACGCACCGGCATCCATATCGCCTTCCATCATGATCCGCGGATAGACGCCGGCGACCTCGCTTATGATGTCCTCGAACTTGAGGTCGGCGCCCAATTTGCGCTCTTTCTCAAGCAGGCGTTCAACGGCTTCATTGGTCATCACGCGTTCGGTATTGCGCAGCGGGCGCATCACCAGCCTTGTGTCGAGTTCGGAAGCAGCGACGATCGCCTGCTTCACGTTCTCGTGCACCGGGGCTTCCTTGGTGGCGATGAAGCGCGTGCCCATGTTCATCCCTGCAGCGCCCATGGCAAGCGAAGCGACGAGGCTGCGCCCGTCGGCCATGCCGCCGCTGGAGACGAAGGGAATCTCCAGTTCGTCCGCCGCGCGCGGGAGCAGGATGAAGTTCGGCACGTCATCCTCGCCCGGATGGCCGCCGCATTCGAAACCGTCGACCGACACTGCGTCGCAACCGATTTCCTGTGCCTTGAGGCTGTGGCGAACGCTGGTGCATTTGTGGATCACCTTGATCCCCGCGTCCTTGAGCGCAGGCAGAACCTGTGCCGGGTTGCGCCCGGCAGTTTCGACCGCCTTGACCCCGCCGTCGATAATCGCCTTGACCAGCCCGGGATAGTCTGGCGGGGTGAGCGAAGGCAGGAAAGTGAGGTTCACGCCAAAGGGTTTGTCGGTCATGTCCTTGCAGCGCGAGATCTCGGTCGCGAGCTTTTCGGGCGTCCCTTGCGTCAGCCCGGTGATGATGCCCAGCCCGCCGGCATTGGACACTGCCGCCGCCATTTCTGCGAAGCCGACGAAGTGCATGCCGCCCTGGATGATAGGGTGCTCGATGCCGAACATTTCGGTGATGGCGGTTTTCATGGCGAATCTCCCTGCTGCAATTGCCTTACTTGGCGCGAGCCTCGCGGAGAATCCCAAGTCGCGCAAGGCCCGCTTTTGCGAGGTAGGGGGCCGTAGAGTCAGGCAGCTACTTGCCCGGTGTTCACGGCTAGGGCATATACCCTAATCTGGGTCTGGGAGGGAGATTCGCAATGGCCACAGCAGCAGATTTGAGCGTCAAGCCGTCAGAAATCGATCCAATCGATGTCTCGCGCAAGGAACTCTACGTCGAGGACACCTGGCAGGACGCATTCCGGCAATTGCGCGAGCATGCGCCGATCCAATGGGTACCTGAAAGCGAATTTGGCCCCTATTGGTCGGTTGCTAAGCACAAGCAGATCCAGCATATCGAAGCGCTGCCCAAGATTTTCTCCTCGGCATGGGACAAGGGCGGAATCGCCATTTCCGGAAGTCCGGAACTGCTCGAAAAATACAATACGCGCGAACCGATGTTCATTGCGATGGACCCGCCGCAGCACACTGGCCAGCGTCGTACCGTAGCCCCCAGTTTCGGCCCCTCCGAAGTCGCTGCGATGAAGGCAGAGGTGCAGCAACGCACGGCCGAACTGCTCGATACCCTACCTGTGGGCGAGACTTTCGACTGGGTCCAGAAGGTCTCAATCGAACTCACCACCGGCATGCTCGCAAAGCTGTTCGATTTCCCCTGGGAAGAGCGCCACAAGCTGACCGAATGGTCCGATTTTGGCGGCGACGTCGAACTGATCAAGGGCGAGGGCAATATCGAGCTGCGCCTGGCCAAGATGCAGGAAATGGGAGCCGCCTTTGCTGCCTTGTGGCAGGAACGCCTAGCCAATCCGGGCAAGGATCTCATCTCGGTGATGCTCCAGTCCGAAGCCATGAAGGACATGAGCCCGGAAGAGTTCATCGGGAACCTGATTCTGCTGATCGTGGGTGGCAATGACACCACCCGCAACTCCATGTCAGGCTATGCCTATGGCCTCAGCCAGTTCCCCGAAGAGCGCGCCAAGCTGGAAGCGGACCCCTCGCTGATCCCCAATGCCGTGCAGGAAATCATCCGCTGGCAGACTCCGCTCGCCCATATGCGCCGCACGGTGGAGGAAGACACCGACATGTTCGGGCCCCTGATGAAGAAGGGCGACAAGGTCGTGCTGTGGTACATCTCGGCCAATCGCGACGAGGAAGTTTTCGATGACCCCGATGCGATCAGGGTCGACCGCGAAAATGCCCGCCGCCACCTTTCCTTCGGATATGGCATCCACCGCTGCGTGGGCGCCCGCGTGGCCGAGTTGCAGCTGCACACGCTGCTCGAGGAACTGGCCAAGCGTCGCCTGCGGGTGAATGTCGTGGGCGAGCCGACCCGGGTTCCAGCCTGCTTCGTCCATGGCTACAAGCGCTTGCCGGTCCAGCTGTCGCACTATTAATGAAGACCAGGGACCGGATCGTCCTCAAGGCGAGGCTGCTGTTCAACGACGCAGGCTACGGCGCGGTGACCACTGCCGCGCTGGCCGAGGCCTGCGGCATCGCCGAAGGCAATCTGTGGTATCACTTCAAGACCAAGCGCGACCTGCTCACCGCGATCGCCGAGGAGTTCGCCGAGGGGATCACCGCGCGCCTGGCCATGCGGCCCGATCCGACCGAGCCGGTCGGCTCCTATTGCGCCATGCTCGAGGCGCTGATGCGCGAGCTGCGCGACTTCCGCTTCCTCTATCGCGACCAGCCGCATTACGGCGAGCATGTCGAGCCGATCGCCAGCCGCGTGGCCGGCTGGCTGGTCCAAACCGAAGACAGCATCGAAGCGCATCTGGCCGCGCTGGTCGAAGCCGGGCTGCTCGACTGGCCGGCCGAGCGCCTGCGCGACCTGGCGGTCAACGCCACGATCATTATGCGTTACGGGCTCGAGCACCATGCCGAACTCGGCCAGCCGCATGGCGCGGTGAGAAAGACCCTGCTCCAGCACCTAACCTTGTTCGAGGACCGGCTGGACGATGGCGCCGCGCGCGCGGTGCACGCGGCGGTGGAGCGGATCGGGGAGCGGGTGAAGGAAGCAGCTTAGGCCCGCAGTCAGTCCAGCCTGCGCCCAATCGTCACGACGTCCTGCAATTCATAACCCAACGCTCGGTAAAAGCTCTGCGTTTGCAAGTTTTCATTGCGGACCATGAGCTGAATTTTCGGGGCACCCCGCTCTTTGAGCCAGCGCTCGGCAGTCTGCATCAAAGCGCGGCCAATGCCCATCCGTGTCTGATCGGCATCGAAAGCAAGGTAGTAAACCCAGCCACGATCAAAGAGTTGAAAGCCGCTTTAGCAGCATACCGCGACAGCCAGACTGTCATGATCTACGAAGATGCTGACTTGAGCAAACTGCCGCCAGCCAGCCAGTTGCGATCAGCCAAGCGCACTGTGATCGTGATCTAAGATTTAACAGCCCGTGATCGCACTCTTATGAAAATAGATATGACTGAGAGCATGCGTTGCTGGACACTCTCATCGCAAATCAATTGCTACCAATCGCGATAAGAATCGAAATTGAAGAAATGAAAATACAGGGAATATGAATTGGTTTCCATTTTGGATATTTCGAAAAGCTAATGCCACTAAATAAAAGAGAAATTATTCCAAAAAATATTACACCAGTTATCAAATCTTCATCGCCATCCCAGGGTATATTTACCCAATTTAATAAAAGAATACCTGATAGCGTTGTCGAAATGATAAGCATCCAAATGCCCGAATTCTCGCTAATCTGGGTGTATTGAAACCCACAGTGCGGACAGGAGGCCGCAGACTCATGAATTTCCTTTCCGCATCCTCTACAATAAAGCATATCGCTGCCTTTCATTAAACCCTGCGCCTCACCACTTGCTTGACTGTAGCCCTTAGCCACGCACCGTTTAATTTGCGTATCTGCTTCTTCGTCCGCAGATCGTAGTAGCGAAACTGCCAATCATCGCCCGCCGTGCTTGTCCGATAGATTTCCGCTCTACCGTTCAGAACTGAATGCTTCTCACTGATGCGTGAGACTCTCACCCCAGCCGCTCTCAGTTATTTACGATTCTGAATGATAACAGAATCTTCATAACTTCACTTTGTATGAGTAGCAGCCAGCGAACGCCGAATCAATGACTTACGAAAAAGTTTGTAGCGACTTTGTATATTGAATGTCGCTATATATCAATAATTTACTTGAGTGTTCCTATTCCCATTCGATCGTGCCCGGCGGCTTCGACGTATAGTCGTACACCACGCGGTTGATGCCCTGCACTTCGTTGATGATGCGCGTTGCGACGCTGGTGAGGAAGTGCGCGTCAAAGGGATAGACGTCTGCCGTCATCCCGTCGGTCGATGTCACCGCACGCAACCCGCAAACGCTGTCATAGGTACGGTAATCGCCCATCACGCCTACGGTCTTGACCGGGAGGAGCACGGCGAAAGCCTGCCAGATCGCATCATAGAGCCCGGCCTTGCGGATTTCCTCAAGATAAATCGCATCGGCCTTGCGCAGGATATCGCAGCGGTCCTTGGTCACTTCGCCCGGAATGCGGATCGCGAGGCCCGGGCCAGGGAAAGGGTGGCGGCCAACGAACATATCGGGCAGGCCCAGTTCGCGGCCCAGTTCGCGCACTTCGTCTTTGAACAGTTCGCGCAGTGGCTCGACCAGCTTCATGTTCATGCGTTCGGGCAGGCCGCCGACATTGTGATGGCTCTTGATCGTCACTGAAGGCCCGCCGGTGAAGCTGACGCTCTCGATCACGTCTGGATAGAGCGTGCCTTGCGCAAGGAAGTCCGCGCCGCCGATCTTCTCCGCTTCGGCTTCGAACACGTCGATGAAGGTCTTGCCGATGAACTTGCGCTTGACCTCAGGATCGGTGACTCCGGCGAGGCCTTCCATGAACATCGCCTCCGCATCGACCACCACCAGCGGGATATTGTAATGGTCGCGGAACATGGTTTCGACCTGTTCACGCTCGTTGAGTCGAAGCAGGCCATGGTCGACGAAGACGCAGGTCAACTGTTCGCCGATCGCCTCGTGGATCAAGATGGCTGCGACCGAGCTGTCGACCCCGCCGGACAGGCCGCAGATGACCTTGCCATCACCCACCTGCTCGCGGATTTCGCGCACCTTGGTCTCGCGATAGGCGGCCATGGTCCAGTCGCCCGCCAGCCCGCAGACATGGCGCACGAAATTGGCGATGAGCCTGCCGCCATCGGGAGTGTGGACCACTTCGGGGTGGAACTGGGTGCCGTAGAACTTGCGCTCCTCATCGGCGATCACTGCGAAAGGGGCACCGTCGGATACCGCGACGATCTCGAAACCGGGGGCAAACCGGGTCACCTTGTCGCCATGACTCATCCAGACCTGATGGCGCTCGCCGACTTTCCAAAGCCCGTCGAATAGCGCGCATTCCTTGGTCACGGTGAGGTAGGCGCGGCCAAACTCGCCGCCCTCGCCCGTTTCGTGCCCGGGCCGGACCTCACCGCCGAGCTGGTGGCTCATCACTTGCTGGCCATAGCAGATGCCCAGGATGGGGATCCCTGCTTCGAACAGCATTTCGGGGGCACGCGGGCTGCCTTCCTCGGACACGCCGGCGGGCGAGCCGGACAGGATGATGCCCTTGGGCCTCAGCCGATTGAACGCCTCTTCCGTCATGGTGAAGGGCGCGATCTCGGAATAGACGCCGGCCTCGCGCACGCGGCGCGCGATCAGCTGGGTAACCTGGCTGCCGAAATCGACGATGAGGATGGAATCGGGAAGGTGCTGCGGGTCCATGTCGGCGCGTTAAGGATGCACGGCCACGCTGTCCAGCATTCGCCGCGCGCTTTTCACCGCCGGGACGGAACACGACGATGGCGGCATTCTTCGCCTCTGTGAGACAATGTGCGAAGTTGGTTGCAGTTTTCGCAACACGTCTGCGTGTTTTCTCATTTGTGTTCAGCCGAGTGAAACATTATTTCGTAGCCGTATTGGCGGCGAGCACCCTCTCCCCCTCGCGCCGAAGCAAGCCAGGCCATGCCGGAGCCCCCAAAGCCGGCACCCCCTGGCCGGTCGCCCGCACCCTCTCTCCCTCGGGTGCCGGTGGGCGAGGCCCGAGCGACCACAGCAGCGAGCGAGGCGCGGCCGCCATCCATCCCCCCAACCCCGGTGGCCGCACCTCCCTCGCGAATACCAGCAGCTTTGGGGCACACTTCAGGCGGGATGTATTGCGTGGCTTCGGCTGCGTGTACCTGCCCCTGCGCGCTCCATAGCCGCCTAGAACAAGAAGAAAGGAAAAGACCATGACCAACCTTGCCGAAAAGCTCTTCTCACTTCTCTCGGCGATCAGCCTCAGCGGCCTGATGTTCAACGCCACGATCGTCTGAGCACTCGGCCCAAGCCGAAGGCGACAAGGCGATGCACCGCCCGTCCGATAGTGACGTACGGTCCTAGCCTGGGGAAAAGCGCTAGAAGCGCGCGCCGCGCGCCACCACCATCTCGCGCAGCTCGGTCTTGAGCAGCTTGCCGATGTGGCTGCGCGGCATCTCGTCGATCGAATGAAGCGCAGCGAGCCGCTGCGTCTTGCCCAGCCGCGCATTGACCGCAGCGCAAATCGCATCGACATCGCGCGCACCCTCGGCCAGCCGCACGAAGCCGACCGGGGTTTCGCCCCAGCGTTCGGACGGCACGCCCACCACTGCGGCTTCGAGCACGTCGGACTCCTTGTCGAGCTCGGCCTCAAGGTCCGAGGGGAAGATGTTGAACCCGCCCGAGATGATCATGTCCTTCGCGCGGCCGACCAGCTCGACGAAGCCTTCGGCATCGACCCGGCCAATATCGCCCATGCGTTGCCACACCTCGCCTGTTTCGGGATCGGTCCAATAGCCTGCGCGCGTTTTCTCGGGCTGGTTCTGGTAGCCGCTCATCATCGTCTGCGAGCGCCCCACGAGATTGCCCGCCGTGCCCGGCGAAACTTCGCGGTCCTCATCGTCTAGCACCTTTAGCTCGCTGCCCGGCGCAGGCCGCCCAACGGTATCGAGCTTGTCGGGGAATTCGTGCGCAGCAAGCAGGCACACCACCCCGCCTTCGGTCATCGAATAGATCTCGACTAAGCCGCCGGGCATGCGCCGCAGCACTTCGGCCTTGAGCTCGGCGGAAAATGGCGCCGAAGTGCAATATTTGAGCTTGAGTGCCGACAGGTCGAACTCGTCGAAGCGCGGTTCGGCCATCAGCCGCTGGTATTGCACCGGCACCAGCATGGTAACGGTCACCTGCTCGCGCTGCGCGATCTCGAGCCAGCCAACCGTGTTGAACTTGCCCATGATGTTGACCGTACCGCCAGCCAGCAGCACCGGCAGGAAGGCAACCATGGTCGTGTTCGAATAGAGCGGGGTCGAGGCGAGCGAGCGCACCGGCATGTCGGATTCGAGGAAGCTCGAGGCGGTAGTGGCGAATTGCCGCCAGCGCATCAGATGCGAATGGACGATCCCCTTGGGGATGCCCGTCGTGCCGGAGGAATAGATGATGTTGAACGGGTCTTTCCGGCCCGGAACGAATTTGGGCGCGCGCGCGCCCTTCGGCGTCATCCAAGCGTCTATATCCTCCAGCGCAATGTGGTCGAGCTCGGGCATGAAACCCTCGCCAAGCTCGCCACTTTTCATCGCATCGATGAACAAGTGCCGCGCCCCGCTGTCGCGAGCCATGCCTACCAGCTGCTCCTTGGAGGCACTGGTGGTGAGCGGCGCAGCCACCCCGCCAGCCCGCACTGCAGCAAGGAACACCAGCGCGTAATTGACTGTCGAAGTCCCGAGGATCGCCACCGACTGCCCACGCTCGAGCCCGGTTTCGACCAGCCTTGCGGCGAGCCGCTCGACCTTGTCGCCCAGCTCGCCCCAGCTGACTTCTGCCTGCCCGTCGCGCAAGGCGACGGCCTCAGACTGGCTAGCGGCCCATTGCGCAAGGATGGCAGGGAAAGTGCCGAATTCGGACTTCAATTGCTCAAGCATGTTGCGATGTACTCTCCGTTGCCCCGCCCGTTGCAATACGCCGCGCATCTATGCAGTCTCGCGGGCCGAAGCCAAGGAGATTGACTATGATGCGCCCGCTCATTGCCGCGATGCTGGCCCATATGCCGCTGGCCGTGGCTGCCCAGGCGACAGATTCGCCCATTGCGCCGCCAAGGACACTGTCCAAGGTGCTAGTCGTGGTCGCGCATCCCGATGACGAGATCGTGCTGGCTCCGGCCATTGCCCGCGCCGCGCGCGAACGCACCAAACTGACGATCGTCTATGCCACCAGCGGCGACCAGGGGCCGGGCGTGTCGGGAATGGAGGCGGGCGTGGCGCTGTCCGAAAAACGCGAAGGCGAAGCAAGCTGCGCCGCAAGCGCGCTGGGCGCCGGCGAGCCACGCTTCCTCCGACTGGGCGACGGCACGCTTGGCGATATGCCGCGCGCGCCCGACAGCCCGGCGCGCAGGCTGGCTGCGGAAGTCGGCCAGATCCTGCAAGCAGGGGATTACCGTTACGTACTGACCTGGGGCCCGGACGGAGGATATGGCCATGGCGACCACCGCATGGTGAGCTCGATAGTCACTCAGCTGGCCCAGGCCATGCCCGAGGGCAGACCGGTCCTGCTCTATCCGGGGATTCGCGCAGGCACCCTGCCCCCGATCCTCGAGCTCCAGCAATGGGCGGTTGCCGATCCCTCGCTCCTGACCGTTTCATACGGCTACAACGAGGCAGATCTGGCCGCGGTGCGCCGTGCGGTGAATTGCCACGAAAGCCAGTTTCCGGCTGATGTGCGCAGCCAGCTTGCCGATGTGTTCGACGCCTCGATCTGGCAAGGCGCAGTGCATTTCCGCATCGGCCTGCCGGAACTACCAATGGAAGCGCCGGAGACGCGTGCTGTGGCCGGGGCCCCGCCTGAACCCTAGTGGCGGATCAACACTCGATTACATTGACCGCCAGCCCGCCCTTGCCGGTTTCCTTATATTTGGTCGACATGTCGAGCCCGGTCTGGCGCATGGTTTCGATGACCTGGTCGAGGCTGACACAGCTTTCCGCTGCCGTACGGTGCAACGCCAACCGTGCAGCATTGACCGCTTTCACCGCGCCGATCGCGTTGCGCTCGATACAGGGCACCTGCACCAGTCCGCCGACGGGATCGCAGGTCAGCCCCAGATTGTGCTCCATCCCGATCTCTGCCGCGCTGGCGATCTGTTCGGGCGTGGCACCCCACAACGCCGCGAGCCCGCCCGCTGCCATCGAGCAGGCGACGCCCACTTCGCCCTGGCAACCCATCTCCGCGCCTGAGATCGAGGCGCGCTGCTTGTAGAGCAGGCCGATCGCGCCCGCCGTGAGCAGGAATGTCCGACGGCTGGCCGCGCAATCCTCGTCCTGCGCGTTCTTGCAATAGAAGCGCATGACGGCGGGGATGATCCCGGCTGCACCATTGGTGGGCGCTGTCACGACCCGCCCTCCGTCCGCGTTCTCTTCATTCACCGCCATGGCGAAACAGTTGAGCCAGTCGAACAATTGCTCGCGCTCGTTCGATTGCGGATTGGAGGTCAGCTTCTCCCACAAATCGACGGCGCGGCGCTGGACTTTCAGTCCGCCCGGCAGCACGCCCCGCCGGGTCAGGCCCCGATCGATGCAGGCGTCCATGGCCCGCGCTATCGCGTCGAGCCCGGCGATCGTCTTGTCGCGCGGTCGCATGGCATCCTCATTGGCCAGCACCAGCTCCGCAATCGACAGGCCGGCATCGGCACATTGGCGCAGCAATTCCTCGGCCGATCCGAAATCGTGCGGGACACCGGCACCCGTCGCAACGCGGTCCTGGCGCGGCGGCTTCTTCAATTGCGCCTCGCTCGCCACAAAGCCGCCGCCGGTCGAATAATAGGTGCGTCCGAGCAGCTTCGCGCCGCCGCCATCGAAAGCCGCCAGCTTCATGCCATTGGGATGGAGCGAAGGGATGACATGGCCGGCAAGCTCGATGTCGCGTGCCGGATCGAAGGAAATTTCCTGCTCCCCGCCTAGCGGCAGCAGGTGGTCCGCGCGGATCGCTTCGAGCGCGCTGGCTGCATGTTCCGGATCGGTCGTTTCCGGGGCAAGGCCGCACAGGCCTAGGATCGTCGCATCGATCGTGCCGTGCCCGACCCCGGTGAGCGCGAGCGAGCCTTGCAATTCGACCGCGATTCTTGCCGTGCGATCCAGCTTCTCGCTGCGCACCAGCGCGCGCACGAACATGGCTGCGATCCGCATCGGGCCGACCGTGTGCGAGCTGGACGGGCCGATCCCTATGCGAAAGATGTCGAGCACTGAAAGCATGGCCAGCCGCATGCGTCGGTTGGCGCAGCAAATCAAGCGATTGCAGCGCCCGCCGCCCCGCCATCAATTGTGGGTAAAAACGTGCCGGAAACTTTGGTATTTGGGTGGCGCGCGCCTATATGATGGACATGTCCGAGAACACCGAAAATACTCCCGAAAAAACCGTCCAGACGGGCGAATATGGCGCAGAATCAATCAAGGTTCTGAAGGGCCTCGACGCCGTGCGCAAACGCCCCGGCATGTATATTGGCGACACCGACGACGGGTCAGGCCTGCACCACATGGTGTTCGAAGTGTCAGACAATGCGATCGACGAGGCGCTGGCGGGCCATTGCGACCTCGTGCTGATCGAGCTGAACCCCGATGGCAGCGTGTCGGTGGAAGACAACGGCCGCGGCATCCCGACCGACATCCACCCCGAAGAGGGCGTGTCGGCGGCCGAAGTGATCATGACCCAGCTCCACGCGGGCGGGAAGTTCGAGAACACCAGCGACGACAATGCCTACAAGGTGTCGGGCGGCCTGCACGGCGTGGGCGTGTCGGTGGTCAACGCGCTCAGCGAATGGCTCGAGCTCACCGTGTGGCGCGACGGCAAGGAGCACTGGATGCGGTTTCGCGGCGGCGACGCGGAAGCGCCGCTGAAGATCGTCGGCGATGCACCTCCGGGCAAGAAGGGAACGCGCGTCACCTTCAAGGCATCGACTGAAACCTTCAAGAACGTGACCGAGTTCGACTTCGACAAGCTAGAGCACCGCTACCGCGAACTGGCCTTCCTCAATTCCGGCGTGCGCATCCTGCTGCGCGACAACCGTCACGAGGAAACCCGCGAGCACGACCTGTTCTACGAAGGCGGGATCGCGGCTTTCGTCAGATATCTCGACCGCAACAAGCAGGCGCTGATTGGCGCGCCTATCTCTGTCGGCGCCGAAAAGGAAGGCATCGGCATCGATGTCGCGCTGCAGTGGAACGACAGCTATTACGAAAACGTCCTGTGCTTCACCAACAACATCCCGCAGCGTGACGGCGGCACCCATCTCGCTGCGTTCCGCGCGGCGCTGACCCGCACGGTCAACAATTATGCGACCGCATCGGGTTTGATGAAGAAGGAAAAGGTGAGCCTGTCGGGCGAAGACATGCGCGAAGGGCTTACCGCGATCGTCAGCGTCAAGCTGCCCGATCCCAAGTTCAGCTCGCAGACCAAGGACAAGCTGGTCAGCTCCGAAGTGCGCCAGCCGCTCGAATCGCTGATGGGCGAGAAGATAAGCGAGTGGCTGGAGGAAAACCCGGCCGATGCGCGGGCGATCATCCAGAAGATTATCGACGCCGCCGCCGCGCGCGAAGCGGCGCGCAAGGCCCGCGAAATGAGCCGCAAGGGCGCGATGAGCGTCGCCAGCCTTCCCGGAAAGCTGGCCGACTGCCAGGAACGCGATCCGGCCAAGAGCGAATTGTTCCTGGTCGAGGGTGATTCCGCAGGCGGCTCGGCCAAGCAGGGCCGCGACCGCAAGACGCAGGCGATCCTGCCGCTGAAGGGCAAGATCCTCAACGTCGAGCGAGCGCGGTTCGACCGGATCATCAGCTCGAAGGAAGTCGGCACGCTGATACAGGCGATGGGCACCGGCATCCGCGACGAGTTCAACCTCGAGAAGTTGCGCTATCACAAGATCGTGATCATGACCGACGCTGACGTCGACGGCGCGCATATCCGCACGCTGCTGCTCACGTTCTTCCACCGCCAGATGCCCGAGATCATCAAGGCCGGGCACCTCTTCATCGCGCAACCGCCGCTCTACAAGGTGGCGAAGGGCCGCAGCGAGGTCTACCTCAAGGACCAGGCCGCGCTCGACCGGTATCTGGTCGAAGCGGGGCTGCAGGGCCGCGTGCTTGAAACCGTCACCGGCGCTCGCTCGGGCGAGGACCTTCGCATGATGGTCGACCATGCGCTGCGCCTGCGCAGCCTGCTCGGCTTCATTCCGCGCAAATACGATCCCGCAATCATCGAGCAGATGGCGCTTTCGGGCGCGCTCGACCCCACGCTCGACCCCGCAACCCGCGCACAGGCGCTGCAGCTGGCCGCACAGCGGATGGAACTGGGCGACCCCGAAGCGCGCTGGTCGACGCAGATCGGCGATGACCGCACCGTGCGGTTCGATCGGGTGTGGCGCGGCGTGACCGACGTGCATGAGATCGAAGCCAAGTTCCTCGTCAGCGCCGAAGCGCACAAGCTGCACGGGCTCGCCGGCAGCCAGGCCGAAGCCTATGCCCGGCCCGGGCGACTGGTGAAGACCGGCACCGAGCCCGAAATCGTGCCCGATGATGATACCGAGGCTGACGACCTGCCCGCCGCAGCCGCCAGCGGCGAGGCGATCTCGCGCCCCAGCGAACTGCTCGACGCAGTGCTCGCGGCAGGGCGCAAGGGCCTCTCGGTCCAGCGCTACAAGGGCTTGGGTGAAATGAACGCCGAGCAATTGTGGGAGACCACACTCGATCCCGAGAACCGCGCGCTGTTGCAGGTCAAGGTCGAGGATGCCGACGTCACCGATGAAATCTTTACCCGGCTGATGGGCGATGTTGTGGAACCGCGCCGCGAGTTCATCCAGGATAACGCCCTGAATGTGGCGAACCTCGATGTCTGACTGGCCCCGGATGGCGCCCTTCGAGAGCAGGTAACGCATGGCGAAAGACCGCGAACGCGACGGCTACGAACATCTCGGCTTCGTCCTGCTGCTCGGATTGCTCACAGCCGGCCTCGTGTTCGTGGTGTGGCCCTTCGTCACTTCGGTGCTGTGGGCCGCGCTCGCAGCAATCTTGTTCCAGCCGCTCTACCAATGGTTTCTTGCGAAGCTCAATGGGCAGGCTAATCGCGCGGCAGTGGCCACGCTGGTATTCATCACTTTCGCGGTGCTGCTGCCAGGGCTGTTCATTGGCAGCCTGGTGGTGGAGCAAGCCGCCAATGTGGTGATCGCCTTCCAGGACGGTAATCTCGACGTCACCGCTTGGGTCATCGACGTCCTCAACGCCTTGCCCGCGCAGCTGCGCGATCCGCTCGAAAAGCTCGGCCTGGCGGATTTCACGGCGCTGCAGGCACGCGCGCAGGACCTGCTGACCGAAAGCGCAGGGATGATCGCGCGGCAGGCGGTAGCGATCGGCGGCGGATTGTTCAGCTTCGTACTGTCATTCCTCGTCGGCCTTTATGTCACCTATTTCCTGCTGCGCGACGGCAAGGCAATCAGCAGTGCCATCCTGCGCGGGCTGCCGCTGCCGCTCGAGATCGCCCAGCGGCTGGCCGATCGCTTCGTTTCGATCGTGCGCGCCACGATCAAGGGTTCAGGGGTGGTCGGACTGGTACAGGGGACGCTGGGCGCGATCACTTTCTGGATCGTCGGTGTGCAGGCGGCGGTGCTGCTGGGCCTGCTGATGGCGATATTCTCGCTTTTGCCCGCAGTCGGCACCGGGATCGTGTGGGTTCCTGCGGCGATTTACCTGCTCGCAACCGGATCGACCTGGGAAGGAATCTTCGTGACCATTTCGGGCCTTGCGGTAATCGGCATGGCCGACAATGTGCTGCGCCCGATCCTGGTCGGTCGCGATACCGGCATCCCCGACTGGATCATCCTGATCACGACGCTGGGCGGCATCGCCACGATGGGCCTTTCGGGCGTTGTGCTCGGTCCGCTGCTGGCCGGCCTGTTTCTCGCCGGATGGTCGATCGCGCAGGAATATTTGCTGCATCATAAGATCGCTGACAGCGAAGGCTGAGGCGGGCGACGTGAAGCGCGTTGCCCCCGGATCGCAGGCCGAACAGGTCGGCTGACTGTTCATCGCAGGCGTGCTCGTGGTGTTCGCTCCGCATCTGCCCTTCGGCCCGGTGACGCGAGATGCCTTCCTCGACGGCAAGCAAGCCCAGCGTGATCTCCTGGCCGCGCTGGATGGTCAGTTCGAGCGCGCGCGCGGCCAGTTTCTGGCGTTCGGATCGTCGCGTTTCGGGGGACATCATCGCCCGTTTCCTCCCGTTGGAACGGGGGTTATCTAATGCGTAAGGTGAGCGGCTTAAACCGCTAAATGCGAAATATTTTTCGCCGCGAGAAGGCCGCCCACGATGCTCGCTTGCCTCGTCCGGCTATTTCGGCGGAAGCGGAAAGAAGGCCGAAGTACGCCGTTTGTAATCGGCATATTTATCGCCCTTGGAACGATCGAGCCCCTTTTCCAGCAGCGCCACGCCCGACCATTTGGTGAGCGTGAAGGTTAGGAAGATCGGACCGACCAGCGTGTAGAGAGCATAATCCCACCCGGCCGACGCACAGACCAGCCAGATGCCCCACCATGCGGTGCAATCGCCGAAGTAGTTGGGATGGCGCGTATAGCGCCACAATCCGCTGTCGAGCACCTGGCCATGATTGGCCGGATCCGCCTTGAACCGGGCAAGCTGCCAGTCGCCCACCCATTCGAAGAATATGCCGACGAGGTAAATCGCCACGCCCGCCCATGCCAACGTGCCGATCGGCGCGGGCTCCGGCGATGCAAGGATGCCGACCTGCGCGGGCGAGGAGACCATGAACAGCAGCATGGCCTGCATCAGCCACACCTTGGTCAGTGCGGCGAAGGCGAAATTGCCTTTCTCGCGATCCTTCTTGAGGATCATCTTGTAACGCTTGTCCTCACCCTCGCGCCGCCAGCGGCGCAGCAAGTAAATGCCGAGCCGGAAGCCCCATGCCGCCGCCATCGCCATCAGCAGCGTAGCCAGCGTGCCCGGCTGGCCGCCGGGCACATGCAGCCAGCTGGTTACTACGAGGATACCCATCCCCGCGCCCCAGAAGGCGTCGATGAAGGAAACATCGTCGATCTTTACCGAGATGATCCACAGCACAAGGACGATCGCGATCAGGATCGCGGCATTCACCAGAAGTGCGTCAAGCATGGCCTTTCTCCTCGATAATCCGCAGCGCCTGCGCCTCCAAAACCTTGAAGCGCTCGTAATCCGGCAGTTTCGATCGCATGAAGCGCGCGATCTTCAACAGGTCGGCTCCATAATCGCCGCTGGGCCAGATGGGTTCCCCGAAACCCAGCATATTGCGCTCATTGCACACCCAGGCCGGCACAATCGGCACATTGGCGGCCTGCGCGATATGGTAGAAGCCCGATTTCCAGCTGCCGTCGGTAGTGCGCGATCCTTCTGCCGCGATCACCAGCGCCAGATGGTCGCGCCGGGCGAACGCCTCTGCCACCTGATCAACGTAATTGGCGCGCTTGGTGCGGTCGATCGGGATACCCCCCATGTCGAACATGAAGTTGCGCATGACGCTCTTGAACAGCGTGTGCTTGCCCATGAAGTTGGGTTCGACCCCTTCCTCGGCTGTGGCGCCGATGAAGAAAACGAAATCCCAGTTCGACGTGTGCGGCGCGCCCGCGATCACGAATTTGGCGAGGTCGGGCAAGGACCCATCGATCCGCCAACCCTTCCAGCGATAGAGCAGCATCAGGATCCGCCGCACGATGCGCGACAGGATCGAGCGCTTGCGGCGCTTGCCTTGCGACATGTTTTCTCCCTTGACATTACGGCCTAGCAGCTATGCAGCGGAAAGCGAAAAGGTTTGAGCGTTCCAACCGGCTGCCGACCTGCAGTGCGCGCAAGGGATGCGTGGCAATTGCCGCCATCCAGATCGGTGAGGGGGGGAGGAGGCACCTTCATCAGGGGTGGCAAGGTCAAGGTCCAGGTAGCGTTAAACCCGGCTCGCCCTTTTTGGTGCGACCCAAGGCTCGGCGATCGAATGCCTGGGACTGGCCTCCTCCCGCTTCCGAAATAGCTTCCCGGGCAGGCATAGGTAATCCCTTCCGGCGTAGCAGTACTTCGGAAGATCGCCCTCGCCTTACATACGGAAAACACCAAATTGCGGTCGCTCTGCAATCGGCGCTTCGAGCGTCGCGGCGAAAGCGAGGCCCAGCACGTCGCGGGTCTGGACCGGGTCGATCACGCCATCGTCCCACATCCGCGCTGTGGCGTAATAGGGATTGCCTTCATCCTCGTATTTCTGGCGGATCGGGGCCTTGAAGGCCTCGGTCTCGCGCTCGTCCCACTTGTCCGCATCACGGTGGACAGTCGCGAGCACCGATGCCGCCTGCTCGCCGCCCATCACCGAAATACGCGCATTGGGCCAGGTGAAGAGGAAGCGCGGCTGGTAGGCGCGGCCGCACATGCCGTAATTGCCGGCGCCGAAGCTGCCGCCGATCACGACGGTGACCTTGGGCACGGTAGCGGTCGCGACTGCGATGACCAGCTTGGCGCCGTGCTTGGCGATGCCTTCCGCCTCGTACTTCCCGCCGACCATGAAGCCCGAGATATTCTGCAGGAACAGCAGCGGGATACGGCGCTGGC
>JALRKY010000050.1 GCA_023260985.1 Altererythrobacter sp. | reverse complement strand
GGGAGTGACCGCGAACTGGACGTTCGATCCGCCGGTTTCGACCCCGATCTCGCGCAGTACCGCGATGCTCGCGGTGCGCATGATCTGGTATTCCTTGTCGGTCAGGGTCAGCGCCGGGGCGACGGTGATGCTGTCACCGGTGTGCACGCCCATCGGATCGACGTTTTCGATCGAGCAAATGATGATGCAGTTGTCATGGCGGTCGCGCACGACCTCCATTTCATATTCTTTCCAGCCGAGCAGCGATTCCTCGATTAGCACTTCGGTTGTGGGCGACGCGACGAGCCCTTCGCGCACGATCTTTTCGAATTCCGCCTTGTTATAGGCGATGCCGCCGCCGGTGCCGCCCAACGTGAAGCTGGGGCGGATAATCGAAGGCAGGCCGGTGTGTTCGAGCACCGCAAAGGCCTCTTCCACCGTGTTGGCGATGCCGCTGCGCGCGCTTTCGAGGCCGATCTTGTCCATCGCCTCGCGGAAGCGCTGGCGGTTTTCCGCCTTGTCGATCGCATCGGCATTGGCGCCGATCATGGTCACGCCATATTTGTCGAGCGTGCCGTTGTTGTAGAGCGCCAGCGCGCAATTGAGCGCGGTCTGCCCGCCCATGGTGGGCAGCAGCGCATCGGGGCGTTCCTTGGCGATGATCTTCTCGACGATCTCGGGCGTGATCGGCTCGATATAGGTCGCGTCGGCGAACTCTGGATCGGTCATGATCGTGGCCGGATTGCTGTTCACCAGCACCACGCGATAGCCCTCTTCCTTGAGCGCCTTGATCGCTTGCGTGCCGGAATAGTCGAACTCGCAGGCCTGGCCGATGATGATCGGGCCGGCGCCGATTACGAGGATCGAGGAGATATCAGTGCGTTTGGGCATTTGCTATTTTCTGTCTTTTTCCAGCAAGGAAGACGCGGCAGATCTACCCTTCTGCGTCAGTTCCAGGTTCTCGCCAAGCAGGCGAACATGTTTGTTCAGTACAAGCCAATCCAAGGCGAGAGGATCAACTGCCTGCGTTTTCTTGAGACCGACCAAGGTCGCCAACTTTGCTGGCGACAAGATTTCTTCTCCGTCAAGAACAGCTGCACGAAAAAACGCTATAAGCGCTACTTCCGCGTCCCGACGAGTCCTTGCGGCGCTCACCCCAGCATACCCACGAATTTCTCGAACAGGTAGAAACTGTCCTGCGGGCCGGGTGATGCCTCTGGGTGGTATTGCACGCCAAAGGCCTGCTTGCCATTGATGCTGATGCCGCAATTCGAACCATCGAACAGCGAAACGTGCGTCTGCTCGACATTGGGCGGCAGCGTGTCGACATCGACCGCAAAGCCGTGGTTCATGCTGGTGATCTCGACCAGGCCGGAGGTGTCGCCCCAGCCCTCACCCACGCGCTGGACCGGATGGTTGGCGCCGCGGTGGCCCTGGTGCATCTTCACCGTCTTGGCGCCCGCCGCCAGCGCAAGCATCTGGTGGCCGAGGCAGATGCCAAACAGCGGGATATCGCGATCGAGCAGCCCCATGATCACTGGCACGGCATATTCGCCGGTTGCCGCCGGATCGCCCGGCCCGTTGGAAAGGAACACGCCATCGGGCTTGAGCGCGAGGATTTCATCGAGCGAAGTCTTGGCCGGAACCACTGTGACCTTCGCCCCGGCGCGGACGAGATTGCGGAAGATATTGTCCTTCGCGCCGTAGTCGACGGCCACCACGTGGGGACGCGCATCGTCGCCTGCCTCGCCATAGCCATGGCCGAGCCGCCAATAGCTGCCGTGCCATTCTTCCTGCCCGTGGCGCGTGACGATCTGCGCCAAATCCATCCCTTCGAGGCCCGGCCATTCCTGCGCCCGCTTGAGCAGCGCGGGAATATCGAACTTGCCGCTCGGCTCATGCGCGATCACCGCATTCGGGGCGCCCGCCATGCGGATCCGCCGGGTGAGCGCGCGCGTATCGACGCCCGAAAGGCCGAACTTGCCGTTGGCTTCCATCCATTCGGTGAAGGGCTGCAGGCTGCGGAAATTGCTCGCGGGCGTCGCTTCCTCACGCACGACGCAGCCGACCGCGCCTTCGACCCGCGATTCGATATCCTCGGGGTTGGCGCCGACATTGCCGATATGCGGGAATGTGAAAGTGACGATTTGCCCGGCATAGCTCGGGTCGGTCATCACTTCCTGGTATCCGGTCATCGCGGTGTTGAAGCACACTTCGCCCACGGCGGAACCGGTCGCACCGAAGCCCATGCCCCAGATCACCGTGCCATCGGCCAATATAAGGACTCCCGTCGCACCCTTGGGTTGCGCAGGACGAGAGGCAGCAGAAGCCATTTTTGGGCTCTCCGAGTCAGGGGTTTTCCGGCGATGTCGCTAAGTCCCAGCCGCTAGACGCCAGCCGCGGGCACGTCAACCGCATGGGGGAGAAATATCGACTATTCGGGGCACAATCACTATCTGCCCGCCCAAGACCAGACAAAAGGGACCGATTCCATGCTCCGCGACGACATCAAAGCCGCCACCATCGCCGCCATGAAAGCCGGCGAGAAGGACCGCACCGCCGCGCTCCGCCTGATCGGGGCAAAGATCAAGGACCGCGACATCGAAATGCGCACCTCCACCAAGGAGATCGCCGATGACGATCTGGTGGTGGAAGTGCTGCAAAAGATGGCCAAGCAGCGCCGCGAATCAATCGACCTCTATGTCCAGGGCGGCCGCGAGGAACTGGCCGCGCAGGAGCGCGCCGAGCTGGCCGTGATCGAGGAATTCCTGCCCGCGATGCTGGGCGAAGCCGAAACCTCCGCCGCGATCGAGGCCATCAAGGCAGAGCTTGGTGCAAGCTCGATCAAGGACATGGGCCGCGTGATGGCCGAGCTCAAGGCACGCCACGGTGCACAGCTCGACATGAGCAAGGCAAGCGGGCTGGTGAAAGCGGCGCTTTCCTAATAGTGTCGGCCTATGCTTTCCCCGCAGTGGCTTGACGAATTGCGTGCACGGGTGACGCTTTCGAGCGTTATCATGCGCACGACCAAGCTGCAGCGCGCGGGGCGCGAGTGGAAGGCCTGCTGCCCGTTCCATAACGAGAAGTCGCCCAGCTTCACCGTTAACGACGAGAAGGGCTTCTATCACTGCTTCGGCTGCGGTGCGCATGGCGACGTGATCCGCTGGATGACCGACCAGCGCGGCCTGCAGTTCATGGACGCCGTGAAAGAGCTGGCGCAGCAGGCGGGCATGGAAGTGCCCCGCCCCGATCCTGTCGCGGCTCAGCGCGCGGAAAAGCGCGCGGGCCTGGTCGATGTGACCGAGGCAGCGCAGGCGTGGTTCGTGGAGAACCTCAAAGGGCCGGATGGAGCGGCGGCGCGCGACTACCTCAAGTCGCGGGGCTTCTCCGGCGCGGTGATGCGCGAATTCGGCTTCGGCTATGCGCCCGACAGCAAGGTCGCGATCAAAGGTGCGCTCTCGCAATTCGACGAGAACATGCTGGTCGAGGCCGGGCTACTGATCTCGGTCGACAACACGCCGCCCTATGACCGCTTCCGCGACCGCCTGATGCTGCCGATCCAGGATGCGCGCGGAAGGGTGATCGCATTCGGCGGCCGCATCCTGCAGGCGAAAGAAGGCGCGGCGAAATATCTCAATTCGCCCGATACACCTTTGTTCGACAAGGGGCGCACGCTCTACAACCTCCACCGTGCCGGCCCCGCCTCGCGCCAGAGCGGGCGCATGGTCGTGGTCGAAGGCTATATGGATGTGATCGCGCTGGCGAATGCGGGTATTGCCGATGCCGTTGCCCCGCTCGGCACTGCGCTGACAGAGACCCAGCTGACCATGCTGTGGCGCATGGTCGATGTGCCGGTCCTGTGCTTTGACGGCGATGCAGCGGGCCAGCGTGCGGCGATGCGCGCGATCGGGCGGGCGCTGCCGATGCTGCAGCCGGGCAAGAGCCTCGGCCTCGTGCGCCTTCCTGCGGGGCTCGACCCCGATGATCTGATCAAGCAGCGCGGCAAGGCGGCGATGGAAAAGCTGCTGACCGAACCTGCCAGCCTGCTAGAGGCATTGTGGAGTTTCGAGCGCGATGCCCAGGAACTTCATTCGCCCGAAGACAAGGCAGGCCTCAAGGCCCGTTTGCTGACGCATGCCGACGCGATCCAGCATCCCGACATCCGCGTACTCTATCGCCGCGAATTGCTCGACCGCTTTTCCGCCTTTGCCTTCCCCCAGCGCGCACCGCGCGAGTGGAAGCCCGCCTCTTTCGGTCGCCCTGTCCCGCAACCACTCACGCCAGACGCAGCATCGCGACTGAAGCGCGTAATAAGCGGCGGCGCCCGCGACGAATTCGCCCGGGCCGTGGTGCATGGCCTGTTGCGCTTCCCGGCAGAGATCATCCGCCACACAGAAGCGCTTGGCCAGTTGGCGCGGCTCGACCCGAAAATGGCCGAGACGGTGGAAACCTTGCTCGAGCTGTCGGAAACCCTTGATTCGCGCGCCGACATGGCCATATCAGGCGAGCGAGGCCTTCCCGCCCCACCGGATCAGACTCGATATGCCTTCCTTAGAGAAGGCACCAACCCGGTAGATGCGCGCGAGGAACTGGCTGAAGCTGTCACGCTGCTGGTCGAAAGGCCGGCCCTTCTTGCTGCGCTTGAAGCGGCGAGGGGCCGGTTCGCAGAGGATCCGGAAGGTGCCTTCGCCGAACAGACAAGGTTGCGCGAACGGCTCGCCACATTGAACGAGCGCCTGAAGCACTTTGGGCGAAAGAAGGCCGCAATCGCGGCCGAAACGGAAATTTCTCGCGAGCCGGCAGACGAGCCGGTCTCCGACCTGGAAACGGACTGACACGGACCTATGGCGTCAAAGACAAAAGTCGGGGCAAGCACCAAAGACGATGATGCACCGCTGATCGACCTCAACGAAGCATCTATCAAGAAGCTTATCAGCAAGGCTCGCAAGCGCGGCTACGTCACCTATGACGAGCTGAACGAAGCGCTTCCTTCGGGCGAGATGAGCCCCGACCAGATCGAGGACATCCAGACCGCGCTGAGCGAGATGGGCGTGCAGATCGTCGAAAGCGACGAAGACGCCGAAGGCGATGGTGATTCGGACGGCGATTCCGAGGTCGATGAAGTCGAAAGCGACGATAACGACGACGACGAGGATGAGGACGCCAAGAAGGACGTCCGAAAGACCGGCAGCGCCGCCGCCAAAAAGGCCGCGACTGGCGACCGCACCGATGACCCGGTGCGCATGTACCTGCGCGAAATGGGCGCGGTGGAACTGCTCAGCCGCGAAGGCGAAATCGCCATTGCCAAGCGCATCGAAGCCGGGCGCGACATGATGATCATGGGCCTGTGCGAAAGCCCGATCACTTTCCACGCCATCATCCAATGGTCCGAAGCGCTCAACAATGAAGAGATGCAGCTGCGCGAGATCCTCGATCTCGACGCCATGCTCTCGAAGGAGCCGCCGGCCGACAAGATGGCAGCCGACGAGGACGACGAGGACGACGGCGAAATCTCGGAAGAGACCGCCGGCCCCACGATCCGCGACGACGATGAAGTCGAGGAAGAGGAAGACACAAGTGACGAGGACGAGGACGGCGAGGAAGTTTCTTCGCGTCGCCGCGAGGAAGAGGACGAAGACGACAACACCATGTCGCTGGCGCAGATGGAAGCTGCGCTGAAGCCTGAAGCGCTGGAGCGCTTCGCGCGCATCACTTCGCTGTTCAAGACCTTCGAGAAGCTGCAGGCCGAGCGGGTCGAAACGCTCGCTGCCGGGCAGGAATTCCCGAAGGCCAAGGAAAACAAGTACGAGAAGCTGCGCGAAGACCTCACCGCCGAGGTCGAAAGCGTGCAGTTCCATGCGACCAAGATCGAGTTCCTGGTCGACAATCTCTATGCTTTCAACCGTCGCCTCACCGCGCTTGGCGGCCAGATGCTGCGCCTTGCCGAACGGCACAAGGTGAAGCGGATCGACTTCCTCAATGCCTATGTTGGCAATGAGCTGGAAGACACCTGGCTCAACGAAAACGCGAAGAAGGACAAGAAGTGGGCCGCCTTCGCAGAGAAGGAAGCCGATGCGATCGAACGCATCCGTGCGGAAATCGCCGATATCGCCAGCCAGACCGGCATGTCGCTCCCCGAGCTGCGCCGCATCGTCAACATGGTGCAGAAGGGCGAGCGTGAAGCGCGCATCGCCAAGAAGGAAATGGTCGAAGCGAACCTGCGCCTCGTGATTTCCATCGCCAAGAAATACACCAACCGCGGGCTGCAGTTCCTCGACCTGATCCAGGAAGGCAACATCGGCCTGATGAAGGCGGTTGACAAGTTCGAATACCGCCGCGGCTACAAGTTCAGCACCTATGCCACATGGTGGATCAGGCAGGCGATCACCCGCTCAATCGCCGACCAGGCCCGCACCATCCGTATCCCGGTGCACATGATCGAAACGATCAACAAGCTGGTGCGCACTTCGCGGCAATTCCTGCACGAGGAAGGCCGCGAGCCGACCCCTGAGGAAATGGCGCAGCGCCTTTCGATGCCGCTCGAAAAGGTGCGCAAGGTGATGAAGATCGCCAAGGAACCGATCAGCCTCGAAACGCCGATCGGCGACGAGGAAGATTCGCACCTGGGCGATTTCATCGAGGACAAGAACGCCGTGATCCCGGTCGATGCGGCGATCCAGGCGAACCTCAAGGAAACCGTCACCCGCGTGCTCGCGTCGCTCACCCCGCGCGAGGAACGCGTGCTGCGTATGCGCTTCGGCATCGGCATGAACACCGATCACACGCTTGAGGAAGTGGGCCAGCAGTTCTCGGTTACGCGCGAACGTATCCGCCAGATCGAAGCAAAGGCGCTGCGCAAGCTCAAGCATCCGAGCCGCAGCCGCAAGATGCGCTCGTTCCTGGATCAGTAATTTTTGTCACTCGATTGGTGATTCCGGGAAAGGCTCGCTGGCAATCGGCGGGCCCTTTCTCTATGGGCCTACCCATGCGTATCGCCATCGCCTCTGACCACGCCGCCATCGAACTCAAATCCGAGCTTGCCGAATGGCTGATGGAGCTCGGCCATGAGGTCGCCGACCTCGGGCCCTACTCGACCGAAAGCGTCGATTATCCCGACTATGGCTACAAGCTGGCAGCGGTCGTCGCCGATGGCACTGCTGAGCGCGGCATCGCGCTGTGCGGATCGGGCATCGGCATTTCGATCGGCGTCAACCGCCACCCGCACGTCCGCTGCGCGCTGGTTTCAGAGCCGCTTTCGGCCGCACTCGCACGCGAGCACAACAATGCCAATTGCATCGCACTTGGCGCGCGGCTGGTCGGCATTGAAATGGCCAAGGCTTGCGTAGGAACCTTTCTTGAGACCGAATTCGCCGGCGGCCGCCACCAGCGCCGCGTCGACAAGCTTTCGAACCCGCCCTCCGAAACCGATACGATAGAGCCTCTCCAATGAGCACAGCGCCTTCAGTCAATAACGATATCATGCAACACTTCTGGCATGACACGCTTGCCCAGGCGGACCCGGAAGTGGCCGCCGCCGTTGCAAACGAGCTCAAGCGCCAGCGGAACAAGATCGAGCTGATCGCGAGTGAGAACATCGCCTCCACCGCGGTGCTCGAAGCGACTGGCAGCGTCTTCACCAACAAATATGCCGAGG
Source organism: Altererythrobacter sp. (assembly GCA_023260985.1). Lineage (GTDB taxonomy): Bacteria > Pseudomonadota > Alphaproteobacteria > Sphingomonadales > Sphingomonadaceae > Erythrobacter. The sequence continues at coordinate 3,765 of JALRKY010000050.1, read as the reverse complement.
GATACCCGGGCAAGCGCTATTACGGCGGCTGCAACTATGCCGACGTGGTCGAAACGCTGGCGATCGAACGCGCCAAGCAGCTGTTCGGCTGCGAATTCGCCAATGTGCAGCCCAACAGCGGCTCGCAGATGAACCAGGCCGTGTTCCTGGCGCTGCTAAATCCCAGCGACACCTTTATGGGGCTCGACCTCAATTCGGGTGGCCACCTGACCCACGGCTCGCCCGTCAACATGAGTGGCAAGTGGTTCAATCCTGTCGCCTATGGCGTGCGCAAGGCTGACGAGCGGATCGACATGGACGACGTCATGGCGATCGCGAAGGAGCACAAGCCCAAACTCATCATCGCCGGCGGCACCGCCTATTCGCGCGTGTGGGACTGGGCAGGCTTCCGCAAGGTAGCGAACGAAGTCGGCGCTTACCTGATGGTCGATATGAGCCACATCTCGGGGCTGGTCGCGGGCGGGGCACACCCCTCGCCCTTCCCGCATGCCCATGTCGTCACCACCACTACGCACAAGAGCCTGCGCGGCCCGCGTTCGGGCGTGATCCTGTGGAATGACGAGGCGCTGACCAAGCCGCTCAACATGGCGGTCTTCCCCGGCCTACAGGGCGGCCCGCTGATGCATGTCGTTGCCGCCAAGGCGGTCGCGTTCCTCGAAGCATTGCGCCCCGAGTTCAAGGCCTATGCCCATGCCGTGGTCGAGAATGCGCGCGCGCTTGCCGCCAGCCTTGAAGAGAATGGCCTGCGCATCGTTTCGGGCGGAACCGACAATCACTCGATGCTGGTCGATCTCACTGCAAAGGACGTGACCGGCAAGGATGCCGAGAAAGGCCTCGACCGCGCCTGGCTAACTTGCAACAAGAACGGCATCCCCTATGACACGCGCAGCCCCTTCGTCACGAGCGGTATCCGCCTCGGAACTCCGGCCGGAACTACGCGCGGCTTCGGCCCCGCCGAATTCCGCAAGGTCGGCAAGCTGATCGCCGAAGTCGTCGACGGGCTTGCAAAGAACGGCCCGGAGGGCGATGCTCAGATTGAGGAAAGCGTGCGTGACCGGGTGGCCGAGCTGTGCGAGGCCTTTCCTGTCTATCCCGGGAGATAAACCATGAGCGATAATGCACCCGAAGGCCGCGATTGGGTCCAGGACACCAAGGAAGAAATCGTCGGCATGGCCAAGCAGGGGGTCAAGCACCCCTCGACCAAGCCGGTGTTGACCGGAGCCGCGATCGGCGCAGTGGCAGGCGCGATCCTGCCAGTGATCAGCTGGCCGCTTGGCCTTGCAGCCGGCTCCGGCATCGCACTTTACAGCAGGTTGAAGAAGTAAGGGACTGAATGCGCTGCCCTTTTTGTGCCCACGACGATAGCCAGGTAAAGGACAGCCGCCCGACCGAGGACAACGCCTCGATCCGGAGAAGGCGCCAATGCTCAAGCTGCGGTGCCCGCTTCACCACTTTCGAGCGTGTGCAATTGCGCGAAGTATCCGTAGTCAAAAGCGGCGATCGCCGCGAAGCGTTCGACCGCGGCAAGCTCGAGCAATCGGTTTCGCTCGCCTGCCGCAAACGCGGCGTGGACCAGGAACGGATCGACCAGCTCGTCTCCGGCATCCAGCGCCAGGTCGAAACCGCCGGCGATGCCGAAGTGCCCTCCTCGCGCATCGGCGAAATGGTGATGAACGGGCTGCGCCAGATCGACAGCGTAGCCTATATCCGCTTCGCTTCGGTCTATCGAGATTTCAGGGAAGCGAAAGACTTCGAGGAATTCGCCAGCACCGTGCAGGAAGCGGCGCAAGATGGGGCAAGCTGAACAACCGGCGATCGTGCTGGTGCGGCCGCAACTGGGCGAGAATATCGGCAAGGCGGCGCGCGCGATGCTCAATTTCGGACTCACCGAGATGCGGCTGGTCGTTCCGCGCGATGGGTGGCCCAATCCCACGGCAGGGCCCGCAGCGGCTGGGGCGGACATCGTGTTGGAACAGGCGCGGGTTTTCGACACTGTTGCCGAAGCGGTGGCTGATTGCGCGCATGTCTATGCCACCACCGTCCGCAAACGTGGCGTGACCAAGCCGGTCGTCGGGCCCGATGAGGCCGGGCGCGAAATCCATGCGGCTATCGGCAAGAGCGCGATCCTGTTCGGCCCCGAACGCTCGGGCCTCGAGACCGAGGATGTCGCGCTCGCCCGCACGATCCTGACCGTGCCAATCAATCCCGAATTCGGCTCGCTCAACCTCGCGCAGGCAGTGATCCTGTGCGCTTATGAGTGGTCGAAGCAGGTACCGGTCATCCAACCGACGCAGGAAGACCTGTTGCCCCCTGCACCGCAGGAGGAACTGGAAGGCCTGATCGCGCATCTTGAGCGCATGCTTGAACCGAAGGGCTATTTCTTCCCTGAAGCGCGGACCGAAGCAACGCGCAAGACCCTGCGCGGTTTGCTGACCAAGCCGGGCTGGAACCATCTCGAAATCCGCACGCTGCGCGGGGTACTCTCATCGCTCGAGCGTCCGCCGCGCAATGGGTGACGTTCGCGAGACGATAGGGGAACGCACTTCAACCAAATGCAGGCTGCGTGAGCGCAGCCTTACCCGATGTACTAGGATATCCTTGGCAGGGACTGAATTCGCACAGAGGAGTAAACTGGAGACGTGGGCGGCAATTTGTAATCTGGATCGTTACTCATGAAGGCCCCCATTTTTTCTCCATACTTTCGTCATTTGCGCTGGGGTTTACCCTTCCAACCTCAGCATCTGGAACGCCTGCGAGGGACAATGGTGAGCAGGCTGGCAGCAAGGATAAGAGCTCGGAAAAGAAGATCTGCAGCGGAGTCGGAACAGCACGTGCTGGAGACCTCCCAAGGCAGCTAACAGGCCCAAGGCAGGCAGCAGGCTAAGTCCTCCGGAAGAGACCAGACACCTTCGCCGCCGCCGTCCATGCTGACTTCAATTGCGTAGCCGGTCCCACTCCTCGAATTCGTAAGCGATCGAAGTTTCGACCAGCAGGTCCCAGATCTCCGCGATCCTTCCTGCCGGAAGGCCTCGCGCCTCCGCGTCCGCACGGGCATTGGCGATCACAGCCGCCTTGCGAGATTCGTCGCGCACGCTGTCGCGGTCCTGCTTGATGCGCGCGGCAGCGCGCATATAGCCAAAGCGGCGGTCGAGCAGAGCCATCAGCTCGCGGTCAGTGGCATCGACGCCCGCGCGCGCATCCAGCATGGTGGCGCAATCTTCGGGCAAAGTCATGGTCTTGGTCATGCCGCGCCCTGTGGCGACTTGCCGAGGATTTGTCGAGAGGGGCCAGAATGCTTGACGCACCATACAATCCTGCTATGCGCGCGCCTTCGCGAATTGGCCCCGTATCCCGGTGAAGCGGTGGCCGCGTCGGACAACAGGTCCGGCGGTGCGATGCCGGGTTGAACGGTCACCATTGGGGTGATCCCGCAAATTGAAGGATACGACTTATGTCGAAGCGCAAGAGCGCCAAGTACAAACTCGACCGCCGGATGGGCGAAAACATCTGGGGTCGTCCGAATTCACCGGTCAACAAGCGTTCCTACGGCCCGGGCCAGCACGGCCAGCGCCGCAAGGGCAAGATGAGCGACTTCGGCCTGCAGCTGCGCGCTAAACAGAAGCTCAAGGGCTATTACGGCGACGTGACCGAAAAGCAGTTCAAGCGCACCTACCAGGAAGCTGCGCGCATGAAGGGCGACACCGGCCAGAACCTGATCGGCCTGCTCGAACGCCGCCTCGACATGATCGTCTACCGCGCCAAGTT
>JALRKY010000049.1 GCA_023260985.1 Altererythrobacter sp. | reverse complement strand
TATGTCGGGCTCGCAGCAGTCTTGGGCAAGGCGCCGGGCGGCATCCACAACATCCTGCTGGGCGCGGACGAAGTGGGCAGCGGCTGCATTCATTCGGCTCACGGCCGCTATTTTGCCGGCGAAACGCCGCTTGGCGTACCTGCCGAGATGGGTGCCCCGGTCGAAGGCTTTGGGGTTGTCGAACTGGCCGACGTGCCGGTACGCGACAGCGAGGGCAGGGCGCATTCGAGCCGCCAGATCGCCGATGATATCGGACTGCAGATCGAACAGGCGCATTCTGCCAGAAGGCACCCGTTGGTGCATGTGGTGCATGGTTCGAAGACCGGCCTGATCCTGCCAGAGCCTGCCGAACTGGCCACGCTGGCCGAGCGGTTTGGCGATAAGGTCGATTTCGTGGTCGATGCCTGCCAGGCGCGCATCACTATACCGGCCCTGCATGAATATCTGTCGCGCGGAGCCATGGTATTCCTGACCGGATCGAAATTCATGGGTGGGCCGCCGTTCAACGGTTTCGCGCTGGTTCCGCGTGCGATGATGGAAGTTGCCGCGCCACTTCCTGCAGGCCTTGCCAGTGTTTTCCGTCGGGCCGAGTTCCCCTTGGGCTGGGCCGGGCGCGAGCAACTGCCCGAAGGCGAGAATCCGGGGCTGGCGCTGCGCTATGAAGCCAGCGTGTTCGAGTTGGAGCGTTTCCAGCGGCTGCCGATCACCTCGGTTGCGGCATTGCTCGACCGGTTCGAGGCCGCGCTGGTCGACGAAGTTGTCGCACGGCTCGGGCTGCGGCTAGTGCGCCCCTATGCCTTTGGCGCGGAGGAGGAACCGCGCGAGCACCCGATCGAGATGCGCACGTTAGCGACGCTCGATGTCAGCACGCTCGATGCGACGCCAGGTTTCGACGATGCGCAAAGGCTCCACCGGGAGCTCGCCCTGTCGGGCCTGCGGCTCGGCCAGCCGGTCAAGTGCGTGCGCCGCGATGGGGGGTGGGGCGGCACCCTGCGTATCGGCATGTCGATGCCGCAGGTGGTGCGGCTGTGCGATCAGTCGGCCGAAGCTGCCGCTGCCAGCCTGCATGCGGACATGCGCACTATCGCGGACGCTCTCGCAAAGGCGCGTTAGAGACCGCTTGCAAGCAGTCCGCGCTCGACATAGCCTGATGCATATCGGGGGGTGGAGAGGCGCCGATGGGATTGCAGAGTTGGTATGATGCACATGTAATGCCGCGCCTGGTTACCTTTGCCTGCGGGCAGGGGCAGGTGATGAAGCGGCGTTCGCAACTTGTGCCGCTGGCAAGCGGCGACGTGTTCGAACTGGGCTGCGGTGGCGGGCTCAACCAGGAATTCTACCAGACCAGCTTGGTTTCCAGCTTTTCGGGGATCGATCCCCACGGCGGCTTGCTCGAGGCTGCGCGCGAACGGGCGCGGACACGAGGATGGCACAATGACATCCGCGAAGGCGTGGGGGAGAGTATTCCGTTCCCCGAGCGCAGTTTCGATACAGTGGTGTGTACTTTCACGCTCTGCTCGGTCGATAACCCGGCGCAGGTAATGTCTGAGATGCGGCGGATCTTGCGACCCGGCGGCAGGTTGCTGTTCCTCGAGCACGGCCGCGCGCCCGATCCTGATGTTGCGCGCTGGCAGGACCGGATCGAGCCGGTGTGGAAGCGGATTGCAGGCAATTGCCATCTGACCCGCCCAATTGGGGCAGCGCTGCGCGGGGCGGGCTTCGAGGTCGAACCGCTGGGGCAGGGATATTTGCCCAAGGCACCGCGCGTGGCGGGGTGGAATGAGTGGGGCATTGCCCGCAAGGCTGGGGTCTAGTCCCGACAGTCTGTCCAGATGCTTTGGGGTAGGGGGCGACGCAGCTTCAGCCGCGCCGCCCACCAGTCAGCCTATTCGCCGAAGGTGCGCTGCCACCAGCCACGCTTTGGCTCGCCACCGTCACCGGCATCAGGCGCTTCGCGCGTTTCACCCGTGGCCGCCTCTGCAGCAGCTTCGCTCCCCTTGGTTTTGCGGGGAGCGCGTTTCTTCGTCGGCGCAGGAGCTGCTTCAGCGACTTCTTCCGTCGAGGGAGCCTCCTCAGCCGGCGCTTCCGGAGCGGGAGCCTCTTCCTTCTTCTTGGGCGGAGCACGCTTTGCCTTGGGTTTCGGAGCCTCTTCCGGTTCCGCAGGTGCTTCCGCTTCGACCGGCGCTTCAGCCTCGGTCTTCTGCTTTCGTGGCGCGCGCTTGCGCTTGGGCTTTTCCTCCGCTTCCGGTTCGGCGGTTGCTTCAGGCGCATCGCCCACCGGCTCGGCTTCGGACACTTGCACTTCGGGCTCTTCCGAGATCTCGGTTTCGCCTTCGCTCAGCGACTCTTCGCCTGTGCCTTCGCGCCGCTTCTTGTTGCGCCCGCGACCTCCCCGCCGACGACGCTTCTTGGGGCGCTCGCCACCTTCGGCATCAGACTGCGAGAAGTCTTCGCGTGCTTCGCCTTCCTCGGTTTCGGCATCATCATCGCGCGTTTCATCGCCATCTTCGCGACGATTCTTGTTGCGGCCGCGGCCACCCCGGCGGCGGCGACGCTTCTTCTTGCGGGCGTCGTCGCCATCGTCATCGCGCTCGGAAGCGTTTTCATCATCCTCGTCGATTTCGTCGGCGATATCCTCCGGGATATCGTCTTCGTCATCTTCCTCGATCACTATCGGTTCGAAGCGTGGCGCCTGCGTCGGGCGGGGCCCGAGGCTTGCGATGCTCATCTTCGCGCCTTCTTCCTCGCCTTCGGGCACCACTTCGACCGAAACGCCGTAGCGGTCCTCGATCTCCTGGAGATCGGAGCGTTTGGCGTTGAGCAGGTAGATCGCGGCTTCCGTGCTGGCACCTAGGCGGATAATCGCTCCCTTGCCCTTGGCGGCTTCGTCCTCGATCAGGCGGAGCGCGGAAAGACCAGCGCTCGATGCCGTGCGGACAAGACCCGTGCCGTCGCAATGCGGGCAAGAGCGAGTGGTCGCTTCAAGCACGCCGGTGCGCAGGCGCTGGCGGCTCATTTCCATCAGGCCGAAGCCCGAAATGCGCCCGACCTGGATACGCGCCCGGTCGTTTTTGAGCGCTTCCTTAATCGCCTTCTCGACCTTACGGATGTTGGAGTTGTACTCCATGTCGATGAAGTCGATCACAACTAGCCCGGCCATGTCTCGCAGGCGCAGCTGGCGGGCGATTTCCTTGGCCGCTTCAAGATTGGTGCTGAGCGCGGTCGCTTCGATCCCGTGTTCCTTGGTCGAGCGGCCTGAGTTGATGTCGATCGAAACCAGCGCTTCGGTCGGGTTGATCACGAGGTAGCCGCCCGATTTGAGCTGGACCATCGGGTCATACATCGCGCGCAGTTGGTCTTCCGCGCCAAAACGCTGGAAGAGAGGAACAGGGTCCGAATAGGTTTTCACCCGGCGCACGTGGCTGGGCATAAGCAGCTTCATAAAGGCGCGAGCCGACTTGTAGCCTTCTTCGCCCTCAACAACGACTTCCTCGATTTCCTTGTTATAGATGTCGCGGATGGCGCGCTTGATCAGGTCTGAGTCCGAATGGATCAACGCAGGCGCGGTCGAAGCGAGGGTCTTCTCGCGGATCTCGTCCCAAAGGCGCGCGAGGTAGTCGAAGTCGCGCTTGATTTCGGGTTTTGTGCGCGAAAGGCCCGCGGTGCGCACGATCAGGCCCATCGATTTGGGCAGCTTGAGGTCCGAAACGACCTGCTTCAGTCGCTTGCGGTCACCCGAGGAGCTGATTTTGCGGCTGATCCCGCCGCCATGCGACGAGTTCGGCATGAGCACTGTGTAGCGGCCGGCGAGGCTGAGATAGGTCGTCAGCGCGGCACCCTTGTTGCCACGTTCTTCCTTCACAACCTGCACCAGCAACACCTGGCGGCGCTGGATCACGTCCTGGATCTTGTAGCGACGGCGCAGCGCCTGGCGGCGTGCGCGGACTTCGTCGACTTCCTTGGCGAGGCTCTTGCCGCCACCCTGACGACGGCGCCTGCGACGGCCGCGCTCGCGACGATCGCCTTCCTCTACGTCCGTTTCTGATTCTTCGTCGGCTTCGTGCTCGTCGGAATCGTCGCCGTTCTCTACATGTCCGCCTTCGATCGTGGAGACTTCGTCCTTCTCGGTAGTATCGATTTCCTCGACGCCGTCTTCGGCGAATTCCTCTACCAGTGCTTCTGCGGATTCCTCATCCTCGGCGTCGTATTCGTCGCCGGGCAAATTGCCTGCCTCTTCCTCTTCGGCGCGCAAACGCGCCTCTTCCTCAGCGGCTTCAGCCTCTTCGGCGAGCAGCGCTTCGCGGTCCGCCTGCGGGATCTGGTAATAGTCCGGATGGATTTCGCTGAAAGCGAGGAAGCCGTGCCTGTTGCCGCCGAAGTCGACAAATGCCGCCTGCAGCGAGGGTTCGACCCTTGTTACCTTGGCAAGATATATATTGCCTTTGATTTGCTTGTGTTCAGCAGACTCGAAATCAAATTCTTCGATCCGGTTGCCTTTGATTACCGCCACCCGCGTTTCTTCCGAGTGGCGCGCATCGATGAGCATGCGCGTTGCCATTTTGAATTCTCCAGGCGCGTGTTCGCAAAGTGGCCAAGCCTCTCCGCCCGCGCCCATAATTGTGTGGATGTGTGAATGCGCCACTGGCGGCGTGATGCCGGGCGGCGTGATGGGTTCTGCCCTGGCACATAGGCCGGTGGGGCAAGAATTCTGGGTATGCGTCTGCAAGTACAAGATTGCAGCAAGCTGCTGCTGTCCGGCCCACAAATTCGATCGCGCGCGTATCGCGCGGCGAGTGTAATTGCGGGGAGGGCTGTCTCTTCACTGCGTCAACCTGTTGTGAAACCATGCGAAAGGTTCTCGCTCGGCTGCGGCTTGGAAACTCGGTCAAGCTCCAATTTGAAGCCCTGCAGCCGGTTCTTGCCACTGTTTGCCCTGCTAACACCGTGAGTTGCAACTCGCAACCATATTGCGCTTTGCCATAGCAACGCCTTAATCTTGGCGGGCAATGAGCCTGCGCACACATCTCGTCCTAATTGTCTTGTTTCCCCTGGCGCTCGTTGGTGGCCTGGCCGCTGCCGGGATCAAGTTGCCGGTTCCGCAATCGGGGCGGGACTATGTACTGCGGCTGTTCATGCCCGAGCTGACCGAAGCGCCGGCGCTGCCCGGCGTGTATGGCCCCGCCGACCCCGATCGCCCGCTGGTAGTGATTGATGCAGGGCATGGCGGGCGCGATCCGGGCGCTGTCGGCGTGGGCATTCGCGAAAAGGACGTGACGCTTCGACTCGCACTGGCATTGCGTGATGCTATCGTGCGCCAGGGCGGAGTTCGCGTAGCGTTGACCCGCGAAGACGACCGCTTGCTGGCACTGGCCGAGCGGCCCGGGATCGCGCGCCGAATGGGGGCTGACCTATTCGTTTCGATCCATGCCGATTCGGCAGGCGTGAAGAGCGGCGTGAGCGGCGCGAGCCTCTATACGCTCTCGGACCGCGCATCGAGCGCGGCCGCCGCCCGCTTCGCGCGACGCGAAAACGATGTCGACCGCCTAAATGGCCTGTCGATCGACGGCCAGAGCGAGGAGGTGAGTGCGATCCTGGTCGAATTGTCGCAGCGCCGCTCGCAGACCGATTCGCTTGAATTTGCTTCGCTTGTGACGCGCGAAGGGGAAGGACAGCTGACGTTCCATTCGCAATCGCTGCGCGCAGCAGACCTAGTGGTCCTTCGATCTCCCGACATGCCGTCGGTGCTGTTCGAGGCGGGCTTCGTCACCAACGAACAGGATGCGGCGCGGCTGACTTCACCTGAATGGAAGAACGGTTTTGCCGATGCCATGGCGCGGGCGATCCGCATCTATTTCGTGCGGCAAGGGGGCGGCTGACGAGTTGCATTGCAGTTCATGGATAAGCGCCTAGCTTTCGCGTGAATCCGCATGCTATTGCCGCCATCCAGTGAATGATCCGACCATGACCGATTATGCCAAAATAGACCTTGCCTATGTGCGCCAGCGCCTGCGCGGTGACAGCATTGCGGCTTTCGAATGGTTTCGTTCGAATTGGCAGGAACACCGCCGGTTTCGCTTGATCGTCGCCGCGTTCGTGGGCGGTGTGCTGCTGCTCGTGGCGATATGGGCTTTGCTGGCGCGCGACCTGCCCGATGCAGAAAGTCTGGTAGGGTACGAGACGCCCTTGCCCACGGTGGTGCGCGGGATCGACGGCGAGATCGTCCATTCCTATGCCCGTGAGCGGCGGGTTCAGCTGCAATATCCTGATTTCCCAGAGAAGCTGATCGAATCCTACCTGTCAGCTGAGGACAAGACCTTCTTCAGCCATGGCGGGGTAGACATCACCGGCACGCTCAATGCAGTGCTCGACTATGCGATGAAGTTTGGATCGGGCGAGCGGGCTGTCGGTGGTTCGACCATAACACAGCAAGTTGCGAAGAACCTGCTGCTGGGCGACGAATATTCGGTTACTCGCAAGCTCAAGGAAATAATTCTTGCCCGCCGTATCGAAGGGGTGTTGAGCAAGCAGGAAATCCTTGAGCTCTACCTTAACGAGATCCCACTAGGCCGCCGAAGCTTCGGTGTGCAGGCCGCGGCGCAGGCCTATTTCGACAAGGATGTCGATCAACTCGACCTGCACGAAATGGCGTTCCTGGCGATCCTGCCCAAGGCGCCCGAACGCTATGGCCGCGCGCGCAATGCCGGGCTTGCGATCGAACGGCGCAATTTCGTCCTGAGTCAGATGGAAGCGAATGGCTTTATCACCACCGAAGAAATGCGCGCGGCTCAAGCGAAACCCCTTGGGCTGGTGCTCCAGCGCAGCGAACGATCGGTAGACGCCGGCTATTTCCTTGAGGAAGTGCGCCGCCAATTGCTCGAGCAATTTGGCGAAACGGCTGAAGAAGGCCCGAACAGTGTTTATGCTGGCGGCTTGTGGGTGCGCACCTCTCTAGATCCCGAGCTGCAGGTTGAGGCGCGCGACGCGCTGCGAGCCGGGCTGCTGCGCTATCACGGCAATCGTGGCTGGACCGGGCCGATCGCAACCATCGATGTGAGCAACGGCGACTGGGCGGGGCAATTGCAGAGTTCGTTCCTCGGCGTCCGTTACCAAAACTGGCGCATCGGCGTCGTCACAAGCCGCGCAGGCCAGAGTGCGCGCGTTGGCTTTGCAGATGGCAATGAAGGGCCACTGATCAATTTCCCCGATGCGCTCAAGGCAGGCGATGTGATCGCTGCGCAGCCGGTCGGCAATGGCTATCGCGTGGCAGTGATTCCCGAGGTCTCGGGAGGGTTCTTGGCGGAATCGGTGCAGACCGGCCGCATTCTCGCCATGCAGGGCGGGTTCGACTTTCGCTTGAGCGACTTCAACCGCGCCACTCAGGCGGAGCGCCAGCCGGGCTCGACCATCAAGCCATTCGTATATGCCACCGGGCTCGACAACGGCATGACCCCGGCAACCGAAGTTCCTGACCAGACTTTCTGTTTCTACCAGGGGGCCAATCTCGGCGAGAAGTGCTTCCGCAACTTCGGCGGCGAATCCGGCGGCGTCCACACCATGCGCTGGGGGCTTGAGCAATCTCGAAACCTCATGACGGTGCATATCGCCATGGATGCGGGCATGCCCGAGGTAGTGGATACCTTCAAGCGGGTCGGGATCGGCTCATATGGTGCCTATCCTTCGTTCGCTTTGGGAGCAGGCGACACCACCGTGGAACGGATCGTCAATGCCTATGCCGCGCTCGCCAATCATGGCCGGCTGAACCAGCCGACCGTGATCGACTTCGTGCAGGATCGCCGGGGCAAAGTGATCTGGCGGGCGGACAAGCGCCGCTGCGAAGGCTGCAACATGCCGGATTGGGAAGGGCAGCCAATGCCGCGTTTCGGTGTGAAAGGCGAACAAGTGCTCGATCCACGCACGGCTTTCCAGGTGATACATATGCTCGAAGGCGTTGTGCAGCGGGGAACCGCGACGCGCCTGCGCGATATCGACCTGCCGCTGTTCGGCAAGACCGGAACCACCAACGGCCCGACCAACGCCTGGTTCGTGGGCGGTACGCCTGACATCGTGGCGGGGGTTTATGTTGGTTTCGACCAGCCGCGCGACCTTGGAGGGTGGGTGCAGGGCGGCAATACCGCCGCGCCGATCTTCAAGGAATTCGTTCTGGCGACTATGGATCATTGGAGCAAGCAGCCGGCAGTAGCTCCGGCGGGCATCCGAATGGTCCGGATCGACCGGCGCAGCGGCAAGCGTGTGTTCGACCAATGGCCGAGCAGCGATCCGCTATCACCGGTGATCTGGGAAGCCTTCAAGCCCGATACCGAGCCGCCGCGCGAGACACGACAGGATCGGGTTGCTTCGCTGCGAGACGAGTTGCTTGCACTGATCCGGCGCGGTCAGGGTGAGCAAGCCGGTTCGAGCGAAGGTCGACCCAATGATTTCGTCGAGGAACAGGGCGGGATTTACTAAGGTCGGGAACCGAGTCGGCGCATCGTGCGCTTCTTGGCCTGACGTTTGGAATGGAGAGTAACGCGATGCGTAAGTTGGCGATGGCGGCAGTTCTTGCAATCGGTCTTGGTGTTCCGGCGGCGGCAAATCTTCCAGTCGGCACGAAGGCGCCGATCTTTGCGACCGAAGCGGCGCTCGCGGGCAAGGAATTCGGCTTCAACCTGCGCGCCGGGCTCGCGAAGGGGCCAGTGGTGCTCTATTTTTATCCCAAGGCTTTCACTCAGGGATGCACGCTTGAGGCCAATGCTTTCGCCGAAGCCATGCCTGAGTTCAAGGCCGCTGGTGCGAGCGTGGTCGGCATGTCGAATGACGACATCGAAACACTCAAGCGTTTCAGCCGCGAGGAGTGCCGCGATGCCTTTCCCGTTGGTGTCGCATCGCGTGAGGTGATTGACGCCTATGACGTGGCCCTCGTGCGCGAGGGCAAGGACACGGGTATCACCAGCCGTACAAGCTATGTGATCGCGCAGGACGGGCGGATCGTAATGGTTCATTCCGACATGGACTACCGTGACCATGTGCGCTTGACGCTTGAGGCGGTCCACAAGCTTAGGCACTGAGCGGGTGGCGCGTTCGCGGCTTTACAATCGCACATGGTCCGCTAAGCGCGGGCGCTCATTTTTGCGAAGGATTAATTATGCGTGCCGAAGGGCAGGCCCACATCGACCGGATCAATGCAGCGCTGGCGCTGGTGCGGCAATCGCTCGACTGGGAGCGTGCTTTGCGTCGGCTCGACGAGCTCGATGCGCGGGTTCAGGATCCAAATCTGTGGGATGATCCCAAACAGGCCCAGGCGATCACGCGCGAGCAGAAGCAGCTTGAAACCGCGATCAACACGGTAAAGCAGATCACTGCCGAGATGGGTGACGCCCTCGAATTCGTCGAAATGGGCGAAGCCGAAGACGAAGACAGTGTGGTCGAGGATGGGCTGCAGAGCTTGGCAAGGCTGGCCGAGCGCGCCGATGCCGACAAGGTACAGGCGCTGCTTTCGGGTGAAGCCGACGGCAACGACACCTATCTCGAAATTCACGCAGGCGCAGGCGGCACCGAAAGCCAGGACTGGGCGGAAATGCTGCTTCGCATGTATGCCCGCTGGGCCGAACGCCGCGGTTTCAAGGTGGAAACTGTCGAGTACCAGGCAGGTGAACAGGCCGGGATCAAGTCGGCCACCCTACTTATTAAGGGCGAAAACGCCTATGGCTATGCCAAGACCGAGAGCGGCGTGCATCGCCTCGTGCGCATCAGCCCCTATGACAGCTCGGCGCGCCGTCACACGTCGTTCAGCTCGGTTTGGGTTTACCCTGTGATCGATGACAATATCGATATCGAGATCAATCCGGCAGACCTCAAGATCGACACCTACCGTGCAAGTGGCGCGGGCGGCCAGCATGTCAACACCACTGACTCCGCTGTGCGCATCACTCACCAGCCGAGCGGCATCGTTGTGGCAAGCCAGGTCGACCGCAGCCAGCACAAAAACCGCGAGATCGCAATGAACATGCTGAAAGCGCGGCTTTACGAGGAAGAAATGCGCAAGCGTGAGGAAGCTGCCAGTGCTGAGCATTCCTCCAAGAGCGACATTGGTTGGGGCCACCAGATCCGTTCCTATGTGTTGCAGCCATACCAGATGGTGAAGGACCTTCGCACCGGGGTCACTTCGACTGCGCCGGGCGACGTGCTCGATGGCGCCATCGATCCCTTCATTTCCGCCGCATTGGCGCAGCGCGTCACGGGCGAAAAAGTCGAGATAGACGACGTCGAGTGACGGTGCGCGGAGCCTTCTTTATCCTTGCCGGGCTAATTACCCTTAGCGGCTGCGGACCGATGGGCGGCAATTCCAGCAGACCAGACAGCGCCCGAGAGTTCCCTCGGGCGGATCGGCCGGTTTCGGACACAGCCTCGATGTATCTTTCGGGCGAAGATGTTCGCGATGAGCGCGGCGAAGCGCAGAAGGTGATGGATCTCGCTGAAGTTACTAGCGGCATGACAGTGGCCGATATCGGCGCGGGCGAGGGCTATTATACTGCCCGCCTTGCTGCGCGCGTAGGTGAAGATGGGCGCGTGCTGGCGCAGGATATCGACCGCGAGGCGCTCGATCGACTAGGTCGGCGCGTCGAGCGTGAGCGGCTCGACAATGTTTCGATCAAATTCGGGCGCGAGGATGATCCGCAGCTTCCCGCGGACAGTTTCGACCGCATCTTCCTCGTCCATATGTACCATGAGGTGAGCGAGCCCTACGCGTTCCTCTGGAGGCTATGGCCCGCCCTGACCGAAGACGGGCAGGTGGTGGTGGTAGATACCGAGCGTCCCACGGACCAGCATGGAATCCCACCGCTACTTCTGATTTGCGAGTTTAAGGCCGTCGGATTGCAACTCGTCGAATTCATCGAGAAGCCGGACATCAGAGGCTATTTCGCGCGGTTCGAACGCGCCGAGCGCTTGCCGGAGCCGACGGAAATCCGACCTTGCGCGCTCAACGAATAGCCGCGCGAAGAAAGTTCCACACCACACTGGCGGAAACACCTCAACCAGCGTAACGGAGATGGTTTGTAGGACTTTCGATCAATCGCCGCTCGAAGAAAGACGCGGTGTAAGGGGAGCATTTGATTGTTCAAGGGACTAAGCCCGATCGTATATGGCGGGCGCGAAGTTTGGCCGCTGGTTGAAGGCGGCAAGGGCGTTTCGGCAACCAATCACGCCAGCTCTGGCGCATGGGCTGCAGCGGGCGGCATTGGTACCGTCAGCGCAGTGAATGCCGACGGCTACGACGCGGACGGCAATGTTATCCCTCAAGTTTATCCGCAGGCTACGCGAAAGGAGCGCTTCGAACAGCTTGTCCGTTATGGGATCGATGGCGCCACCGAACAGGTGAAGCGCGCTTACGAGATTGCCAACGGCCAGGGCGCAATCAACATCAACGTGTTGTGGGAAATGGGCGGCGCGCAGCAGGTCCTCGAGGGCGTCCTCGAAAATTGCAAAGGCCTTATCACCGGGGTTACTTGCGGTGCGGGCATGCCCTACAAGCTCGCCGAGATCGCAGCGCGCTACAATGTCTACTACCTGCCGATCGTCAGTTCGGCGCGGGCATTCCGTGCACTGTGGAAACGCAGCTATTCCAAGGTGCCGGACCTGATGGCAGCGGTGGTCTATGAAGACCCCTGGCTCGCCGGTGGCCACAACGGCCTGTCGAATGCTGAAGATCCGCGCAAACCTGAAGATCCCTATCCACGCGTGAAGGCGCTGCGCGAAACCATGCGCGCCGAAGGTGTGTCGGAAGATACCGGCATCGTCATGGCTGGTGGCGTGTGGTTCCTGCGCGAATGGAACGACTGGATCGACAATCCCGAACTCGGCAAGATCATCTTTCAGCTCGGCACGCGTCCGTTGCTCACCAAGGAAAGCCCGATTCCGCAAGTCTGGAAAGACATGCTGCGTACGGTCGAGCCGGGTGACGTCCTTCTGCACAAGTTCAGCCCAACGGGCTTCTATTCGAGCGCGGTCAAGACGCCCTTCCTCTATGATTTGATGCACCGTTCGGAGCGGCAGATCCCGATCTTCAAGCGCGACGAGGAAGAGGGAACGGTTCCGCTGAGCGATCATGGCAAGGCCAAGTATTTCTGGGTTCACCCCGGCGACCAGCGCAAGGCGCAGGCGTGGATGCACGAGGGCTTCACCGAGCCGCTCAAGACGCCGGACAACACGGTGGTGTTCGTGACGCCCGAAAGTGCCGAAGAGATCCGCGCCGACCAGCAGGGCTGCATGGGATGCCTGTCGCACTGCCAGTTTTCGAGTTGGAAGGATCATGACGATCACACCACCGGCCGTCTTGCCGATCCGCGCAGCTTCTGCATCCAGAAGACGCTGCAGGATATCGCGCATGGGGGCGATCCGGACGACAACCTCGCCTTTGCGGGGCACGCTGCCTACCGCTTCAAGCAGGACCCGTTCTATTCGAACAACTTTACCCCGACGGTGAAGGAACTGGTGGACCGTATCCTGACCGGCGACTGACGCGTGGCGTCAGCGCCAGAGCTGCATTTCGCGAATGATTTCCGGCAATTCGGGGGTGGTGTCGGGGCGTGACATGGTCCGCTCCACCAGCCTCCATTTGCGCCGGATACCGCCCTGTTGCCAAAGGTCGGTGATCCAGACGTCACATTCGATCTTCTTGGGGTCAAGTCGCGCTTCGATCGACATGCGCGCAGCAAAAACCGCCAGCTTCTTGTGGCGACGCACATAGATGTTCCTGAAGCGATAGCAGGTGCACAGGAAAGGGGAGGTTGCTGCCTCAAGCCAGCTTGGTCGATCAAGCATGGAAGAGTTCTGCCCACCCAGCAGGAACACGAATTCCTTGGCGGCCAGCGCCTTCATACCCTAACGGTCGCGCGCCATGCAGCAGCGCATCCACTGGTGCTCGAGCTCTTCAAACTGGGAAGCGAGTTCGTCCATCGGGTCGGCGCCTTACAGCTCTAATACCTAGCTGCAAGCATGAAGCGATGTCCGGCGTTCAAAGGCCGATCAACACCTGATCGGGCGGTCGATGGCCATCCATCCAGAAGCGGATATTGGCGATCACCTTCTCGCCTGAGGCTTCGCGTCCTTCGGCGGTGGCGCTGCCGATGTGCGGCAGCGTCATGACGTTGGGAATATCGAGTAGCCGCTGGTCGACATTGGGCTCGTCGGGATAGACGTCGAGCCCTGCGCCGGCGAGGTGCCCGCTTTGAAGCGCAACGATCAGCGCTTCCTGGTCGATCAACTCGCCGCGCGCCGTATTGATGATCGAAGAGCCCGGCTTCATCAGCGAAATCCGCCGCGCATCGATCATGCCGCGCGTCTCGTCGGTCAGCGGACAATGCAGCGTCAGTATATCGGCCTCGGCTGCCAGCGTATCTACGTCCGGCACGAAGCGCGCGCCGACCATGCGCTCGATCGCTTCAGGAAGCCGTTTGCGGTTGGTGTAGGCGATTTCGAGCCCGAAAGCGCGCGCACGGTGCGCTACTGCCTGCCCGATGCGGCCCATGCCGACGATGCCGAGCACTTTGCCGCCGAGCTTGCGACCGAGCAGGCCCGACGGCGCCCAGCCCGTCCATTGGCCGCTGCGAACCAAGCCCACCCCTTCGCGGATACGACGCGGGACTCCGATGATGCCGGACATGGCGATGTCGGCAGTGTCATCTGTGAAGACGCCGGGCGTGTTGGTCACGATGATCTTGCGCTTCGCGGCGGCTTCCAGGTCGATATGTTCGATCCCTGCGCCGAAATTCGCGATCAGCTTGAGTTGGTCGCCTGCCTGTTCGATCATAGCTGCATCGATCCTGTCGGTGACCGTGGGCACCAAAACGTCAGCCTCACGCATCGCTGCGATTACCTGCTTGCGAGTGAAGGGTATGTCTTCGCGATTGAGCTTTGCATCGAACAATTCGCTAATGCGCTGTTCGACGGCAGGCATTAGGTGGCGGGTAACGATCACCCGCGGATTATGGTCGATCGGTTTGCGTTGTGTCGTTTGATCGATAGGCATGTGCGCGCGCTACGGCTTCAGGGGCAGGGCGGTCAAGCTATGTTCCACAAGCGCTTGAAGCGAAGGCACGTGGCGAGCTATGAGCAAACTCATGCGCTTGATCATTCTTACCCTCGTTTTCTCATTGCTGCTTGTGTTCCCTCAATCGGGAAAGGCGCAAGATCGAGAAGTACCCTATTGGGCCTCGCTCCGCGCGAGCGAGGTCAACATGCGCGTCGGTCCGAGCCAGGATTATCCCATCGAATGGGTCTACAAGCGACAGGGGCTGCCAGTTAAGGTGTTGAGGCTTCAGGAGGGCTGGCGGCTGATCAGCGATCCTGATGGCACGCAAGGCTGGGTGGTGGCGCGGCTGCTCGATCCCGAGCGCTCTGCTCTGGTCGTTGGCGAGGGGCTGGCGCAAATTCGAATTGCGCCTGGTGAAGGCTCGCAGTTCAAATGGAACGTTGAGCCCGGCGTAGTCGGCAAACTGGGCAAATGCGATGCGGGCTGGTGCGAATTCGATGCGGGCGGCCACAAAGGCTGGATTCGCGAAGGCCGGCTGTGGGGCGTCGGCGAGCCCTGAGGCTCAATCAAACGAAAAGGGGCGACCTCCGCCACCCCTTTCCATAATCGCCTTGCGACGACTTATTCCGCCGCGGCTGCAGCCGGGCGAACCGTTACCGGATCACCCGCATCAGGTGTGGCGATGAAAGAGCCATCCTCTGCCGGTGCGCTTTCAGTGAAGCACATTGGTTCCTGCCCTTCCGTGGTCGCAGTGAAACAGGTCTTGCCATCGACGACCGCCCAGGTGCCCTCGGCGACCAGAGTGCCATCGGCAGCGGTATCGCTGTAGGTGCCATCGGCGTTGATGACTGTCGTCACCACCGAACCATCGGCTGCCGTTGCTTCGTAGGTGCCCGGAGGCGAACCGTTAGCCACGGTAGGTTCTGCCGCTTCGACCTCCGTAGGCACCGCCGTCTCCTCATTCTGCTCTGCGGGCTCTGTCCAAGCGGCGAGAACCAGAATGCTTGTGGCAATGATCAGCTTCCTCATTGGCCTTCCTCCCTGTTTAGCTTGTCAGCCCTATTCCGCTGCTGTTGCCTCGACCCGGCTCACAGTCACAACTTCACCAGTATCGGAAGTCGACGGCCAAGAGCCGTCTTCGCCCACTTCGCCCGCAGTCCAGCAGTTCGATTCCAGATCCTCGGCATCCGGATCTAAGCAGACCTTGCCATCGGTTTCCGTCACAGTGCCTGTACCGGTTTCATCACCCAGCGTGAACGTGAAGGTGCCATCCTCCGAAGATACCATCGTGCCGACGTTGCCGTCAGCATAGGTTACCTCGTAAGTTCCCGGTCCACTTGTCTGGACCGCGACTTCTTAGACCGCTGGAGCGGCCTCTTCTTCAGTGGCGGGCTGCGAACAAGCGGCCAAAGCCACCAGGCCGGCGGCTGCAATGAGTCTATTCATAACGTGTTTCTCCCTCAACACGCGACCCCGGGGTTGCGAGGGATACCACACAAATCTGCCCAACCGAAGCGGCGCTTTAGTCGACCAGTTCCACCGCGACAGCAGTGGCTTCGCCGCCGCCAATGCACAGGCTTGCTAAGCCCCGTTTTTTACCTTGCTGCTTGAGTGCATTGAGCAGGGTTACGATGATGCGGGTGCCACTAGCGCCGATCGGATGACCCAGCGCAGTCGCGCCTCCGTTGACGTTGATCTTTTCATGCGGGATTCCGATGTCGCGCATTGCGAACATCGCCACGCAGGCAAATGCCTCGTTCACCTCCCACAGATCGACATCGTCGACGCTCCACCCGGCGCGGTCGAGCGCCTTCTGGCTGGCGCCAACCGGAGCAACGGTGAAATCCTTGGGTTCCTGCGCATGCGTCGCCATGGCGACGATCTTTGCAACCGGCTGCTGGCCATTGGCCTGTGCCAGGCTCTCGCGGGTAAGCACGACTGCGGCGGCCCCGTCGGAAATCGAGCTTGAGGTTGCCGCTGTGATAGTACCGTTTTTGGCGAAGGCGGGCCGCAGGGTCGAGACCTTGTCAGGCTTGCCCTTCCCGGGCTGTTCGTCATGCTCGACAGTCACTTCACCAGCACGCGTCGCGACCGTCACTGGCACAACCTCGTCCGCAAACGCGCCGCTTGAGATCGCTTCGTTCGCGCGACGCAGCGACTCGATCGAGTAATTGTCCATTTCCTCGCGAGTGAGCTGGTAGGCGTCGGCAGTGACCTGCGCGAAAGTGCCCATGGCGCGGCCCGCATCATAGGCGTCTTCAAGTCCGTCGAGGAACATGTGGTCATAGGCGGTGTCATGGCCGATGCGCGCGCCCGAACGGTGCTTCTTGAGCAGGTAGGGAGCGTTGGTCATGCTCTCCATCCCACCCGCGATCACATAATCCACCGTGCCGCTGGCGAGCGCTTCCGCACCCATGATCACGGTCTGCATGCCGCTTCCGCATACCTTGTTGACGGTGGTCGCCTGCACAGATTTGGGCAGGCCTGCCTTCAGCGTAGCCTGGCGAGCGGGAGCCTGCCCAAGTCCGGCGGGAAGCACGCAGCCCATATAGGCGCGATCGAACTTTTCACCCGGAACACCCGAGCGCTCCACTGCGGCCTTCACCGCCGTTGCGCCGAGGTCGGTCGCGGAAACATCGGCCAGCGCACCCTGCATACCGCCCATCGGCGTGCGCGCATAGGAAAGGATGACGACGGGATCGGCGGCGGAGAACTGGGGCATGTCTGGCTCCTTGAGACAGATGAACTGGAATCGGCAAGCGGTCTAATGCTGCAATGCGGCAAAGGCAAACGCACAAGCGCCTGGCATACGTATTAGCTTGTCTTGTGCTGCCGCTTGCGCAACAAACCATGGCAAATCGCAACCCATATGCGAACAGGAACCTAGGAGAGAATGATGGCTGAAGATCGCCGGGAAGAGTTAGAACGTATCCTGAAATTGCAGCGTGCCGCCTTTAACACGTCTCGTCCTGAGCCCATGAGCATGCGGAGGGACCGGATCAAGCGCGCGATGGCGCTAGTAAAGGATCATGGCGAAAACCTCTGTAAGGCGATGAGCGCAGACTTCGGCAATCGCAGCATGCACCAGTCGATGCTGACGGACATTGCCACCACTGTCGGCGCGGGCAAGCATTCGCTCAAGTACATGGACCAATGGGCGAAGACGGAGAAGCGCAAGGTGCAGTTTCCCTTGGGCCTGCTCGGAGCCAAGGCGGAACTGCGCTATGAGCCCAAAGGCGTGATTGGCATCCTTTCGCCGTGGAATTTTCCCGTCAATTTGGCCTTCGGTCCGCTGATGCAGGTGTTTGCCGCGGGTAACCGAGCGATGATCAAGCCCTCCGAATTCACCGAGCGGACTTCCATGCTGATGAAGGAACTGGTCGAGGAGTATTTCACGCCTGACGAACTAGTCGTGATTACAGGTGGGCCGGAAGTCGCCGCAACCTTCTCGTCACTGCCCTTCGATCACCTCGTGTTCACTGGATCGACCGCGACCGGGCGCCGGGTAATGGAGGCCGCGGCTGCAAACTTGGTTCCCGTGACACTAGAACTGGGCGGCAAGAGCCCGGTTTTCATGGGGCGCAACGCTGATTTCGCCAAGGCCGGCGAGCGCATCGCGCTAGGCAAGATGATGAATGCGGGGCAGATCTGCCTCGCCCCCGACTATATGTATGTGCCACAGGACAAGGAAGACGAAGCGATTGCTGGCGTCGCTCAGGGGGTGAAGAACATGTATCCGACCCTGCTTGAGAATGACGATTATGCCTCGATCGTGAGTGACCGCCATTTCGAGCGGCTGCAGGGCCTCGTCGCAGACGCGCGCGAGAAGGGCGCAGAAGTGATCGAAGTGAACCCGGGCGACGAGGATTTTTCAAACGCGAACGTCCGCAAGATGCCGCTCAACATCGTCCGCAATGTCACGGACGACATGAAGGTGATGCAGGAAGAGATTTTCGGACCGGTTCTGCCGGTCAAGACTTACAAGCAGATCGACGAAGCGATCGACTATGTGAACGAGCACGATCGACCGCTGGGGCTCTATTACTTCGGTGAGAACAAGGGGGAACAGGAACATGTGCTCACCAAGACCATTTCCGGTGGCGTCACGACCAATGACGTGATCTTCCACATTTCGATGGAGGACCTGCCGTTCGGTGGGGTCGGTCCATCCGGTATGGGCTCGTATCATGCAATCGAGGGCTTCCGCGAATTCAGCCATGCGCGCGCGGTGTATCACCAACCCAAGATCGACATTGCCAAGTTGGGCGGTTTCAAGCCGCCATTCGGCAAGGCGACCGAGAAAGCCATCGCCACGATGATGAAGTGATTCCCGTTGAGGATAGGGTGGGGAGCAGGTTGCTCGCCCGCCATATCCCGCGTGGTGTAACACTCATGCTATGAAATACACGATTCGCGCCCTTGCACCTTGCGGGGGAGCGCCCTAGAGGCGGGCGCGGTTGAATATCGCGGGATTCATTTGTGCTCGACCTTAGCCAGTATCTTCCAATACTGATCTTCCTGTTCATCGCGCTGGGCCTTTCGGCGCTGTTCGTGTTCCTGCCGATGGGCGTGTCGCGCCTGACGGGTGCGCACAACCCCACCGCAGAGAAGCTCACCGAGTATGAATGCGGCTTCCCCGCTTTCGAAGACGCACGCAGCCAGTTCGACGTGCGCTTCTACCTCGTTGCGATCAGTTTTATCATCTTCGACCTTGAGGCGGCCTTCCTGTTCCCTTGGGCGGTGAGCCTTGACGAAACCGGTTGGGTAGGCTGGACCGGGATGATGGTGTTCCTGGGCATCCTCGCGATTGGCCTAGCTTACGAATGGAAGAAGGGGGCATTAGATTGGGAATGAGCACGATCGTTACTTCCCCCGCCGGCCTTCCGGCCGCTGCACAGCCGAGAGAGCTTCGCCAGCCCGATGCCGACTTTTTCCGCTCGCTGCAAAGCGAAGTGAACGACAAGGGCTTCCTCATCACCTCGACGGAAGAACTGTTCCACTGGGCGCGCACCGGCAGCCTTTGGTGGATGACCTTCGGCCTCGCGTGCTGCGCTGTCGAGATGATCCACGTCAACATGCCGCGCTATGATATGGAGCGTTTCGGCGTGGTGCCGCGCGCCAGCCCGCGCCAGAGCGACGTGATGATCGTCGCCGGCACGCTGTGCAACAAGATGGCCCCCGCGCTACGCCGCGTTTACGACCAGATGTCCGATCCGAAATATGTGATCAGCATGGGCAGCTGCGCCAATGGCGGCGGTTATTACCACTATAGCTACAGCGTGGTTCGTGGCTGTGACCGGATCGTGCCGGTCGACATCTATGTGCCGGGTTGCCCGCCGACCGCCGAAGCGCTCCTTTACGGCGTGATGCAGCTGCAGCGGAAGATCCGCCGCGAAGGAACGATCGAGCGCTGATATGGCTGTTCTTCATTCCGCACCGAAGTTCGCCAGCAACGAAGGCGTTTGCGATGTGCTGACCAAGGCGCTTGGCAAGATGGTCGTGTCTTCGCATCAAGAGCACGGCGAAATCCTTATCACGGTAAAGCGCGATGCAATCGCTGATGCACTTAAGCTGCTGCGTGACGAGCACCAGTACCAGCAGCTGATGGAGATCGCCGGGGTTGACTATCCCGAGCGGGCCGAGCGCTTCGAAGTGGTCTATATGCTGCTCAGCGTCACGAAAAACCACCGCGTGATGTTGAAGGTAAAGACGGACGAGGCCACGCCCGTCCCGACGGTCACCACGCTATGGCCTAATGCCGGTTGGCTCGAACGCGAAGTGTTCGACCTTTACGGCGTGACCTTTGCCGGCAACGAAGACCTGCGTCGTATTCTCACTGATTACGGCTTCGAGGGGCATCCGTTCCGCAAGGACTTCCCGCTGACCGGCTATACCGAGCTGCGCTATTCGGAAGAAGAGAAGCGGGTCGTGTACGAGCCGGTCGAGCTTGTACAGGACCTGCGCCAGTTCGATTTCCTCAGCCCGTGGGAAGGCGCCGAATATCTGCTTCCCGGTGACGAGAAGGCGGAAGGAGACAAGGCATGAGCATGCAGCTTAAGCAGTCGCCCACCACCGGTGACGAAGTCATCACCAATTACACGATCAACTTCGGCCCCCAGCACCCCGCCGCGCACGGCGTGCTACGCATGATCATGGAGCTTGATGGCGAAGTGATCGAGCGCATCGACCCACACGTCGGCCTACTCCATCGCGGCACCGAGAAGCTGATCGAACACAAGACCTATTTGCAGGCGCTGCCCTATTTCGACCGGCTCGATTACTGCAGCCCGCTTTGCATGGAGCACAGCTATGTGTTGGCGATCGAGAAGCTGCTGAATCTCAAAGTGCCGGAGCGTGCGCAATATTTGCGCGTGCTGTTCGCCGAGTTGACCCGCATCTGCAACCACATGCTCAATATTGGTGCGCATGTAATGGACGTGGGCGCGATGACGCCCAACCTCTGGGTGTTCGAACTGCGCGAAGATTGCCTCAATTTCTTTGAGCGTGCCTCGGGCGCCCGTATGCACTCGGCGTGGTTCCGCCCCGGCGGCGTGCACCAGGACGTTCCCGAGAAGCTGCTGGTCGATATCGGAGAATGGGTCGATACGCGCCTGCCCGAACTGTTCGGTGACGCGATGAGCCTTGTGCTCGACAACCGCATCTTCAAGCAGCGCAATGTCGATATTGCCGTGGTCAGCCGCGAAGATGCGCTGGCCTGGGGCTTCAGCGGGCCGATGATCCGCGCTGCCGGTATCCCGTGGGACCTGCGCAAGAGCCAGCCCTATGACGTCTATGACCGGATGGAATTCGACATTCCCGTCGGCACCAATTCGGACTGCTATGACCGCTTCATGGTGCGCGTGAAGGAAGTTTACGAAAGCGCCAGGATCATCAAGCAGTGCCTTGCGGAAATGCCCGAAGGGCCGGTGGCCAGCACCGACGGCAAGGTTTCACCGCCCAAGCGCGGTGAAATGAAGCAGTCGATGGAAGCGCTGATCCACCACTTCAAGCTTTATACCGAGGGCTTCCACGTTCCGGCGGGTGAAGTTTACGTGGCGACGGAAAGCCCCAAGGGCGAATTCGGCGTCTATCTGGTGAGCGACGGCACCAACAAGCCGTATCGCTGCAAGATCCGCCCGACAGCATTCAGCCACCTTCAGGCAATGGATATGATGAGCAAGGGACACATGCTGCCCGACGCGACCGCCATCCTTGGCGCGATCGACGTGGTGTTCGGGGAGTGCGACCGGTAATGGCTCACCGTACTCCCGCACCCGATACGCCCGAACTCCGCGCGCACTGGGGCGCATTTGCGTGGACTGAAGAGAACCGCAAGAAGGCGGATTGGCACATCGCCAAATATCCGGAGGGCCGCCAGAAATCGGCGGTGATGGCCTTGCTCGACCTTGCCCAGCGCCAAGTTGGCGCCGAGACCGATACGCAGGGCTGGTTGCCACTGCCGGTGATGGAATATGTCGCCGACTATCTCGACATGCCGGTGATCCGCGTGCTCGAAGTCGCTACCTTCTATTTCATGTACAATATGCAGCCGGTGGGTAAGTACCATGTGCAGGTATGCGGCACGACGCCCTGCATGTTGCGCGGATCGGACGCTCTTTTCGAAACCTGCAAGAAGCGCGGGATGAGTAAGGGTCATGTTTCGGAAGATGGCCTCTGGACGCTCACCGAAGTCGAATGCATGGGCAATTGCGCGACCGCGCCGATGGTCCAGATCAATGACGACAATTACGAAGACCTGACGCCCGATCGGCTCGACGCGGTGCTCGACGCGCTGGCCAAGGGCAAGACCCCCAAGGCGGGCGCGCAGGAGCCGGGTCGCCATACCAGCGAGCCCAGCGGCGGCCCGACCACTCTGAAAGAGATGGTCAGCGAAAACCATGATTATCGGGGGGACTGGTGATGTCACTCCAGGATAAGGACCGCATCTTCACCAATCTCTACGGCTTTCAGGACTGCGGGCTGAAGGCGGCGCAGGTGCGCGGCGATTGGGACCATACCAAGAAGCTGCTCGAACGCGGGCAGGATGCGATCATTGACGAGATCAAGGCATCGGGCCTGCGCGGGCGGGGCGGGGCAGGCTTCCCCACCGGCCTGAAATGGTCGTTCATGCCCAAGGAATCGCGCGACGGGCGGCCCAGCGGGCCGCCCTTCATTCTTTGTTCATTTACCGGGATTATTCCGCGGTGGGAGCGGTAAGATTCGCCAC
>JALRKY010000013.1 GCA_023260985.1 Altererythrobacter sp. | reverse complement strand
AAGGTCAATTCCGCCAGATGGTTCCGGCGTAAGTTCCGAGCCTGACCCCGCTCTCATGAGGCTGCTCGCTCAGGGGATGGCCGCCCAACGGATGGTACTCAAGGGCACAGAAGAACCGGGCGTCGCCAGCTACAGCAAGCGATATCTCTGGCAGCTCTTAAGGATCAGCTGGCTCGCTCCTGATATCATCTCTGCGATAGTCGAAGGCCGCCACCCGGCAGGGCTGACGGGTCGGCGGCTTCTTCGCGCGGCGCAGCTGCCACTTGAATGGTCAGAGCAGCGCAAATTTCTGGGGTTTTGCTGAGCCCATTCCTCAACAAATGCATCTGCAACTGGTGGCTCGATTTTCGAGGGTTAGAGAACCACTCGGAGATTTGCGTACAATGACCGTGTCAGAGACGCTTCCAGACACCCGGTTCCAGAAGTCGAGCACGACAAGCGCCGGAATTGTCGGGACAATCCACGCTCACTTAGAATTACGTACCGTATTGATAAAACGTGATAAAAAAGGTGGTGCCCCTGGCCCGACTCGAACGGGCACTCCGTTAGGAACTCGATTTTGAGTCGAGCGCGTCTACCAATTCCACCACAGGGGCACTGCTTGCTGGAGCGCGGCTGTTAGCGGCGCTCGCGCGCCGCATCAAGTCACATCTATACGGATCTTGATCGCGCAGTCTTCGCGACTGTCGAAAAGCGAGTAAGCGTCCGCGCCTTCGCTCAGATTGAATTGGTGGCTGAACAGCCCGGATGCCTTGAGGTGGCCTTCCTGTACCAGAGGCACCAGGTGCGGCCACATGTTGGTCACGTCGCAAATTCCGCCGCGTACGGTCACATGCTTGAACATGATCAGCGGCAGTGGAAGCGTGTCTTCAGGTTCAGGAATTCCAATAAAGGACACATTCCCGCGTGAAGCCACCAGCGGTAGCGCACTGGCGATGGCACCGCTTGCTCCGGATGCTTCGAACACGGTCTGTGCGCCCCATCCGCCCGTCAATTCCTGCACTTGCGCCACAAGTTCCGGCCCGGGCGCTAGAGCGGTAGCACCAAGTTTTTCGGCCATCGCACGGCGCGAGGCGACGGGATCGATAGCAAAGACCTGCGAGGCGCCGAGAAGGTAGGCTAGCTCGACTCCGATCAGCCCGATCGGGCCGAGTCCGATCACCGCCACTGACCCGCCGGGCTTGGGTTCGGCGCGGATTAGGCCGAAATAGGCGGTGGCCATGGCATCGGTCAGCAGCATGGCGTGCTCGTCCGAAAGACCTTCGCGGCTGTAGAGCGTGGCGTCGGCATTGGGCACGCAGACGAACTCAGCCTGGCCGCCTTCCAGCGTCGGACCGATTCCGAACGCAGTCGCATGTCGGCAGGCACCAGCATTGCCCGTACGGCAGGCCGGGCATCTCCCGCAGCCGGTGCCGCCCGCAGCCAACACTTTCTCGCCAACGCGGAAGCCGTGCACTTCCGTGCCCGTTTCGACCACTTCGCCGATGAATTCATGCCCGCAGCAGAATTTGGGAGCCTCAGCGGCATAATCGGTCGAGCCGATATGCGCGCCGTGATACATGTGGAGGTCGCTGCCGCAGATCGAACAGCTTTCAACCTTTAATATGGCACTGTTGGGGCTGCGTAACTCGGGGTCGGCATAGCTCTCATAGCGGATGTCCCGCGGCCCGTTGAATACCAGTGCCTTCATCTCGTTTTCCTCTCATGCGGTTATCCCGCAAAGAGACCATTGCTGCTCGTGTCAGGGGCCGCAACCAGCGCTTTTGGGAAAAGGCCTTGTCTTTTCATCCAGCCTTTGGGATTCATGCTGTTAGCGATGCTGGCCTTACCTTCCTTCCATGCCATGGCAGCGATGGCGGTGACGCTGGCCATGTTCGTTGCGTTCGCACGCGGGCGCATGCCGATCGAGATCATCTCGCTGCTCACGATCGCAGTAATTGCGGTGGGACTTTATTTCTTCCCGCTTGAAGGCACCAACCCCACTGATGGGCTTGCGCTCGCCTTCTCGGGCTTCGGCCATTACGCACTCATCACGATCTGCGCACTGATGATCATGGGGCGCGGCCTGGTCGTGACTGGGGCGCTCGAACCGGCGGCGCGCTTGCTAGAACGGGTTTTCAAAATCAACTTGCAGCTTGGGCTGCTCGTATCATTGCTGCTGGCATTGTTCTTGTCGATGGGCATCAACGACACGCCTGTTCTGGTGTTGCTGATGCCGATTTTCGTGGCGCTGGCCGCGCGCGGGGCAATGCCTGCATCGAAAACACTCATTCCGCTCAACGCGGCGGTGCTGATCGGGGGCATGGCCACGACGATCGGCACATCCACCAATATCCTTGTGGTTTCGATCGCTGTCGACCTTGGGATGCCGTCGATGAGCGTGTTCCACTACACACCGATCGTGCTGATCGCGGCCCTGGTGGCTTTGCCATATCTGTGGCTGGTGATGCCACGCCTGCTGGGTGACAACAGCGTGGAAAGCAAAGCCGTCCAACGGCGCTTCCATACCCGTCTTAGGATTGCGCCTGACAGTTCGCTGGAGGGTGTCGAGCTTTCTTCCATCCTGCCGCGCCTTCCGGGGGATATTCGCTTTCACGACCAGCCGAGTGGTCCGCTCCAGCCACAACAGCGCTTGCATATTTCTGGTACACACGAGGCGCTCGAAGATGCGATGCGAGTTCTCAAGGGGCATCTCGCGCCAAGTTGGGTGGTTGACCGCATCCGGCGCGAATCCTCGGCCAAGGGGCAGGATATCACCGTCGTCGAGATGACGGTGACTGCCGACTCGCGGCTTATCAGCCGGACACTGCCGACTTCGGGCATCGCCGATCTTTACGGCGTTGCCGTGCTGGGAATCCACCGGCCCGAAAGGCTGATGGGCGAACGCGACCAGTATAGCCAGGGCGGTGACTTGCGGATTTCGGAAGGCGACGTGTTGCTGGTGATGGGCCTGCCCGGCAGCCTGCAGGATTTTGCCGATGCCGACAGCCTGCTGATGCTCGAGGGCGCGCGCGAACTGCCGCGCAAGTCGAAGGCGCTGCTAGCTGCGGCGATCATGGTCTTCTCTGTATTTACTGCCTCGATTGGCATCTTCCCGATCGCGATATCGGCGCTGGCAGGAGCAATCCTGATGTTCGTGACCGGCTGCGTGAAGTTCGACCGGGTAGGGCGCGCCCTTTCCGCGAGAGTGATCGTGCTCGTTGCCGCCAGCATTGCGATCGGGCGCATCGTGCTCGAAAGCGGTGCTGCGGAATGGCTGGGCGAGGTACTGGCGATGGGGTTGCAGCACTTGCCACCCGCGGCGGTGTTGGCGGCGATCATGCTCTTCGTGACGCTTCTGACCAATTTCGCCTCGAACGCTACGGCCGCAACAGTGGGCACGCCAATTGCCTTCAAGATCGCGACCCAGCTGGGCCTGCCACCGGAGCCGCTGATCCTGGCTGTGCTGTTCGGCTGCAACCTCTGTTACGCAACGCCGGTCGCCTACCAGACGAACATGCTGATTATGTCAGAAGGCAGCTACCAGTTCAAAGACTACATCCGTACCGGCGTGCCGCTGGTGTTGCTGATGGTGACCGTGCTTTCGGTGCTGCTGGTCACGACCTACGGCATGTAGGCCGCCAATTCCGTCAATCGTAGAAATGTGACGGCCGCCGGTGCGGGGGGGCACCGACGGCCGCGTCTCCTCCCCAGGAGAATGGTAACGGGGCGCAGGGGCGCGCCCCGAAAAGGGTTACTCAGCCATAATTGCCGAGTCGGTGATGAAGCGCATTGATCTTGGCCAATTCGTCGCGGTCCTCTGTGGTCCGGGCGTAGCTTTCGAGTGCGCGGCGAAGCAGCTTGAAGTCTGCGGTAGAGAGCAATGCCCTCGCACGCCCCGGTTCGCTCGGCTTGGTTTCGCTTTCGGTCATAGTCGTTCTCCCTCAAGGCTGCGGGTTACGCAGCCTCGAACTGGTTCATCGTGTTGTCCTTGCCAGCTGCCTTCAGGGCCGCTTCGCCAGCGAAATATTCCTTGTGGTCGTCGCCGATGTCGCTGCCAGACATGTTCTGGTGCTTCACGCAGGCGATACCCTGTCGGATTTCCTGCCGCTGGACGTTCTTGACGTAGCCCAACATGCCCTGGTCGCCGAAGTATTCCTTGGCGAGATTGTCGGTGCTGAGTGCAGCCGTGTGATAGGTCGGCAGGGTGATGAGGTGGTGGAAGATGCCCGCCTGCGCCGCCGCGTCCTTCTGGAATGTACGGATGCGTTCATCGGCTTCAGCGGCGAGCTCGCTGCCGTCATAATCCGCACTCATCAGCTTCGCCCGGTCATAGCCCGAAACGTCCTTGCCGGATTCGGTCCATGCGTCGAACACCTGCTGGCGGAAGTTGAGCGTCCAGTTAAAGCTGGGCGAGTTGTTGTAGACCAGCTTGGCGTTGGGAATGACCTCACGGATGCGGTTCACCATCCCACCGATCTGGCCGATATGCGGCTTTTCGGTTTCGATCCATAGCAGGTCCGCGCCGTTCTGGAGCGACGTGATGCAGTCGAGCACGCAGCGGTCTTCACCCGTTCCAGAG
Organism: Altererythrobacter sp.; assembly: GCA_023260985.1. Classification (GTDB taxonomy): domain Bacteria; phylum Pseudomonadota; class Alphaproteobacteria; order Sphingomonadales; family Sphingomonadaceae; genus Erythrobacter. The sequence continues at coordinate 15,010 of JALRKY010000013.1, read as the reverse complement.
CGGAACTGGTAGAGGTTGCTGGGAAGGCGCTTGGGGCGCAGCAGCTTGCCGTTGCGGGTGATCAGCACGTCGCCATTGCCGATCTCGCCTGCTTCGACCTCGTCGCAATCGAGGAAGGAGTTGTACTGGTCGCCAAGGTCGCCGGCTTCCTTCGCGAAAGCGATCTGCTTGGTCAGGCCGGCGCCGAGCGAGTCGGTGCGCGCAACGATGATCCCGTCGTCGACACCGAGTTCGAGGAAAGCGTAGCGAACCGCGCGAATCTTCTGAAGGAAGTCCTCATGCGGAACGGTAACCTTGCCGTCCTGGTGGCCGCATTGCTTTTCGTCCGACACCTGGTTCTCGAGCTGGATGGCGCAAGCGCCAGCTTCGATCATTTTCTTGGCGAGCAAGTACGTCGCTTCGGCATTGCCGAAACCGGCGTCGATGTCCGCGATGATCGGAACGACATGCGTTTCGTAACTGTCGATCGCATGTTCGATGCGCTTGGCTTCGACTTCGTCGCCGCGCTCGCGCGCTGCATCCAGATCGCGGAACATCATACCTAGTTCGCGTGCGTCGGCCTGGCGCAGGAATGTATAGAGCTCCTCGATCAGAGCGGGAACCGAGGTCTTTTCATGCATTGACTGGTCGGGCAGCGGCCCAAATTCGCTGCGCAGCGCAGCAATCATCCAGCCCGACAGGTAGAGGTAACGGCGCTTGGTGCTGCCGAAATGCTTCTTGATGCTGATCATCTTCTGCTGAGCGATGAAGCCGTGCCAGCAGCCCAGCGATTGAGTGTAATTGGCAGGATCGGCATCATAGGCCGCCATATCCGCGCGCATGATCTTCGCGGTGTACCTGGCGATGTCGAGACCCGAGCGGAAGCGGTTCTGCCATTGCATGCGCGCGGCACTCTCGGCATCAATCGCATTCCACGGCGAGCCATTCGTGGTGATGGTCTTGCGTAGATCGGCGATGGTGGCCTGGTAAGTCATTTGCTGTCTCCTGACGGGGCAGGGAGGTGCCCCTCGCGAACAGGAATGACGTGCGAATCGCCCGGACGACAGGAAATATTACAAAATATCTTGTCTCAATGAGCAGGTTTGGGCTTTTCAGAGTGTAAAAATGTAAATATATTTACAGACATGACCGAGAACCTGCTCCTTGCCGGCCCAGCTCTGCGCCGCCTGCGCAAACGCGAGGGACTGACCCAGGCGACCATGGCCGCCACACTTGGAATTAGCCCGAGTTACCTCAATCTGATCGAGCGGAACCAGCGTCCGCTTTCTGCGCGCGTGCTGATGCAGGTAATCGAGCGGTTCGACTTCGATCCCCGTTCGCTGCGGGAAGATGAAGCGATTGGCGGGGTCGACGGCATGGCGCGGCGCCTTGCCGACGAACGTTTCGCCGATCTGGGGATTGACCGGGACGAAGTGAGCGAGTTGCTAGCAGTGGCTCCACAGGCCGCAGCGGCATTCGCGCGGCTCTACGACCGTAGCGGTCAGGATGCGGGCGGGGTCAATGACTCGCTGTTCGCGTCAAGGCGGGAGATCGAGCGGTGGCGCAACCATTTCGCCGATCTCGATCATGCAGCGGAGCAACTTGCCGACGAGTTGCGCCTGTCTCATAGCGACCTTGGTGCGGCCCTGACCGAGCGGCTGCGCGAACGGCATCAACTGACTGTGCGGATACTGCCGCTCGACGTCATGCCCGATACCCTTCGCCGGCTCGACCTCCATGCGCGCCAGCTGCAACTCTCCGAGATGCTCGACCGATCCTCGCGCAATTTCCAAATTGCATCGCAGCTTGTTTCGCTCGAGCAGCGCGAAGCGATTTCAATGCTCGTGGCCGGGGCGCAGCTTGACGACAATGCCGCGCGCCAGTTGTTCGAGCGACACCTCACCGCCTATTTCGCCGCTGCGCTGTTGATGCCCTATGGCCGTTTTCTCCGCGCGTGCGAACAATCGGGATATGATTTCACTATCATGCAGCGCCGTTTCGGGGTCAGTTTCGAGCAATTGGCACACCGGCTGACCACGCTCCAGCGGGTCGGTCAGCGCGGGCTTCCCTTCTTCATGGCGCGGCTTGACCGGGCCGGGCAGTTCTCGAAACGCTTTTCGGGTGCAAGTGGTGCAACGCTGCTCGAAAGCGAAGCTACCTGTCCGCTGTGGGTGGCGCACAAAGCATTCGAACGGCGCGGCGAATTCTGTGTTCAGCCGGTAATGGTCGAGGGCGCGGATTCGGGACCGGCTCATTGGCTTACTATCGCGAGGACGGTCGAAGCGATTGGTGCGGGCGAAGACGCGAAGTTCGTTATCGTGCTGGGTGTGGAGGCACGGTTTGGCGGGCAGCTGACGCTGGCCAAAGGCATATCGCTCGACCAAGCGGCTGCGCAACCGATCGGGCTGGGCTGCGCGCGATGCTATCGTGAGAGGTGCCGTCAGCGCTCAATACCGCCGACAGGCGCGCCGTTAAGGGTCGATCGCGTGGCGCGCGGCGTGACGCCGTTCGAATTCAGTCCCCAACGCTAGGAGCTATCTCGCAGAAAACCTGCTCGAAAGCGAGCTCTTTGGCCATGAGAAGGGCGCCTTCACCGGTGCAGTCAAGACGACCGAAGGCAAAATCGAAAATGCTGCGGGCGGCACGCTGTTCCTTGACGAGGTGGGCGATATCCCGCTGCCGCTGCAGGTGAAGCTTCTGCGCTTCCTGCAGGAACGCACAGTCGAGTGGCTTGGCGGGCGAAAGTTGATCGAGGTCGGCACTCGCATCGTAAGCTCCACGCACTAGGATCTCGAGGCAATGTCCGCACAAGGCACATTCCGTGAGGACTTGTTCTATCGCTTGGCCGAGATCGTGGAGAAGGTCCCGACCTTGGTGGAGCGGCATGGCGATGCGACGCTTCTGGCCAAGGCCTTCCTCAAGCGCTTCGTGAATTAAATGGACCCGCAGGTTACCGGCTTCGTGCCCGATGCTCTGGCCGCGATCGACGAATGGCATTGGCCCGGAAATGTGCGCGAGCTCGAAAACCGCGTGAAGCGCGCGGTGATCATGGCCGATGGCAAATTGTTCGGCGCGGGCGATCTCGACCTTCAGGAAAGCGGTGAGGATCGCGACGATCTGCTCAACCTCAAGAGCGCACGCGAGGATGCAGATCGGCGGGTGATCCGCCATGCGCTGGCGCGCAGAGAAGGCAATATTTCCAGCACCGCCAAGATGCTGGGGATCAGCCGCCCGACGCTTTACGACCTGCTCAACCAATACGGGCTGCAGGCTTGACGGGGGAAGGCAAGGCGATCGCCACTCGACAAGCCTGCATCGTGCGGGCAGTTGTCCAGGATGCGTTCGCGCTTCTCGCTCCTCGCTGACCCGATGATCGCCGTCCTTCTGGTGGCGACCTTGCTGGCGCTCGCCCTGCCGGCGGAAAGTGAGTTGCGCGACACGGCCAGGCTGATCTCGAGCATTGGCATCTTCCTGCTTTTCCTTGTCAACGGGATGCGCGTCCCTCGCGGCGAGATTGCGCTTGGGCTGCGGAACTGGCGCTATTTCGGCCCGCTGATGCTGTGGGTTTTTGGCGTGATGGCAATGGGCGGGATGGGCTTCGCGGCAGTGGCGGCGCAGTTACTCCCGCCGCTGGTGGCGCTAGGCTTCCTGTTTCTCGGCACCCTGCCTTCTACCATCCAGTCGGCGACTTCCTACACGACGCTGGCGGGCGGCAATATCGCGCTTGCCGTGGTGGGTGCGGCGCTGATCAATATCGCCGGTGTGTTTGTCACCGCACCGCTGTTTGCACTGATGGCCGGCAGCGCGGCAGTGGATGTAGGGTATGAAGTGATTGCCCGCATCGGCATGATCCTCGTCCTGCCGTTCATGACTGGCCAGGCTCTGCAGGAATGGACCGTCGAATGGGTGCGGGAACGCAAGGCACGGATCGTGTGGCTCGACCGGACTGTAATTGGGATTGCGGTCTATGTGGCGATGTCGGGCGCAGTCGAGCAGGGCTTGCTCCACATGTTCGGGGGAGCGATCTGGGCATGGCTGCTTGCGCTAACCGTAGCGTTCCTGCTGCTAGCGCATCTTGTGGCATGGTGGGCTGGAGGACTGCTCGGCTATCCTCGCGGCGACCGTAAGGCCTTCCTGTTCGCAGGGGCTCAGAAAAGTGTGGCGATCGGCGCGCCGCTTGCAGCAATCCTCTTCAGGCCCGAGGTGGCGGGTTTCGTGATCGCACCGCTATTGCTCTATCACCTGCTGCAACTGCTGATGGCGGCCCCGCTGGCTAGCCATCTTGCGCGGCATTGAGGTCGATCATCTCGTTTCCCTCGCGGCGGTTATACCGCACCGACCACCAGAACGAGAGGCCGATTAGCGTAGCCCCGATCAGGCCGGTAATCGTTTCCGGAATGTGGAACTTTGCCGATAGCAGCATGATCGCGCCAAGCACCATTATCGCCCAGAATGCCCCGTGCTCAAGATAGCGGTACTGCGCCAGCGTGCCGGTCTGCACCAGGTGGATCGTGATGGAGCGAACGAAGATCGCACCGACCGATAGGCCAAGCGCGATGATCACCATGTTGTTCGAGAGCGCAAAGGCACCGATCACGCCGTCGAAGCTGAAGCTCGCGTCCAATACCTCTAGGTAAAGGAAACCGCCAAGGCCCGACTTGACCACTATGCCGGTCGCGCGCTTTTTGGCTTCGTGCTGCTCCAGCAGCGCGGCAATCGCGTTGACGCCGATATAGGTCAGCAAGCCCAGTATGCCGGCCGTGAGGAAGGTATTGGCGTCGCTCGGGCTGAGCATTGTCGACACGCCGTAAATCACCGCCAATACCAATCCGATTTTGGCTGCGGGAACAGTTGAAAAGCGATTGATATTGCGCTCAAGCACCGCGATCCAGTGGATCTCCTTGTCTTCCTCGACGAAGAAAGTGAGGCCTACCATCGCAAGAAAAGCACCGCCGAAGCCCGCAATCTCGATATGCGCAGCGGAAACGATCCGCTGGTATTCATCTGGATTGTTCAGTGAGAGATTGATCGCGTCGACCGGTCCCAGCTTGGCAGCGATCGCAACAATAGCAATCGGAAACACGATACGCATGCCGAACACCGCAATGAGTATACCCCAAGTTAGGAAGCGGCGCTGCCATACGGGATCCATGTTGCGTAGCACCGTTGCATTCACGACCGCGTTGTCAAAGCTCAGAGATACTTCGAGGATCGAAAGGACGAAGACGATCCACAGGATTTCCAACGTAGCCATCACGATTCCGGTGCTAGCCCAACCATACCATACCGCCAATGCAAGGCAGACAGCGGAAAAGCTGAACGAAAAGCCGTAATAGCGGATCAGTGCTTGCATGTGGGCTCAGTCTTTCGGCTGGTAGGTCTGCTCTTCTGTCGGGAAGCGCCGATTGCGCACCTCTTCGGCATATTGCGCAACGGTCTTCTCGATGATGGCAGCGATGTTTTCGTAGCGTTTTACGAAGCGCGGCACGCGGTCAAACATGCCCAGCATGTCATCCGTTACCAGCACCTGCCCATCGCAATGTGCTGAAGCACCGATGCCGATAGTTGGGCATGACACGGCGTTGGTCGCTTCGATCGCGATTGGTTCAACCACGCCTTCGATTACGAGGGCGAAGGCGCCAGCCTTATCCAGCGCCTTGGCGTCATCGACGATCTTCTCGGCTTCAGCATCGCTGCGGCCGCGTGCTCCATACCCCCCAAGCACGTTTACCGCTTGGGGAGTGAGCCCCACGTGACCCATCACCGGAATGCCGCGTTGGTTAAGGAAAGCCGCAGTTTCCGCTATGGCAGCGCCGCCTTCAAGCTTGACTGCTGCAGCACCGCTCGCCTTGAGAAGGTAGGCCGCGCTTTCGAAGGCCTGTTCCTTTGATGCTTCATAGGCACCGAAGGGCATGTCGACTACCACCAGCGAATGATAGGATCCACGGACCACCGCAGCGGCATGGTTGGCCATCATTTCGAGAGTAACGGGCACCGTCGAATCTAGCCCGTAGATCACCTGCGCAAGCGAGTCCCCCACGAGCAGGATGTCACAGTGGGCGTCAAGCAATTGTGCCTGGCGCGCCGTATAGGCCGTGAGCATCACGATCGGCTCTTCCGTTACGCCGCCGTGCTTGCGTTCTCTGATCGCGGGAACAGTTAGCCGCCGCATCGGTTGCGGTGTGGGGTGGGCGCGGCTGGTTGCCGTGTCGAGTTTGAAAGTCGTGGACATGGCGCGCTTTTAGCCCAGCCGTGGATTTGCGCAAATGCCCGCTCGACTGGACGGTCAAATCGGGGCAGTAACCCGTCCCGCAGCTCGCGTAAGGCAATGATATAAGGGAATACAGATGGTTGCAGCTACGGGGAATACCGCAACGAAGCGTGAGGGTTGGTCGTCGCGCACCGCCTTTGCATTGGCTGCGATCGGAGCGGCGGTTGGCCTGGGCAATCTCTGGCGATTTCCGGCCGAGGCGGGCGAGAACGGCGGCGGTGCCTTTGTGCTGTTCTACATCCTCTGTGTGCTTCTGATCGGCTTGCCGGTCTTGCTGTCGGAGACCCTGATTGGGCGGCACGGCCAGGCTTCCGCGCCTGAGAGCGTGCGCCGCGTTGCAATCGAAAGCGGCGCATCGAAGCATTGGGACATCTTCGCTTCGATCGGCGTGTTCGCTGCGTTCCTGATCCTGAGCTTCTACTGCGTAGTCGGCGGCTGGGTGCTCTATTACGTTGGCGTATTCATCAACGACCTTTTCCATACCGGGGTTATGGGCGGTGCGTTCCAGGGCCGCCCGGCCGAGGACATCGAAAGCCTGTTGCCCGGCCTGTTCGGTGACGGTCAGTTGATGGTCGGGCTCCAACTGCTGTTCCTAGGCATCACTGTGTATTTCGTGGCGCGCGGCGTATCGAAGGGTATCGAATGGGTGGCGACCTGGATGATGCCCGCATTCTTCGTCTTGCTCATCCTGATCACCGTCTATGGTTTCGCGACCGGCGCTTCGAGCGAGACGGTCGACTATCTGTTTGCCTTCGATTTCTCGAAGCTGACCCCGCAAGTGATGCTTGCCGCCGTCGGGCAGGCGTTCTTCTCGCTTTCGCTGGGTGTGGCTGGCATGATCACCTATGGCGCCTATGCGGGGCGTGACGTCAATCTGGGCAAGACCTCGGGTATCATCGCTAGTGCCGATACCGCCGTCGCGCTCATCGCTGGGCTGTGCATCTTCCCGATTGTGTTTGCGGCAGGCCTGTCCGCCAGCGCGGGTCCGGGACTGATGTTCCAGTCCTTGCCGGTGGCTTTCCAGAACATGCCCATCGGTTCGCTGGTGGGTGTGGCCTTCTTCGTGATGGTTGCCTTCGCCGCACTGACTAGCTCGGTTTCGCTGCTTGAAGTCCCGACATTGTGGATGATGGAGCGTTTCGACATTTCTCGTGTAACCAGCGTGCTGATTGTCGGAATGGGCGCCGCAGTTCTGGGATCGCTGGCGGCATTTTCGTTCAACGACATGGCCGATTTTCGGCCGCTTGCCATCATTCCGCTGTTCGCGGAGGCCAATTTCTTCGACGCGCTCGATGGCGTGACGTCGAAGCTGTTCATGCCGATCGGTGCACTGCTCACCTGCATCTTCGTGGGCTGGGTTGCCGATCCCAAGTTGATCGACCGCGAGAACGGGCTCGATGGGGCTCTACACAAGCTCTGGCGGTTCCTGGTGCGCTATCTGTGCCCGGCGGCGCTGATCGGGATCATGGTGAGTGGCCTTTCGGCCTAGGAATTCGTTTTCCTTGCCGGCGAATGAAGGGTAACTGTGTTCCCGTCGGGGAGGATAGGGATCTCCTCCCCTGATTGGGGAGTGCTCTATGCTATTGGACCGGGTTAAGCCGCTCGACGCAATTCTTGCGACGGCGAAGAAGAAGTCGTTGCATCGTACGCTGGGCTGGTTGCAGCTCACCTTGCTGGGGATCGGTTGCGTTATCGGCACGGGGATTTTCGTGCTGACCGCAGTCGGCGCGCAAAAGGCCGGGCCCGGACTGATGGTTGCATTCGCCATTGCCGGTCTTGTCTGCATCGTTGCTGCGCTCTGCTATGCGGAGATCGCAGCGATGATCCCGGTGGCCGGTAGCGCCTACACCTACAGCTACGCGACCATTGGCGAGTTCTTCGCATGGACCGTCGGCTGGGCGCTGATCATGGAATATGCGATTGCCGCCAGCGCCGTTTCGGTTGGCTGGTCAGGCTATTTTACCGGTACGATCCTCAACGAGTTCTTGGGAATACAATTACCTAGCTGGCTGAGCGCGGGGCCGCTGGCACTGGGCGGTGCAGAAGGCGGGCTGATCAACCTGCCTGCATTGGTGATCGCACTGCTCATCACCGGCCTGCTGGTGATTGGCACCAGCGAAAGCGCCAAGGTCAATGCCATCCTGGTGGCGATCAAGGTGACTGCGCTGACGGCCTTCATCGCGCTCACGCTCAGCAGCACCGAATTCAGCGCGGAGAAGTTCAACCCCTTCTTACCTGCGGGCCTGTTCGGTGGCTGGGGTACGGGCGTCGGTGCGGTTGGCGCGGCGGCGACTATGTTCTTCGCCTATGTAGGATTCGACGCGGTTTCGACCGCGGCAGAAGAAACCAAGGACCCGCAGCGCAACGTACCAATCGGTCTGGTCGGTTCGCTGCTGTTCTGCACCGTGTTCTACATCCTCGTGGCTGCTGGTGCCATTGGCACGCTAGGCGGACAGCCGATCATGGATGCCGCCGGATTCCCGCTGGAGGCTGGATCGGCAGAACTGGCGCGGCAATGCGCCATGCCGGAACACGCCGAGGCGCTGGTCTGTTCGAACGAGGCGCTGGCGCATGTGCTGCGCGCGATCGGGTTCTCTGGCATCGGCAACATGCTGGGCATCGCGGCTTTCCTTGCGCTGCCGTCTGTCATTCTCGTGCTGATTTTCGGCCAGACGCGCATCTTCTTCGTGATGAGCCGTGACGGGCTGCTGCCCGAGAAGCTGAGCACCGTGCATCCCAGGTTCAAGACGCCGCACGTCGTGACGATCATGACCGGCCTCGCAGTGGCGGTTGCCGCAGCCTTTTTCCCTGTCGGTCAGCTGGCTGACATTTCCAATGCCGGTACGCTCTACGCATTCCTGATGGTGGCGGTGGCCGTAATGGTGTTGCGGGTGAAGGATCCGATGCGCCAGCGGCATTTCAAGGTACCGGCGCTGTGGCTGGTTGCGCCGCTGACGATCATCGGCTGCGTCCTGCTGTTCTTCAACCTGCCCAGCGCTGCGATGCTGTTCCTTCCGGCGTGGGGTGCGCTCGGGCTGCTGGTCTATTTCTTCTATTCCCGCAGCCGTAGCCACCTTGGGCGCGGAATCGTCGAAGTGGTTGACGATGTCGCTGGTGAGGAACTGATGGTTCCGATCCACCCGCCGCATGAGTGATCTGCGTTCGGGATGATTTACGAAGGGGTCGCCTACGGTGACCCCTTTTCTTTTGTGCGCGATTGCGAATCGAGAGTAGATAGAACATAATAAGAACAAATGAGTCGTTCCGATATGTTCTATCCTGCCGTCCATTCCCCGAAAACGCCGCCGCTCGCTGTCACTGACGAGGGTGCCGCTGCGCTGCTGCGTACCCGCTTGCCGCGCTGGCGGCCGGGCTTGGCCGCGCCCGCGCACAGCGAGGTTTTTGCAAGTGGCGATCAAGCGAGCGGGGCGGGGCTGGCGCTCGCCCTGGCGCGCGATGCGCTGAAAGCAGCCGGGCGATCCGGCCCGGCGCAAGAGGACCGGCGCCAACTGCTGTGGGTGCAGGATCGTGCAGCGGTGAGATTGACCGGGCGCCCCTATCGCCACGGGCTTCCACCCGAATTGCGCCACCGGTTGATCCATGTCGAAGCCCAGACTCCGGAGGACGCGCTGTTCGCATTGGAAGAGGGACTGCGTTGCCGCGACCTGGCGTTCGTGCTGGGTGAAATCGCTGGCAATCCGCGCGCGCTGGATTTTACCGCTTCGCGTCGGCTCAGCCTCGCAGCGGAGAAGCATGGCGTGCCACTATGGTTGGTGCGGCTAGAAGCGCAGCCCGAGCTTTCCTCTGCGCGGATGCGCTGGAAAGTCGCGGCTGCACCTTCGGCTCCTGCAAGGTGGAATGCGGCTGCGCCGGGCCACCCTGCCTGGTATGCCGAACTGTTCCGTGCACGGTCGCATCCACACGGGGAATGGAGCTTGAGCGATGACGGCAACAGCCTCGCCGCCGCTCGACCGCACAACAGCCCTGAAAGGGCCGCCGCGCCGGATCATGTCGATCTGGTTCGCGCAGTTTGCGGTCGATCGCTGGCGGCTCTCTAACGGCTTCAGGCGCGGTGAAGGCGCGGATGCCGCGCCCACTGTGCTGATTGCCGAAACGGCGCATGGTCCGCGCATCGCCGCAGCCAATGATGCAGGGCGAGCTGCCGGTGCACGCGCGGGCATGATGCTGGCCGATGCGCGTACCCTGTGCCCCGCGATTGCCGTCGCGCCATCCGATCCGGCAGGCGACCTTGCCTTTCTGGAGAAGCTGGCGTTGTGGGCGCAACGCTGGGGGCCATGGAGCGCGCTTGACCCGCCCGACGGGCTGGTCGTCGATGTCACGGCTGTAGCGCATCTGTTCGGGGGCGAGCGGCGCCTGATCGCCGATGCACGCGCTGCAATTGCCGCACGCGACCTCAATGCTCGTTTGGCGATCGCGCCCACTGCCGGTGCAGCATGGGCGCTCGCGCATTACGGGCCGGATGGCGCGATTCTGGGCCCGGACAACGATGCCGCGATGCGCCTTGCCGAATTGCCAGTGGCGGCGTTGCGTCTCGATCCCGATGTGCTCACCGTGCTGCGCAGGTTGGGGCTCAAGCGGCTTGGGGAACTCGGCGGAGTGGGGCGCGACGCGCTGCAGCGCCGCTTCCGCAACCGCAAGTCACCCTCGGCCAATCCGCTGGTGCGGATGGACCAGCTGCTTGGCCGCGTGCCCGAGCCGCTGCTGCCGGTCGTGCCGCAGGACATTCCACTGGTCGAGCGGCGCTTGCTCGAACCGATCCGTCACCGCGAGCTGCTGGACCAGGTGCTGCGCGACCTTGCCGCCGATATGACGCGCGAACTCGAAGGGCGGGGCGAGGGCGCTCGGCGGCTCGAGCTGGGGCTGTGGCGGGTCGATGGAGAAGTCATCATCCGTGCGCTTGAGCTTTCCGCATCCACTCGCGATCCAGCGCATATCTGTCGCCTGTTCGGCGCCAAGCTGGATGGTGTGGATGCCGGTTTCGGGATCGAACTGCTGCGCTTGCGGGCCAGCTGGGTCGAGCCGCTTGCACTCGGCCAGCGCGATATCGAAAGTGCGGCGGAATCGCATGGCACATCGCTCAATGCCTGTATCGACCGGCTTACCGTCCGCCTTGGGCCGCAGGCGGTGCGCCGCCCTGTCCCGCATGCCAGCCATGTGCCCGAGCGGGCGCAGCGCTGGCAGCCCCCGCTCGAACCTGAACCTGCCACTCAAGGCGAGCTGGCGTTTCATCAGCGCCCGCTCAAGCTGCTCGACCGGCCCGAGGCTATCGCGGTGCTCTATGCCACGCCCGATGGCTATCCGCGTTCGTTCCGCTGGCGCGGCGCAGTGCGCGAAGTGGTGAAGGTGGAAGGGCCCGAGCGGATCGCGCCCGAGTGGTGGCGGGAACGCTCCAGCGCGCGGCTGCGCGATTACTATCGTATCGAGGACGAGAAGGGGCGGCGATACTGGATCTATCGCCACGGCCTGGCCGGTGACGGGCGCGGCGATTTGCCGCTCTGGTATCTGCACGGGCTTTACGGTTAACGCCCAAGTTACGATAAACTAACGGAAATTGGTGATAGACATTTCTTTACGGTTTTTCGGCATATAGAACCAATGCAAGAAACTGGTTCGACACGCTCCTCAGATCGCAAGCGGCTCGACCTGCTGGTGCAGGGCCGGATGCGTTCGCGCACGCTCTACGTCGAAGTGGTCGACGTTTCCGAAGGCGGCTGCAAGATCAAGGGGCGCCATGGCTTCGCCGAAGAAGGCGAGAAGGTCAGCCTGCGGATCGACGGCGTACGTACGCCGCTGGGCAAGATCGTGTGGGTCGATGGCGAGTTTACGGGAATTGCCTTCGAGGGCACGATGCATCCGGCGATCGTCGACCATCTCTATCACGAGCGGCTCAAGCGCAAGCCGGCATCGGGCAAGAGCAAGGCAGCCTGATCCTTCACTGTGGTGCTTCAACCGGGCATGTTCCGGTTGAAAGTCTATATAAGAACATATAGTGAACATAAGGCCGACCGAATTCAGTCGCTGGCCTTGAAACCATGCCCGATGCACCGCTGACACCTGCCAAACGCCGGATCGAGCTCGACCCCGATACGCTTGAGCCGCCAGCGCGTGCACGCTTTGTCGAACTCGGGCTGGCGAGCTGCTTCAGCTTTCTGCGTGGGGCATCCGATGCGGTCGACCTGGTGAGCCAGGCCCGCGCGCTCGGTTACGATGCGATCGGGATCGCCGATGCCAATTCGATGGCTGGCGTGGTGCGCATCCATACCGAGGCTAAGGCGCTCAAGCTGCGGCCGGTGATCGGCACGAGGATCGAGACGATCGAAGGCCTCGCCTTCCTTGCCTATCCACAAGACCGTGCAGCCTATGGGCGGCTATGCCGGCTGATCAGCGCCGGGCGGATGGCGACGATCGATGGCGAATGGCAGGAGAAGGGAGCTTGCGATATATCGCTACCGATGCTCGCCGGGCACGCAGAGGGCGTGCAACTGGTTCTGCTGCCGCCCGATGATTTGCAAGCGCGTTTCACAATTCCCGCCTGGGCCGGCAATGTCGTGATGCTCGACGGCCGTGAGTTGTCGGAAACGGTCACTGGCAGTTTTGCCGAATTACTTCCGCACCTGAAGGCAGGTTTGCCGACATTGCGCCACCTTGCGGCCAGCTATCTTTATCGCGGGGATGACGTGGCGCGGATCACCCGCCTGGATGCCTTGGCGCGAGTTAATGGCCTCAGCCTGCTAGCCACCAATGACGTGCATTATCATGCACCCGAGCGCCGTCCGTTGCAGGACGTGATGACTGCAATCAGGCACAAGACCACGGTCGCCAGGGCCGGGCACTTGCTCGCCGCCAATGCCGAGCGGCATCTGAAGTCGCCGGAAGAAATGCAGCGCCTGTTCGCGCGTTGGCCGCATGCGATTTCTGCCTCACGCGAAGTGGCCGATGCCTGCCAGTTCAGCCTCGACGAACTGCGCTACGAATATCCCGAGGAAATCCATCCCGATGGTATGACGCCGCAGCAATATCTCGAAGCTGAAACATGGAAGGGTGCGGACCGGCGCTATCCTGAAGGCGTGCCTGACAGCGTGCGCGACACGCTGAAGCGCGAGCTGGCGCTGATCGGCAAGCTCGATCTCGCGCGCTATTTTCTCACCATCAAGGATATCGTCGATTATGCGCGCGGGGTCGATCCGCCGATCCTGTGCCAAGGGCGCGGTTCGGCGGCCAATTCGGCAGTGTGCTACTGTCTCGAGATCACCAGCGTCGACCCGGCACGGCACCAGCTGTTGTTCGATCGCTTCATCTCCGAGGAGCGCAAGGAGCCGCCCGATATCGATGTTGATTTCGAGCATGAGCGGCGCGAGGAGGTGATCCAGTATATCTATCGCAAATATGGCCGCCATCGGGCCGGGCTTGCCGCCACAGTGATCCATTACCGCCCGCGCATGGCGATCCGCGAAGTGGGCAAGGCAATGGGTCTTTCCGAAGATGTCACCAGTGCGCTCGCACGCACCGTGTGGGGCAGCTACGGGCGCGAGATCGGTGAGAAGCATGTCGCCGAGACAGGCATGGACATCACCGATCCACACTTGAGGCGCGTGATCAAACTGGCCGAACAGATGATCGGCATGCCGCGCCATTTGAGCCAGCATGTCGGCGGCTTCATCCTCACCGAAAGCGCGCTTACCGAAACGGTGCCGATCGGCAATGGCGCCATGCCCGATCGCAGCTTCATCGAATGGGACAAGGATGACATCGAAGCGCTTGGCATCCTCAAGGTGGATGTGCTGGCGCTGGGCATGCTTACCTGCATCAAGAAGTGCTTCGACTTGCTTGAGGCGCATCATGGCCGCGCACTGACGCTGGCAAGCGTGCCGCGTGAGGATCCGGAAACCTACACCATGCTGCGACGAGGGGATTCGCTCGGCGTGTTCCAGGTCGAAAGTAGGGCGCAGATGAACATGCTGCCGCGCCTGCGCCCGCGCGAGTTCTACGATCTCGTCATCCAGGTGGCGATCGTGCGGCCCGGCCCGATCCAGGGCGATATGGTGCACCCCTATATCCGGCGGCGTAACGGCGAAGAGCCAGTGTCCTTCCCCTCCGATGAGCTTGGCCGCGTCCTCGGCAAAACCCTTGGCGTGCCACTCTTTCAGGAACAGGCGATGCAGATCGCCATCATCGGCGCGGGCTTCACCCCCACCGAAGCAGACCGCCTCCGCCGCTCTCTCGCCACCTTCAAGAAACACGGTAATGTCAGTGAATTCCGCGACCGTTTCCTGAAAGGCATGGCGAAGAACGGCTACGAACAGGATTTCGCCGAGCGGTGCTTTTCCCAGATCGAAGGTTTCGGCAGCTACGGCTTCCCCGAAAGCCACGCCGCCTCTTTCGCGCTCCTCGTTTACGCCTCCGCATGGATCAAACGCCATCATCCCGGCATTTTCGCCTGTGCGCTCCTGAATTCACAGCCGATGGGCTTCTACGCCCCCGCCCAGATCATCCGCGATGCGCGCGAGCACGGCGTCGAGGTGCGCCCGATCACCATCAATGAAAGTTACTACGACAATATTCTCGAACCAGACGGCAAAGGCGGATTGGCGCTCCGCCTCGGGTTCCGCCAACTCAAGGGCATGGGCGTGGAAGACGCCGCATGGCTCGCCGAAGCGCGCGGCAACGGCTACCGCTCGGTGCAGGATGTCTGGCGGCGGGCGGGCGTCTCACCGATTGTGCTGCATCGCTTGGCCGAAG
>JALRKY010000004.1 GCA_023260985.1 Altererythrobacter sp. | reverse complement strand
GACGCTAAAGCGGCTGCAGGCCGAACCCGGCACCTATGCGGCCGGGATTTCCGGCGCGCCAGTGACCAAGTGGGAACTCTACGACACCCACTATACCGAGCGTTTCATGGGCGATCCCCGGCAAGTGCCGGAGGCGTATACCAAGGCGAATGCGATGGAGGATGCGACGAAGATGTCCGATCCTCTTCTGCTGATCCACGGCATGGCCGACGACAACGTCGTGTTCGAGAATTCATCCGAACTGATCGCAAAGCTGCAGGGCAACAACGTGCCGTTCGAAATCATGCTATATCCTGGCCACACCCACCGCGTTGCCGGAGAGCAAGTGTCGCCGCATCTGTGGAACACGATCTTCAATTTCCTAAAACGGCACGGGGTGACCCCGCCTGAGTGATGCTTTAGCCGCATCAAGCTGAATTGTTTTGCAGTGCAGCGCGAAGGCGCTATGGCCTCGCGCCTCGCATGCAGTGGAGTTGGTAAGAATGGGCTATCGTGTTGCCTTTGTCGGCGCGACAGGAAATGTCGGTCGCGAGATGATGCAGATCCTTGCCGAGCGCGAGTTCCCCTGTGACGAAGTCACAGCGGTCGCTTCGTCGCGCTCCACAGGGACCGAAGTGGAATTCGGCGACACTGGCCGCATGCTCAAATGCAAGAACATCGAGCATTTCGACTTTACCGGTTACGATATCGCGCTGTTCTCAGCAGGCGGCGGCCCGGCCATGGAATACGCACCCAAGGCGGCGGCGCAGGGCTGCGTGGTGATCGACAACAGCTCGTACTGGCGAATGGACCCCGACGTGCCGCTGATCGTGCCGGAGGTGAACCCGGATGCGATCGACGGCTATTCGAAGAAGAACATTATCGCCAATCCCAACTGCTCGACTGCGCAGTTGGTGGTGGCGCTGAAGCCGCTGCATGATGCCGCGACGATCAAGCGCGTGGTCGTATCGACCTATCAGTCGGTTTCGGGCGCTGGCAAGGCCGGGATGGACGAGCTGTTCGAACAGAGCCGCGCGATCTTCGTCGGCGATCCGGTGGAAGCGAAGAAGTTCACCAAGCAGATCGCCTTCAACCTGATCCCGCAAATCGATGTCTTCCTGGACGATGGCTACACCAAGGAAGAATGGAAGATGACGGTCGAGACCAAGAAGATCCTCGATCCGAAGATCAAGCTCACCGCGACGTGCGTTCGCGTACCGGTGTTCGTCGGCCATTCCGAAGCGGTGTCCATCGAGTTCGAAAAGGAACTGTCGGCAGCCGAAGCGCAGGAGATCCTGCGCGAAGCGCCGGGCGTCATGCTGGTCGATAAGCGCGAGGATGGTGGCTACATCACCCCAATCGAATGCGTGGGTGACGGGGCGACCTATATCAGCCGCGTTCGCGACGACCCGACCGTGGAGAACGGGCTCAACCTGTGGTGCGTCTCCGACAACCTCAGGAAGGGTGCGGCACTCAACGCGGTGCAAATTGCCGAACTGCTCGGCCGTCGACACCTCAAGAAGGGCTGATCCAGCCTATTCGCTTGGCGGAGGCAGCTTGCCTTGCATGTGCGGATTGCTGCGCATGAAAAAGGCAAGCGGCGCCGCAGCGATGGTGATCCACATCATCAGCCAGAAATCGTTGATATAAGCGATCATCGCAGCCTGCCGGTTCACTTCGGCATCCATGATGCGTAGTGCCATGTCGCCCAGCGCCTGGAACCGGTCGATAGTCGAGACGTCGATCACGCTACCGGTTGCAGCGGTAATATGCCCGGCAAGGACGCTGTGGCTTGTCTGGATGTTACTGCCCAGCAGCACGGTCATGAGGGCAATTCCAACCGAGGCCCCAAGTGAGCGGAACAGGTTGAGCAGGCTTGACCCTTCGGTGCGCAGGTGCGGGGCAAGCGTGGCGAAGGCGCTCACCTGAAGCGGGATGAACACAAGCCCCATGCCAAGGCCCTGCGTAAGGCCGGTCGCGATGATGTGGAACTGGTCAACCGCGAGCGACCAGTGTGCCATTTGCCATAATGAGAATCCGCAGACCAGGAAGCCCATCGCCACTACTGGCCTTGCATCCCAGCCGCGGCGCATCAGCCAGCTAGAAACCTGCATGCTGATAAGGATACCTATGCCGCGCGGCATCAGCACGATGCCGGTGTCGATCACGCCATAGCCGAAGAGATTTTGGAGCATCGGCGGCAACAGCGCCATGGTGGCGAACATCACTACACCGATCACCAGCATAAACAGCATGGCGAAAGCGAAATTGCGATCGCGGAACAGTGCGGTGTCGAACATGGGATGCTTGGTTGTGGAGAGGTGAATCACCACCATCCAGCCCGCGGAAAGCGCCAGCAGTGCGTAGATCCAGATTTCAGTCGCGTCGAACCAGTCGAGATGCCCGCCACGGTCGAGCATCAGCTGAAGCCCCGACAGGGCGATCGCCAGAAGTATGAAACCGGTCAGGTCGAACGGGCGACGACGCTGCTCTGGCTGGGGCAGGTAGGCGATCAACGCAGCGAGCGAGAGTATGCCGATCGGCAAATTGACGTAGAAGACCCACCGCCAGTTAGCGCTCTCCGTCAGCCACCCGCCAAGAATTGGGCCGAGGATCGGGCCGATCATGATCCCCATGCTCCAGATCGCCATAACCTGCGCATGGCGGCTAGGGCGGGTGATATCGAGCATGAAGGCTTGGCTGAGCGGAGCGATGAAGGCGCCGGCCACGCCCTGCATCGCGCGGAAGATCACCATCTCTTCGAGGTTCTGCGCCATGCCGCACAACATCGATGTGAAAATGAAGCCCGCTACCGAACCTATGAACAACCGCCGGGCACCGATCCGATCGGCCAGCCAGCCGGTGATGGGCAGGGCCACTGCCGAAGCGATGATATAACTGGTGAGTACCCAGGTGACGCTGTCGATGGTCGCTCCGAGCGAAGCCTGCATGTGCGGGATGGCGACGTTGGCGATGGTGGTGTCAAGGATCTGCAGCAGCGACGCCGCCATGATCCCTACAATCAGCAGCCAGTAATTGTCGGCGTGCAGGTGCGCTTCGTCGCTCTGGTGCGGGTGACCGGCAGCACTTCCGGCCGGTTGTGCCGCGCTTGCCATGCCTATTCGTCGCGGTCGGCGGTATAGACCGTTACGTCGGCGGAAAGCCCCGCGATCAGCCGCCGTGGGCTCTTCACTTCGATCTCGATCTTCACTGGCACGCGCTGGGTTACCTTGACCCAATTGCCGGTGGCGTTCTGCGCGGGCAGGACCGAGAATTCGGAGCCGGTGCCTGCGCCGATCGAAGTGACTTTGCCTTTCAGTTCAAGACCCGGATAGGCATCGAGCTTGACCTTGGCGCGCTGGCCCTCGCGCATGTCGGTGAGGTCGGTTTCCTTGAAATTGGCCTCGACATAGCTGGCATCGGATTTGACCAGCGTGACCACCGGCAGGTTTGCGACCACCTGTTGCCCAACGAGAAGGCGATCGGCCTGTGCAATCTGGCCGACAGCAGGTGCACGCACTTCCGTCCGGTGCAGCGCCAGTTCGGCATCGGCAATTCGCGCGCGGGCGCGGGCGACCTGTGGGTTCTCGCCGGGGACCGCCGGAGCCGTGGCAAGCTTGGCGCGGGCTTCGCGCTGGCGCGCTTCGGCCTGGCGCAATCCTTCGCGAGCTTGTGTCACGGCATGCTCGGCCGCTTCGAAATCGGCCTTGGTGCTGAAGCCTCTGTCGCGCAGCGCGCTGACACGTTCGAAGCGTGATTGAGCGAAGGCGATGTTCTCGCGCGCCGCCGAAATATCCACCCCGGCAAGGTCACTCGAATTGGACAGCGCGATCACATTCGCCTGTGCCAGCGCAAGATCGGCCTGGGCTTCGTCGAGTGCCAGCTGGTATGGCTCGGGATCGATCCGGAACAGCAACTGCCCCGCGGACACCACATCGCCTTCCTTGACGTAGGTCTCGACAATGCGGCCACCGACTTCGGCGCTAACAGAGACTTTGTCCGCCTGGACATAGGCATTGTCTGTCGTGACCTTGCCGATGAGGCCGATCCAATAGATTCCCGCGCCGACCAGCAGCAGGAATGGGACTGAGAGCATCAGCGCAAGCCGCCGCCAGCTGCGGCGCGGGCGCGCGTTCACATCGTTTGCGGCGGGCGACTCGGTACCGGCGGAGGTTTCGAACTGGGCGTCGATATCAGCCATGCACCGGCTCCTGCTCTCGTGCCCGAGCCAGGTTTTCGCCGATCCGGTCGAGCAGCTCGCCCAACGTATCGCGTTCGGCAGTGCTCAACCCATGCAGCGTGTCCTCGAACAAGCGTTCGACGGTCGATTGCAGTTTGTCGACGATGTCACGGCTCTTGCCTGTCAGGTGGAGTATTCGCGCGCGCCGGTCTGCCGGATCGCTTCGCCTTTCAAGCCAGCCAGCGTCTTCCATACGGTCAGCGATCCTGGTGAGGGTAATCGGTTCGATCTCCAGCCGCTCGGCATAGAAGCCCTGGTTCTGGTCCGGGAAATGGTCGAGCGACAGCAGCAGCCGGGCCTGTGCTGCAGTCAGGCCAAGGTCGCGCACGCGCTCGTCGAAGAGGCGTCGCAAAAGGCGCGAGTTGTCGGACATTCGGTAACCAAGCTCGGGAATCATACGTGGGCATATAATAAGTAGGCTTATTATATGCAAGCTGGCTCTGGCGGTCAGGAGAAATCCCGACTAGCCTGACAACATGACACTCACCGCAGATCTCTATTTCAGCTTCCGTTCCCCCTATAGCTATTTGGCCATCGGCCGATATCGCGAGCTCTCCGAAGCGCACACGGTCGATATCGCGCTGAGGCCCGTCTATCCGATTGCGATTCGCGACCCGGACATCTTGTTCACCAATGCGCTGCAAGGTCGCTACATCTTTATCGATGCGGCGCGTTCGGCGCAAATGCTTGGCATTCCCTATCGTTGGCCGCGACCTGATCCGGTTCTGCAGGAAATGATGACGCGCAAAGTGTCGGAAGATCAGCCTTACATTCATCGGCTGACGCGGATGGGTCAGGCCGCGCAGAAGCGAGGCAAGGGTCTTGCATTTGCCGACGAGGTTTCGAAAGTCATCTGGTCAGGCGCAGTTGACGATTGGCATGAAGGTGAGCACCTCGCGGAGGCGGTCAGCCGTGCCGGGCTTGACCTGGCGGAGCTGGATGCCGAGGTGACAGCCCATGCCGCCGCGCTGGATGCCGAAATCTCTGAAAACCAGGACGCGCTCACCGCTGCGGGCCATTGGGGCGTACCGACGCTGGTGTTCGAAGGAGAACCTTTCTTCGGGCAGGACCGGATCGAGATGGCCAAATGGCGCATGGAGCAAAAAGGGCTGGCCGAGCGGTGAGCGAAGTCAGGACCGAATTCTTCGCCAGCTTCGACGGTACGCGGCTGGCGGTGCACCACTGCGGTGAGGGCCGCCCGGTGGTGCTGTTGCACGGCCTGTTCTCCAGCGCTGAGATGAACTGGATCAAATGGGGCCACGCCCGTCGGATCGCCGATGCGGGTTTCGAAGCGATCATGCTCGATTTTCGCGTGCATGGTCAAAGCGAGAGCCCGACCGATCCGGCGAAATACCCGACCAACGTGCTGGTGCGCGATGTCGTGGCGCTGGTCGAGCATCTGGGGTTTGAACAATATGATTTGGGCGGATTTTCGCTGGGCGCCCGAACGTCGCTCCACGCCGTGGCTAAAGGCGTGCTTGCGCCTGCGCGCCTTATCGTCGGGGGCATGGGGACTGCCGGCCTTGGCGAGTGGCAGAAGCGCGCGAGCCATTTCCGCCGCGTGATCGACGAATTCGATAAGATCGGGCCAGGCGATCCGGCATATTACTCACGCCAGTTCCTCAAATCGCAGGATGTCGACCGGGTTGCGGCGCGCATGTTGCTCGACACCATGCCCGACCTTTCGCTCGACCTGCTTGCCAATGTGACGATGCCGACCTTGGTGGTGTGCGGGGACGAGGATCGCGACAATGGCTCGGCTCGCGACCTCGCAGATTTGTTGCCCAACGCGACCTATGTCGAGACACCCGGCAATCACCTGATTTCTGCGACCAAGCCCGAGATGGGCGAAGCGATCGTGGACTTCCTGCTCGGTTGATCTACCCGCAATCGCTGTTCGTCGAAAATCTTTCTGTACTGCTTGATTAACCGCTGCTTCGCAGCCAGTCGCTTTGCTGCAAAATTCTTGCTGACTTGATAGGGATCGCACCCATGAAAATTTCCAAGGTCGCACTTACGGCGCTGGCGGTTTCGCTGGCTGTCTCCACAAATGCTGTCCGGGCGGATGATGCAGGTGCTACGCTGCCCGCTGCCTCTGCCGAAGCCTATCCGCCGACGCCCGAAGGCGCCGCGGCGTGGATCGCAATGGTCGAAAAGGACCTGTTCGGCTTCTCGGTTGAGTTCGGCCACGTTTCGTGGATCAACTCGACTTACATCAACCATGACAGCGATACACTGGCCGCAAAATACGGCGCGATCGCCACGCAAAAGTCAGTCGCCTATGCCAATGAGGCAGCGCGCTACGCCCGCGTCGAAGGGCTCGACCCGGAAGTCGCACGCAAGCTCGACATCCTGCGCAACGGCATCGTCATGCCCGCGCCGGTGCGCGATGGCGCTGCGACAGAGCTGAACGAGATCGCCACCAAGCTGGGCTCGATGTACGGCAAGGGGCGCGGAACGCTAAACGGCCAAGAAATTAACGGTTCCGATATCGAAGCCGAAATGGGCAATCTGGACCGCACTCCGGCTGAACTCGCCGAAATGTGGGCAAGCTGGCACGATAATGTCGGGGCCCCGATGCGCGATGATTACACGCGCATGATCGCGATCGCCAACGACGGCGCAAAGGAACTCGGCTTCGCCGACCTGGGGGCGATGTGGCGTTCGAACTACGACATGGACCCTGACCAGTTTGCCGCCGAGACCGAGCGGATGTGGCAGGAAGTTAAGCCGCTGTATGTCGCGCTGCACGCCTACGTCCGCTCGCAGCTGAACGAAAAATATGGCGATGCGGTCCAAACTGCCAAGGGCCCGATCCGCGCAGACCTGTTGGGCAACATGTGGGCGCAGCAGTGGGCAGGTATCTACCCACTGGTTGCACCCAAGGGCGCTGGCGATATCGGTTTTGATCTGACCGATCTGATTGCGAAGAAAGGCCTGAGCGAAACCGATATGGTCAAGGTCGGCGAAGACTTCTTCTCCTCGCTGGGCTTCGAAGCATTGCCGCCAACCTTCTGGGAGCGCAGCCAGTTCCTCAAGCCTGCAGACCGTGAAGTAGTGTGCCACGCTTCGGCATGGAACATGGACAATGTCGCTGATCTCCGCATCAAGATGTGCATTAAGAAGAACGCAGACGATTTCATTACCATCCACCACGAGCTGGGCCATAACTACTACCAGCGCGCCTATAACCAGCAGGACTACCTGCATCTCAACGGCGCGAATGACGGTTTCCATGAAGCGATCGGCGACATGATCGCGCTGTCAATAACGCCCGAGTACCTCGTGCAGATTGGCATGCTCGACAAGAGCGACGTGCCGAGCGCCGACAAGGACATCGGCTTGCTGCTGCGCCAGGCGATGGACAAAGTCGCTTTCCTGCCCTTCGGCCTGCTGGTCGATCGCTATCGCTGGGGCCTGTTCAAAGGTTCGATCCCGAGTGATCGTTTGAACAGCGGCTGGAACGATATGAGGTTGGAATATCAGGGAATTATGCCACCCGTAGCGCGCGACGAAAGCAAGTTTGATGCAGGCGCCAAGTATCACATTCCCGGTAACGTGCCCTACACACGCTATTTCCTAGCGCACATCCTGCAGTTCCAGTTCTACAAGGCCGCCTGCGACCAGGCAGGCTGGAAGGGCCCGCTCCACCGCTGCAGCTTTTACGGCAATGAGGAAGTCGGCAAGAACCTCAACGCTATGCTCGAAATGGGCGCATCCAAGCCCTGGCCCGATGCGCTCGAAGCCTTCACCGGCGAGCGGCAGATTAGCGGCAAGGCGATGATGGAATATTTCGCGCCGCTGATGAAGTGGCTCGAAAAGCAGAACAAGGGCAAGCCTAAGGGCTGGTGATCGCCCGCGCCAATTGAAACCCCCACCGCAAGCGCTGCGACGGGGGTTCGATATCGCCATAAAGGCGGGCTCGCTGGATGGAGCTTAGTTGGTGCTGAACGGGACCGAAGAGTGGTGAAGATTGATCTTTAGGTTGCCTTCACCCGCTTTCAATTTTTCCCGCCTCTACGCATTCCGCGCCATCAGCCCGCCATCGACGGGGATCACCGCGCCGGTGATATAGCTTGCAGAGGGCAGCACCAGCGACAGGGTGATATGCGCCACTTCCTCGGGCTCGCCATAGCGCTTCAGCGCGGTGCGGCGCTTGGCGAAGATCGCCTTGTGCTCCTCGGGCACCTTGTCGGTCATCGCGGTGCGGATCGGGCCGGGGCAGATGCAATTGACCGTGATGCCTTCGGGGCCGAGATCGACCGCCAGCCCGCGCGTGAGCCCCGTCACCCCCGTTTTGGCGGCTACATAAGGCGTGTCGCCCGGTGTGGCGCCCAGGCCTTCGGTCGAGGCGATGTTGACGATGCGTGCGGCGTCGCTCTGGCGCAGCCAGGGCAGGGCGGCGCGAACCATGCGCTGCTGCGCGGTCAGCATCACTGCAAGAGCGCGGTGCCAGATGTCTTCATAAGCCTCGTCATCCAGAGCGCAGAAGCTCGAGACCCCGGCATTGTTGACGAGAATATCGATCGCGCCGAAATCCTGCGCGATCTGTGCGACCACGCGCTTGATCTCTTCGGCATCGGAAACGTCGAGGGCGTAGGGCCGCACGTTGAGCCCGCATTCGCGCGCCACTGCTTCGCAGGCGACAAGGTTAAGGTCGGTCACCGCCACTTTCGCGCCTTCGCTGGCCAGCAGCTTGGCGGTCGCCTTGCCCATGCCACTGGCAGCGCCGGTGACGATGGCGACGCGGCCCGCGACGGAGCGCGATAGGGCTGTGTGGACACTCACCTGAACGGCGGCTCGTTAAAGGCACGCAGCTTGCGTGAGTGCAGCCTGTTACCCTCGTCGCGCAGCTTCCTGCAGGCGACGATCCCCATCTGGAGGTGAGCGGCGATCGCTTCCTCATAGAACTGGTTCGCCTGACCCGGCAGCTTGATCTCGCCATGGAGCGGCTTGTCGCTGACGCACAGCAGCGTGCCGTAAGGAACGCGGAAGCGATACCCTTGCGCGGCGATGGTCGCGCTTTCCATGTCGATCGCGATCGCGCGGCTTTGCGAGAAACGCTTGGCGCTGAGCGAATAGAGCAATTCCCAATTGCGGTCGTCAGTGGTGACAACGGTGCCGGTGCGCATCCGCTGCTTCAAATTGGCGCCCTGCGTTCCCGAAACTTCTTCGGCGGCCCCGGCCAGTGCCTGCTGCACTTCGGCGATCGGCGGGATCGGGATTTCCGGCGGCAGCACGCCGTCGAGCACATGGTCGTCGCGCAGGTAGGCGTGAGCGAGCACGAAGTCACCAATCCGCTGGGTCGAGCGCAAGCCGCCGCAATGCCCGATCATCAGCCATGAGTGCGGGCGCAGCACGGCCAGATGGTCGCAGATCGTCTTGGCGTTCGAAGGGCCCACGCCGATATTGACCAATGTGATGCCGCTCTTGTCCGCGCGGGTGAGGTGATAGGCGGGCATCTGGTGCTTGCGCCATGCCGTGTCGGACAATTGCGCGCGCCCGTCAGCCGTCCGTTCGCTGATATCGAGCCCGCCTGCACCGGTCAGCGAAACGTAGTTGTCGGTGCCAACCTGCTGGGCCGCCCAGTCAACGAATTCATCGACATAGCGATGATAGTTGGTGAACAGGATGAAGTCCTGGAAGTCCTCCGGCCGTGTGCCAGTATAGTGCGCGAGGCGCGCCAGCGAATAATCGGTCCGCAGCCCGTCGAACAGCGAGAGCGGCATGGGAAGGTTGGGCCTGAGGTCGCTCCCGTCCGCCAGCTCGTCCCCGATCAGCGCAAGGTCGGTCGAGGGAAAATGCTTCGCCAGTTCCTGCGGAGCAATGCCCGCCATAAGCGCGCCCGCTTCACCGTCGAGCACATAGGGAAAGGGGATTTCCTGGCGCGAGGGCGAGACTTCGAGCCGCACGTCATAGTCATGGGTAATCAGCTCAAGCTGTTCCTTCAGATATTCTTCGAACAGCGCCGGGCGGGTGATGGTGGTGGCGTAGACACCTTGCTCCTCGAGCCGCCCGAAAGCGCGCGTGCGATCGCTTGGAGTGCCTTTGCCCGAATAATGGACCCGCAGTTCGGGATAGGCATAGCTGCCGTCATGGTCGAACAGTTCGATACGGCGCGCCTCGATAGCGGCCGGATTCTCCCCGATCCCGTCACTGTCTTCCACCAGTGCCAGGCCGTTGTCGTTATAAATCAGAGTACCCTGCAGTACG
>JALRKY010000019.1 GCA_023260985.1 Altererythrobacter sp. | reverse complement strand
CAGTCCTTTAATAACGTCTAATCCCAAAATCGGTTTATCGGTATAAGGTGGTGGACATTTGACACATTTTTCCCGTGGTGTATAACCTGGGCGAGGTGTGACTTTATTAATCGTTCCGGTATACGAGCCATCAGCCTGCATTTTCATGTCAATCAATGCTTTAGGTGAGCCGGTTTTATCATCAATCTGTTGCCAGAGACCAGATAACTCCTGAGCAAAGGCCATAGAGCCTGTGAATAAAGAAGCTGAAAAAACAGTTAAAATTGCGATTTTATACATGCGATATCCTTATCCTTATTTTTTTATGAACATTCACCTAATTCCATGTGGTGAACGATGATGCAAACTACGTTAATACACTTTCATAATCTATATTGCATGAAAAAAGCATATGTTTAATATTCATACAACTTAATGCATTAAAATGCAAGCTTCTATCTACTAAAGCATAACCCCGTCACATTTTATTTAATAAAGCAGGAATTAATCCTGCTTAATCCAGGTTTGACTACGGCCTAGTGCTGAAACGCCGATATAGCCGCGTAGGATCAGACGTTTCCCATTAGCACTTAATTTTGCTTTGGTGTTATAAAGATTCCCTGATAATGGATCAAGCAGCTTGCCTTGAGCAAAACTGTTATTGCCAACGTGCTTTAAGCCAGTGAGCACATCCAGGCCGAGAATAGGTTTATTGGTATAAGGTGCAGGACAGGACACACAGTTTTCTTTCGGGGTATATCCAGGACGCGGGGTGATTTTTGTGATCTTGGCAGCATAGACGCCGGAAGCCGTCTCACGAATTTCGAGGAATGCTTTAGGTGAACCAGTTTTGTCGTCAATATTTCTCCATGTCCCTGAAAGGTCAGAGGCCAAAGCCAGATGGCTGAAAGAGGCTAAAAGTAAAGTTGAAAAAAATTGAACCTTATTCATATATCTGTTCCTAGGTTGGATTAGAGTTCTTACTCTATAGTAAGAACGATTACCCTATAAAACAAATGAATAATTTGATTCACTAGTCACATTTTTTGCAAATAAAGTATAAAAGTTGGCAACCAGATCGCGGTGAAGACCGCATTTACCGCCATGCCAAAAGCAGCATAACGACCTGCAACACTGCCGCGCTGCCAGGCCTGAGCTGTGCCGATGGCATGTGCGGCCAGTCCTAAAGCCAATCCGGAGGCACGTTCATCATTAATATGTCTCAGAATAAATGGAGAAAAAGCTGCACCAATCACGCCAGAAAGAATCACGATCAGAATGACCATGCTGATGGGTGCATCCAGCAAGGTGGCAATATTAATCGCAATTGGAGTGGTCACTGCGCGGGTAGCAAACGCCATAATATCTGCAGAGGACATATGCAGCAGATAAGCCAGTCCCATCGGTAAGGCGACAGCACTGATACTGGCAAAAACCAAAATGCCGATAATGGCTTTGAGCGGCAAGTCATCGTAGCGCATCGCGGCCAGAGGGATAGCCAAGGCGACGGTCACATAGCCGAGTAAATGGTTAAAGAGTGGATTAACTTCATCCATGTAATTTTCATAGGGAATGCCTAGCACAAATAAAATCGCCAGTACAAAGAACATGCTGAACACGATGACGGGAATTTGCGGTATGAACCGGTTACAGGGTTTGGCAATCAGATAGGCGCTGAGCGTAACCGCAAAGCCATACAAAATAGATAACATGCGGAACTCCTATAACCAGCGCTTGGCCATTTTGGCGTAAATCCATAAAGGAATCAGGGTGCTGAAAAACATGATGAACAGAAAGGCCGGAATTTTCTGGCCCATATGTACCAGCATCATCAGTGCACCTGCACTGACAGGCAGGAAAGCAAAGGCGCTTTCCTTCATCAGTTTGTTATTGGTATCCACGAGGCGAGCGGGGAGTTTGCCAAAGTAGCGCCAGGTAAACAGCGCAATTAAAAGACTCAATAACCCGACCAGATTGCCTAATTCAGGATGATTCAGTTGGGTCATTAACCAGACCGAAGCTTCCCGAAAGACAATAATAAGTAACAGGGTGCCGATCCATGCTGGCCAATCTATTCGTTTTATCCAGTTCATTGCTATGATCATTAATATTAATAAGTTTACTTATCAAGTTTTACTCGATCTTTGACTGGATTTCAAACGCTTCCAGTGGACGCTGAAATTGCTGCGCCTTGGTGGTGGACTTGACGTTCCACTCGATCAGCGGGGCGTCGATCGCCTTGGCGATTTCATGCGCCAGCACGGTCTTGCCGGTGCCCGGTTCGCCCTTGACCAGCAGCGGACGACGCAGCGTGACTGCGGCGTTGACCGCCACTTTCAGGTCGTCGGTCGCAATATAGGAGCTGGTGCCTTCGAAGCGGGTCGTATCGGTCATCGGTTTTCCCTTGGAACTTTCCGTTGGCGTTAAGTTACGCAACAGTTTGGCGCAAGGGTGTCGCTGCGGAAGCTAGCGAATTGGAGGGGCTGCCCGCTCAGGCGTCGATCATCTCGCGATCCACGTCGCTGGCGTGGTTCTGGATGAAGTTGAAGCGATGTTCCGGATTACGGCCCATCAGCTGGTCGACCAGCGCCTTCACCGCGAAGCGCGCTTCGTGCTGTTCGGGCAGGGTGATGCGGATCAGGCTGCGCGTATCCGGGCTCATGGTCGTTTCGCGCAGCTGGTTCGGGTTCATTTCACCAAGGCCCTTGAAGCGGCTGACTTCGACCTTTTTGCCTTTGAACACGCTGGCTTCCAGCTCGGCGCGGTGCGCGTCATCGCGCGCATAGCGCGTTTCCTTGCCGCTGGTGAGTTTGTAGAGCGGCGGCTGCGCCAGGTAGAGATATCCGCCGCGCACCACTTCGGGCATTTCCTGAAAGAAGAACGTCATCAGTAGCGTGGCGATGTGCGCCCCGTCGACATCGGCGTCGGTCATGATGATGATGCGGTCGTAGCGCAGGTTTTCCGGGTCGCAATCCTTGCGCGTGCCACAGCCGAGCGCGAGCGCGAGATCGGCGATTTCCTGATTGGCGCGGATCTTTTCAGCCGTCGCGCTGGCAACGTTCAGGATTTTGCCGCGGATCGGCAGGATCGCCTGGTTCTTGCGGTCGCGCGCCTGCTTGGCGCTGCCACCGGCCGAATCGCCTTCGACAATGAACAGCTCGGTCTCGCGGTCGCCTTGGCCCGAACAATCGGTGAGCTTGCCCGGCAGGCGCAACTTCTTGGCGTTGGTGGCAGTCTTGCGCTTGATCTCGCGCTCGGCCTTGCGCTTGAGCCGCTCGTCCATCCGTTCCATCACGCTGCCCAGCAGCGCACGGCCGCGCTCCATATTGGCGGTGAGGAAATGGTCGAAATGGTCGCGCACTGCATTCTCGACAAGGCGGGTCGCTTCGGGCGAGGTCAGGCGGTCCTTGGTCTGGCTCTGGAACTGCGGATCGCGGATGAAGACCGACAGCATCACTTCGCAGCCGGTCATCACGTCATCGGCGGTGATGTCCTTGGATTTCTTATGCCCGGTCAGCTCGCCAAAAGCGCGCAGGCCCTTGGTCAGCCCCGAACGAAGGCCCTGCTCGTGGGTGCCGCCATCGGGGGTGGGCACGGTGTTGCAATACCAGCTGGTCGAACCGTCGGACCACAGCGGCCAGGCAATCGCCCATTCGACGCGGCCCTTTTTCTCGGGAAAGTCCTGGTTGCCCGTGAAGGGCTGGGCGGTGACGCATTCGCGCGCGCCGACCTCTTCGGCGAGGTGATCGGCAAGGCCGCCGGGGAATTTGAACGTCGCTTCTTCGGGCACATCCTCGCTCGCGAGCGACGGGGCGCATTTCCAGCGGATCTCGACCCCGGCGAAAAGGTAGGCCTTGGATCGCGCAAGCTTGAACAGCCGCGCGGGCTTGAACTGGCGGTCGCCGAATATCTCTTCGTCGGGCGAGAAGCTGACGGTAGTGCCGCGCCGGTTGGGCGTCGGGCCGAGGCTTTCGAGCGAGCCGAGCGTTTGGCCCTTGGCGAATTCCTGCGCGTAAAGCTGGCGGTCGCGCGCTACTTCCACCCGCGTATGGCTGGAAAGCGCGTTGACCACGCTGACGCCGACGCCGTGGAGGCCGCCTGACGTGGCGTAGGCTTTGCCGGAGAACTTGCCGCCCGAGTGCAGCGTCGAAAGGATCACTTCGAGCGTAGACTTGCCTGGGAACTTCGGGTGCTCGTCGACGGGAATACCGCGGCCATTGTCGCTGATCGACAGGCGGTTGCCTTCTTCAAGCCGCACTTCGATGCGGCTTGCATGGCCCGCCACCGCTTCGTCCATCGAGTTGTCGAGCACTTCAGCTGCGAGGTGGTGCAGTGCGCGATCGTCCGTCCCGCCGATATACATGCCGGGGCGGCGGCGCACAGGCTCGAGCCCTTCGAGCACTTCGATGGCAGAGGCGTTGTAGTCGCCGCTCGAAGCGGGCGTGTTATCGAACAGATCGTCGGACATGGACAAGCCTATATGCTGCGGCCCAATTGCCGCACAAGCAGGGCGAGGGGGTTTTGCTCAGTCGCTGAAGCGGGCGGGCGCCGGATCGACCACGGTTACATCATCTGCCTTCACTTCACGCACTTCCATCGCCCGCTCTATCACCCCGTTGGTGCCGAAGCGGAACGCGCCGTCGAGGCCGAGGAAACCGTCGCGGGCGACGAGCTGGCTGGTGGGGAAGGGTCGCCCGAAGCGCCAGTCACGCGCTACGCGGAGCGTTAGCAGTACGGCATCGTAACCGAGCGTCGAAATGCGATAGGGCGCATCGCCGAAGCGGTTCCGGTAGCTATCGCGGAAGCGCTGGAAGCGCTGGTTCGAGACTGCGGAGAACAGCGCCCCGCGCAATACGGCGGTGCGGGTCAAGGCGCTTTCGCCGCTCCACAATTCGGTGCCGAGGATGCGGGGCGATGCGCCGCCTTCCTTGAGCGCGGTTGCGCCTTGCGATGCAAGTTGCACCCCGTCGGCGATCAGCACGGTGTCATATCCGCCTGCTTCGCGCAGGCGGTTCGCGGCGCCAATGACAGCGGTGCTGCCACGATCATAGCGTTCAGTTCGCTTGAGCAGCCCGCCATAGTTGCGCAGCGCGTCGCTCAGCGCGCTCTGGGCGCGATCGCCATAATCGCCTGCGGGAAGCAGCGCGGCAAAATTGTTCGCCCCGCGTGACCTTGCAAAAGCGACCGAACGCTCGATCGATTGCTCGGGGATATGGCCCATCACGAACACATCTGCCTTCGCAACGGTGGTGTTGTTCGAGAAAGAGATCAGCGGCACCCCGGCGCGGCGCGCCACCGATTCCACCGCGGGGACATTCTCTGCCAGCATCGGGCCGAGGATCAGCTTGTTGCCATCGGCAACCGCCTTGGTTGCGGCGGCATCTGCGCCTTGCGAGGTGTCATAGGTGGTGATGCGCAGGTTTTCCGCGCTGGTGTCGAGAATCGCCATGTTTGCGGCATTTGCGATCGACTGGCCGACCGGGCCGTTGCGGCCCGTCAGCGGCACAAGGATCGCGATGCGGTGGCGCGTTTCGTCGTTGGGAAGCTCGGTCGCGCTCGGTTCGGGCGCGGGGCCCACTTCGGGCGGAGGAGCGCTCGGCCCGGTCTTGGGGATCATCTGACAGCCCGCCAGCAGCAGCGCAGTGCCCCACAAAAACAGGTAGCGCCGATTGAACAAATTTCGCTGCATACTTGCCGACCCTATCCCGGCTGTTCCAAAGAGGCCACGTGAACAGTGGCGCATCCGGAACCAGCCTTTCTGAACCTTTTCCAAGAGGTCTCTATATCGTTGCCACGCCGATTGGCAATTTAGGCGATATAACGCTCCGTGCGGTCGATATCCTGCGCCGCTGCGATGCGGTCGCCTGCGAAGACACAAGAGTGGCGGGCAAGCTGCTTAAACATCTCGACATTTCGAAGCCGCTGATTCGGCATGACGACCACGCCAGCGAAAAAGCGTGCGACGCGCTGGTCCAACGGATGCACAATGAAGCGGTGGCGCTTGTGAGCGATGCGGGCACTCCGCTGATTTCAGACCCCGGCTATCGCCTCGTGCGTGCGGCCCGCGAGGCGGGGGTAGAAGTCACGACACTACCCGGGCCTTGCGCCGCGATCGCCGGGCTCACGCTGGCAGGCTTGCCGACCGACCGCTTCCTGTTCGCCGGTTTCCTGCCGGTTAAAGACAAAGCGCGCGGCGAGGCGCTAGAGGCGCTCGCGGGTATCGACGCGACTCTGGTATTCTACGAGAGCGGGCCGCGCCTAGTGAAATCGCTCGAAGCGATTGCCGATATGTGGCCCGCGCGCGAAGTCGCGGTCGCACGCGAGCTGACCAAGCTTTACGAGGAGTGCCGCACCGGCAGCGCTGCGGATCTTGCCGCGCATTATTCGGGACATCCGCCAAGGGGCGAGATTGTGCTGCTGGTCGCTCCACCGGGCGCGGAAGAAGCGCCCACATTCGACGCCGACGCCATGCTGCGCAAGGCGCTGGCCAGTCTCAAACCCTCGCAAGCGGCGGCGCAGGTTGCCAAGGCAACTGGGCTCGACCGCAAGGCGCTCTACGCGCGGGCGATGGAACTGAAGGCTGGATGAGCCGCCAACGGGCCGAGCGGGAAGGGCGCAAGGGCGAATGGCAAGCCGCGGCATGGCTCCGCCTGCAAGGCTGGTCGGTGCTGGGCCAACGGGTGAACACCCCGCGCGGGGATATAGACCTGATCGTGCGACGCGGGGGCGTGGTTGCCTTCTTCGAAGTCAAATGGCGCCAGCACGCGGCGGATCTCGACCATGCGATCGATGCTTACCGCTTGCGCCGGGTGGCCGAATGCGTGGCGCACGACTATGCCGCGCAGGGCGAGGAAGTCAGGATTGATGTGATCCTGCTTGCACCCGGGGCCTTCCCGCGCCACATCGTCAACGCTTGGCAGCCCTGAAGGAGTTTGCATGTCGTTGCGCATCGCCGTCCAGATGGACCCGATCGAAACCGTCAACATTGCGACGGATTCGTCCTTCGCCTTGATCGAAGCCGCGCAAAAACGCGGGCACGCGGTCTATGAATACCACGTCGAAAGCTTGACGCTCGACGCGGACAGCCGGCTTTATGCGCGCTGCTTTCCCGTGACAGTGCAGCCGGTGCAGGGCAACCATGCGACCAAGGGCGAAGCGGTGCGGCTCGATTTGGGCAAGGATATCGACGTCGTGCTGATGCGGCAGGATCCGCCGTTTCACATGGGCTATATTACCGGTACCCATTTGCTCGAGCGCATCAAGGGCGAAACGCTGGTGGTCAACGACCCGGTGAGCGTGCGCAACGCGCCTGAAAAGGTGATGGTGCTCGATTTCCGCGAGTTCATGCCGCCTACGCTGATCACCCGCTCGGTAGACGAGGTGCGGCGCTTCATGGCCGAACATGGCGCGGTGGTGGTCAAGCCGATCCATGGCAATGGCGGCAAGGCGATCTTCCGCATTCCCCCGAATGGAGAAAACCTCTCCGCCCTGTTCGAAGTGTTCAACCAGATGTGGCCCGAAGCGCATATGGTGCAGCCCTTCCTTCCCGAAGTGGCCGAGGGCGACAAGCGCATCGTGCTGATCGACGGCGTGGTAGCCGGTGCAATCAACCGTATACCTGGCGAAGGCGAGTTCCGCTCCAACATGGCGGTGGGCGGCAGCGCCCAGGCGACGACCCTGACTGCGCGCGAGCAGGAAATCTGCGATGCGCTGGGCCCGGTGGTCAGGGAGAGGGGGCTGATCTTCGTCGGGATCGACGTGATCGGCGGCAAATATCTCACCGAGATCAACGTGACTTCTCCCACCGGTATCCGCGCGATCGACCGGTTCAACGGCACCGATACGCCGGGAATGATCTGGGACGCGATTGAGGCGAGGCTGCGCGGGAGGTAACGATCGCTAGCGGCTCAAGGGCAAACATTTGCCGCCAATATCGATAGATGGCAGGCTGACTTTTATCAGCTTGCCTCGCTGCGCTACACCACCTCAAGGGAACGAGGACATAGGCGGCATCGGCAAACGCAAACATGCCCGGTGCATTGAGCGTTCCCTGCGGGCGCGGCGGGATATGCGGAAGCACCGCATCCATCGGCACTTCCATCCAGGGGTTCTCGCCCGGCTGACCATGGCGAGCCGCGCTCCCGGCGCGGAGGAGGCGCGCATGTTGGAAAAGGCCGCGACCTGATCGCCGAAGAACATCGTGCTGAAAACCGATGCAAGCAAATCGTATTCGCCAAGCGCGGCTGTCGCTGCGTCAGCTTCGATCCATTCGATGGTCGATATTCCGGCTGCGTCTGAGCGGCGCTCCGTCTCGGTTAACATCGGCCCGGATATGTCGAGACCTGCTATCTTGCCCGAAGCGCCCACCGCGCGGGCGAGGTCGATCGTCACCGCACCGCATCCGCATCCGATGTCGACCACTCGCTCTCCCGCGCTTGCACCCGCAGATGCCAGCAAGGCGTCAGTGATTGGCGTCAGCGTAATGTCGGTATGTTCCTGCCACTCGACCCACATATTGCCTCCTGTGCCATTCCAGAAGGCGAGCATGTCGGTGTTGATTTCGGCTGCATCGGCCATGTCATTTCTCCGGGCCTGCGACCACCCACGCGGCCTTGCAATCGAGCCTATTTGGCTGGCCGAAGCCGGTCAATTCTTCCTCGCACGGGGATGCGCGTCGCGGTAATTCTCCAGCATCGTGGCCGCATCGACCTTAGTGTAGATCTGGGTCGAGCCGAGCGAAGCGTGGCCAAGCAGTTCCTGCAGGCTCCTGAGGTCGGCCCCAGCGCCCAGCAAATGCGTGGCGAAGCTGTGCCGCAGGGCGTGGGGCGTGGCCGTGTCGGGTAGGCCGAGTGCGCGGCGCGCCTGCGCGGTCGCCTTCTGCACCATGCCCGGGCTCAGCGTGCCGCCCTTGGCGCCGCGAAATAGCGGCTCGTCCGCACCCAGCGGCCAGGGGCATTTAGCGCAATAATCCGCCACCGCAGCGCGAGTGATCGGCAGGATCGGCACCATACGCTGCTTGCCGCCCTTGCCAGTGACCTGCAGCACTTCGCCCAGCGGTGCGTCGCAGCCTTTGAGCGACAGCGCCTCGGCGATGCGGAGGCCCGAGCCATAAAGCAGCAGCAGCACCGCCCGGTCGCGCGCGCCGATCCAGCCTGCCTTGGCATTTCCGGCGACCAGTTCGGCGAGGTTGCTCGCTTCATCTGGCGTAACGGGGCGAGGCAGGCCTTTCTTGACCCGCGGGCCGCGCAGCCGCGGTGCGGCGGGGTCGGGATCGCCCGATTGCTGCCGGGCATAGCCAATGAAGGATTTGAGCGCGGAAAGTTCGCGCGCGGCGCTGGCATTGCCAATGCCCTCCGCGCGGCGGTTCGCCAGATGGCGGCGCAGATCATGTGCTTCAAGGCGGGCGACGGCCTCCCAATCGGCGAGGCCTCGCGCCTTGAGCAGTCTGTCTGCGCAACCAAGGTACGCGCGCACGGTGTGCGGGCTGCGCCTG
This sequence comes from Altererythrobacter sp., assembly GCA_023260985.1. Taxonomy (GTDB): domain Bacteria; phylum Pseudomonadota; class Alphaproteobacteria; order Sphingomonadales; family Sphingomonadaceae; genus Erythrobacter. The sequence goes on along the minus strand of JALRKY010000019.1, from coordinate 9,914 downwards.
CGGCTGTGCACCAGCTCGGCGCGCCAGGTCTCGAGCAAATCGGCGGCGGTGCTCATACGCTGACCAGCCCGTCGCCGACGATCTCGCCCAACAGCGCGTCAAGCAGCGGCATACCCGCCGAGGTGAGGGCGATGCGGTCGCCGTCCTGCCGGACCAGCCCGAGTTCGCGGTGTAGCGCCAGTCGCTCGGCATCGACCAGCGCCGCACGGTCGATCCCGAAACGGGTGGTAAACGCTGCAAGGTCGACACCTTCGGTGAGCCGCAGCCCGACCAGCAGCGCTTCGGATGCCTGCTCGGCGCTGCCAAGCCGTCGCTCGGTCTTGATCCCATGGCTGCTGGTTTCGACCGAGGCGAGAAAATTCTCGGGCTTCTTGTGCCGCTCGGTGGCGACGCCCTGCCGCCGCCCATGCGCGCCGGGGCCGATCCCGCAATAGTCCTGGTAGCGCCAGTATGTGAGGTTGTGGCGGCTTTGCTGCCCGGCTCTGGCGTGGTTGCTGATCTCGTATGCGGGCAACCCCTCCGCAGCGGTCATTTCCGTCGTCAGCGCATAGAGGTCGGCCGCGAGATCATCTTCCAAAGGGCTGAATTTGTTCAGTCTTACGTCGGTGGCGAAGCGCGTGTTGGGCTCGATGGTGAGCTGGTAAAGCGACATATGATCGGTCCCCAGCGCCAAAGCGCGAGCCAGTTCGCCAGCCCATTGCTCCCCGGTTTGTTCGGGGCGCGCATAGATCAGATCAATGCTGACACGATCGAAGTTTTCCTGCGCTGTGGTCACAGCGCGGAGAGCCTCATCGACACCGTGCAAACGCCCGAGGAAATGTAAGGTATCATCCTCAAACGATTGAACACCCAACGAAACACGGTTAACCCCGGCAGCGGCGAGGGCCGCGAAATTGCTCGCTTCGACCGAGGAGGGATTGCCTTCCAGGGTAATCTCTATCGCCGGATCGAAGCCCCATAACTGTTCGGCCTTTTCCAGCAGCGCGCCAACCAGGGCAGGCGGCATCAGCGAGGGCGTTCCTCCGCCAAAGAAGATCGAATGGAGCTGCTCGCCCCCGGCAATTTTTGCCTCGTAGCGCATGTCCGCCAAAAGCGCTGCCTGCCATTGCGCCATGTCGACCCTCTCGCGGACATGGCTGTTGAAGTCGCAATAGGGGCATTTCTTCAAGCAAAAGGGCCAATGGATGTAGAGTGCGCGCGCCACCGGGCGGCTATTTCACGGTCCGTTAAGCGCTGCAAGTCAAGCTGCACTCATGCGCACCGCAATTGCCTCGCTCGCACTACTCACAATCGCATGTGGCGGCACCGCCGCAGCCAATAGCGAATTGCCAATCGAACGCCCGGCAAACCGCTTCGCCGCCGATTTGCTTGACGCGCATAATTCCGAGCGCAAGAGCTTCGGCGCACCGCCATTGCAATGGAGCCCGAAACTTGCCTAGGAAGCGCAGCAATTGGCGCAGTGACCCGCGAGCGGAGGCTGAATGAGCCACGGGTCCAATGACGAGCGCCGCGGTGCGGGTGAAAACCACTGGATGGGCAGCGCGGGCGCCTATCCGGCGCGTTTCATGGTCGTCGCTTTCATCGACGAGAAGCAGCATTTCCGCGCCGGGACTTTCCCGCGCATTTTGCAAACAAGGAACAGGCGCGCTCTAGTGCATTACACTCAGGTTGTCTGGCCTGACAAAAGCGAACTCGGCTGCGCGGTGGCGCACAACCAGAACGATGATTTCCTTGTCTGTCGATACTGGCCTGCAGGAAATGCCTATGGGGTCGAGATCAGGCGGCTTGCCGCCCGCTGATCACGCGCCGAACTGGTCCGCAACCAGCTTGGCGAAAGCATCGGCGCGATGGCTGATGGCGTGCTTCCGCTCGGGGTCGATCTCTGCGAAGGTCTGCCCGCTTCCCCTCGGCACGAACATCGGATCATAGCCGAAACCCAGAGTGCCGCGCGGCGGCCAGGTAAGCGAACCGGTGCAAGTGCCTTCATAGACCGCATGCTCGCCATCCGGCCACGCAATCGCCAGCACGCAATGAAATGCCGCACTTCGATCTACGTCTGGACCGAGGTGCTCCAGCATGCCCTCGACCTTGCCCATTGCCATGTACCAGTCGCGCCCCGGATCGCCTTCGAACCATTGCCGTTCCGCCCAATCGGCGGTGTAGACGCCGGGCCTGCCGCCCAGCGCATTGACCGACAGTCCGCTGTCATCAGCCAGCGCGGCGAGGCCAGAGGCTTCAGCCGCGGCTTGCGCCTTGATCATCGCATTCTGGACGAAACTCGTACCCGTTTCTGGCGGCTCGGGCAGGCCAAGCGATCCGGCCGACAGGCACTTCACGCCATAGGGCGCGAGCAGCACCGAAATTTCCTTCAGCTTGCCCGCATTGTGGGTGGCGATGACCAGCGAGCCGCCGCCAAGTTTGAGTGTCACTTCACCGTATCCATTTGCGCTTCGAAGATCCGGTCGCAGCCGATCCGCGCGAGGCGGAGCAGGCGAAGCAGACCTTCCTCGTCATAGGTTGCACCTTCGGCCGTCGCCTGCACCTCGGCGATTTGCCCGCCGGTAATCAGCACGAAATTGGCATCGGCATCGGCGCAAGAGTCCTCATCATAGTCGAGGTCGAGCACAGGCGTTCCCTTGAAGATGCCGCAACTGATCGCAGCGACCTGGCCGGTGATCGGGTCTTCCTTAATGTCACCTGCCGCCATGAGGCCGTTGACCGCCATCCGCAGCGCAATCCATGCGCCTGTGATCGAAGCGGTACGGGTACCACCGTCAGCCTGGATCACGTCGCAATCGAGGGTGATCTGGCGTTCGCCCAGCTTCCTGAGGTCGACCACGGCGCGCAAGGATCGCCCGATCAGGCGCTGGATTTCCTGAGTGCGGCCCGATTGCTTGCCTTTGGCAGCCTCGCGCGCACCGCGGGTGTGCGTGGCACGCGGGAGCATCGAATATTCACCCGTGATCCAGCCTTCGCCCTTGCCGCGCATCCATGGCGGCACATTACGTTCGACACTGGCGTTGCAGAGCACACGAGTGTCGCCGAAGCTAATCAGGCACGATCCTTCTGCGTGCTTGGTGAAGTCGGTTTCGATGCTGATGGCGCGCATTTCGTCGGGCGCGCGGCCTGAAGGTCGCATGGGGTTTCCTTGTGAACGAGTCGTTGTTGCCGCACTAGGCGTTCATGGCACGCTCTCGCAAGGCTTGAGGCTGCAAGGCAAGACGCTAGATAGGGAGCATGTCTTCGCCGCCCATCTCCGATTTGACCGACCGCGCGCGAGAGATCTTACGTCTTGTGGTGGAAGGTTATCTCGACAGTGGACAGCCAGTCGGCTCGAAGACGCTTGCGCATGACAGCGGGATCAACCTCTCGCCGGCATCGATCCGCTCAGTTCTAGCCGATCTCGAATCTGCCGGACTTCTGGCTGCACCGCATACCAGTGCAGGGCGGATGCCGACCGAAAGCGGCCTCAGGCTATTTGTCGATGGGATGATGCGCATTGCAGAGCCATCACCCGAAGAGCGCGCCGCGATCGAGGGGCGGCTGAGCGGAAATGGTCCGATCGAGCAGGCGCTCGAGCAGACCAGCGCGATTCTGTCCGACCTGTCAGGCGCGGCGGGAATGGTGATGGTTCCGACGCGCGAGGCGCGCCTGGCGCAGTTCAGCCTGCTCAATCTTGGGCAGGGGCGAGCTTTGGCGGTTCTGGTGAGCGAGGAAGGTGCCGTTGAAAACCGCGTGATCGAGATCGGCAGGGACATCACGCCCTCCGCGCTCGAACAGGCGAGCAATTACATGACCGCGCGGCTCACGGGTTGCACAATGGCCGAGGCATCGCGAGCTATCTCGCACGAAATCGCGGCGGGCCAAACGCAGCTCGATGCGGCGAGCCGTGAACTAGTTGAACGCGGTCTCGCGATCTGGAGCCGCGACGCAGCGCAACGCCCGGTGTTGATCGTGCGCGGGCAGGCGAACCTGCTCGATGAGGCTGCGCTCCACGATATCGAGCGCGTACGCAGCCTGATCGAGGATTTGGAAAGCAAGCAATCGGTCGCCGAACTGCTAGAAACCGCGCGCGAAGCCGAAGCTACACGCATCTTTATCGGCAGCGAGAACCGGCTGTTCGCGCTGTCGGGATCGTCAATCATCGCAGCACCCTATCGCGATCGCGAGGGCAGGGTGCTAGGAGTGCTGGGGGTGATCGGGCCAACGCGGTTGAATTACGCGCGTGTGATCCCCATGGTGGATTTGACCGCCCGTTCGCTGGGCAAGCTCATCGGATAGCTTTGGAACATTACGACATGAACAAGAACGACAAACCGCGCGATGAAGCGGTTGAAAAGGAACTGGAAGGCGTGCCGGAGGAATTCCTCGACAAGTCCGACGCGGAAACGGTCGAAGACGAAACGAGCGGCCTCGACAAGGCGCTCGATCGCCTCCGTGAAGACCTTGAGGTCGCGAAGCAGGAAGTGCTCTATGCCAAGGCGGAAACGCAGAACGTCCGCCGCCGCATGGAAAAGGACATACAGGATGCGCGCGCCTATGCGGCGACAGGCTTTGCCCGCGACATGCTGAGCGTGCTCGACAATCTGGAGCGTGCCACCGCCGCAATCCCCGCCGAACTGCGCGAGGATGACAAGATGAAGGCGCTGGTCACCGGCATCGACGCAACCTTGCGCGAGCTTGAGAAGGTGTTCGGCCAGCATGGCATCAGTCGTATCGCGTCGGTCGGGCTTCCGCTCGATCCCAACCAACACCAGGCGATGATGGAAATCCCGAGCGACGGTCATGCCCCCGGCACAGTCGTGCAGGAAATGCAGTCGGGCTATGTGATTAGCGACCGTTTGCTGCGTCCCGCGATGGTGGCCGTGGCCAAGAAGCTGGACTGATAGAATTCCAATTCGGGAGAGGATGATGAGAACAGCGGTTGCGAGGGCGGCGGTTCTCGCTCTCCTGTTCACTGGTGCGCCGGCCTTCGCGCAGGATAGCGCGGACGATCAGCTGGCGATGCTCGCCGACAGCTATCGCGATCACCGGCTCGCTTCGTGGGAGCGCGTCGAAAAGCCCGACGGCAGCAGCGAGGCGAGCAGTCGCCTCCCGTCGGTCACTCCCGGGGCATATGCTGAGCGTGCGCGCTACGCATCCGGAGTATTGGCGAAGCTCGATGCGATCGACGAGGGCGAGCTTTCGGAAAAGGCCAGGGTCGACGCCGCTGTCCTGCGCGCACTGCTGAATGAAGAGATCGGCGACGCGCAGTTCCGCGAATGGGAAATGCCGTTCGATTCCGACAACAATTTCTGGAGCTATCTTGCCGGACGAGCGCCTTTCCAGTCGGTTGAGGATTACGAGCGCTACATCTCGCGCATGCGCGATTTGCCGCGATATTTCGTCGAGCAGAAGGCCAATGCGCGGGAAGGGTTGAAGCGCGGCTTCAGCGTTCCGCGCGTGACCCTGCAAGGGCGCGATCGCTCGCTGGCGGCCTATGTGGTCGACGATCCGGAAAAGAACCCGTTCTGGGCGCCGTTTTTGACCATGTCCCCGCTGCAAATTCCCGCGCGTGATGCTGACAGGCTGAGGGCCGAAGGGCGAGAGGCCATCGCGCAATCGGTGATCCCGGCCTATCGCGATTTCCTGAAATTCTTCCGCGAGGAATATCTTCCCCAGACCCGTGAGACGCTCGCAGCAGAGGCAATGCCCGATGGCCCGGACTACTACCAGCAGCAGATCCGGCAATACACCACCCTCGACCTGACTGCGGCGCAAATCCACCAGATCGGGCTGGACGAGGTGGCGCGGATCACCGGCGAAATGGAAAAGGTGAAGGCGGAAGCGGGTTTCGAAGGATCGCTGGACCAATTCGTCCATTTCCTGCGCAACGATCCGCAATTCGTCGCTCGCACGCCTAACGAGCTGATGGGTGTCTCCGCTTATGTGGCAAAGCGCGTCGACGGCAAGATCGGCGACTATTTCGGTTTCCTGCCGCGGCATCGCTTCTCGATCATCGAAGTCGATCCCGCGATCGCGCCTTTCTACACTGCAGGGCGGGGCGGGCTGAAATCCTGCCAGATGAACACGTACGACCTTCCTTCGCGCCCGCTCTACAACATTCCCGCGCTCACCCTGCACGAGTGCGCGCCGGGTCACAGTTTCCAGGCGGCGGTGGGACTGGAACAGCCCGAGGCGGCACGGTTCCGGCGCGGGGTCTATTTCTCCGGCTTTGGCGAGGGCTGGGGCCTCTACACCGAATATCTCGGCGAAGATATGGGCATCTATCGCACGCCCTATGAGCGTTTCGGCAAGCTAAGCTACGAGATGTGGCGCGCGGTAAGACTGGTGATCGATACCGGCATTCATCACTATGGCTGGAGCCGAGAACAGGCGGTCGACTATCTGGCGTCACGCACCGCGCTGTCGACACATGAAGTGTACACCGAGGTCGATCGCTACATCAGCTGGCCAGGGCAGGCGCTCGCTTACAAGCTGGGTGAGATGACCATCCGGCGAGCCCGTGCAAAGGCTGAGGCCGAACTGGGCCCGAAGTTCGACATCCGCAAGTTCCACGATGTCGTGCTGTCGCTCGGGTCGGTGCCGCTGTCCGTCCTCGAAGAGCGGATCGACGACTTCATCGCCGATGGCGGGCAGGGGCTCGAGGGCGTGAATTACGATTGACCTTTCGGGGCTGCCCCTTCGATAGCGGCAGCCCGGAGACACTCAGACTAGCTGTGCCGCATTCTCGTCGCGGTGCTTCTTCAGGTATTTCATGAACGGCGTACCGCCTGTACCGACATCCGGGTCGTTCCCCGCGATGCTGCCCATCTGCTTGTTGATGTAGCTCGCGGCGTATTCGAGATGCCGTGTACGGAAGCGCGCCGACTGGTTGAGGCAGGCGTTGAAGGCCTCCTTCAGGCTCTGGCTACCGGAGGTCTCAACAAAGCTGCGCAAACTGGTCTGCGCTGCCAGGTCTTCGATGAAGCTTCGGTGTTGTACCGGTCGATAGCTATGCAGCTCGTCAAGGAACTGGCGCAGCGGATCGTCGCTGTGCTGAACCCGAAACAGCGCATCCATGGCCGGGACGATGCTCGACTGGCTGCCGGTCTGACCACGCAATGCCTGAGGCTTGCCGCCGAGTTTCTCGACGCCTTCATATATCAGGCCGCCTTGTTCCAGCGCCGGATTGTTGGCCCAGCCATGGATGTAGGGGCGCACACGATGGAAGTAGATATAGGGATCGCAACGTTCGCCCATGCGCGCGAAATGGCCGTAAATGCGCTCCCACGCCTCGTTCATTTCGACCAGCAGCCGTTCGGCTTCAGCCCCGTCGCCCTGTTTCGCAGCAATCACCAGTCTCGCGGCATTGTCGAGAAGTACGCCGGCTTCGGCTTCGATCGCGACATGGACCAGCACGAACCAGTTCTCGTCATCGCCACCGGCGAAGTTCTGGTACATGTAGATATTGTCGAGCGATACAGGCGCGGATTTGTCGAGGCGCGCCCAGTTGTCGAGCACATAGCCCGAATAGGGCAGCAGCGGAGCCTGTCCCAGCCGGTCTGAAATCGCCACCATCGGGCGCGCAAGGTTGGCCGGTAGCGACTCCGGCGGGGTCGCTTCGCCCCAAACATAGGCCTGTACCAAGAAAGAATAATGCACCATAGCGGTGCGGACTTCTTCGTCCGGCGCCTCGACGGCCCATTCCTCAAGGACGGTGTCGGCCAACTGGTCGAGCCAATGGCGGACACGCCCGCTTGAGATCAGGCCAGAGAGATTTCCGGCAGCCTGCACGACACCGGCGAAATGCGAGGGCAGGGTGATTTCATCGATTTCGTAATGCGAAAGATAGCCTCGCTCACGCGATAGGCCGTACTCCTTGATATCCATGTGGGGCTCATTGGCCGGGCGCGGGTTGGGCCGCCCGGAACATCGATTTGGTATCAATTGAAACCGAAACACTCAAGCCGATACGGTGGAAAACCGCGCAAGGATCCGCTCAGCGATCGAGCACCATCTGGAGGTTACACCGATTATATGGCGTGGGCCAAACGTCATCCGGCCCAAGCGCACGAAAGCCATAACGTTCGTAAAGCGCAGTCGCGGCCTCAAGCTTGGCATTGGTTTCAAGCCAGATCGCATCGGCCTGCTGTTCGCGTGCGAATTCGATCAGGCGCTGCATGATGGCGGAGCCGATCCCGCGCCTTTGCGCAGCCAGGTCCGTCGTCATCTTGATGACTTCCAGCCATTTCCTGCCGTCATCGGGACAATTCGACGCAGGCAATATCGCGCCGGTTCCGACAACCCAGCCATTGGCATCGGCAATCGCGATAAAGCCGCCCTTGTCGAGGATTGCCGTTTGCGGGTGCTCAAGCTGGCGCAGGTCGGACTCTTCCAGTTCGAACAACTCTTCGATCCAGCGCTTGTTGAGCGCGGCAAAGGCAGGCGCATCGGCCGGTCGAAAGGCGCGAATATCCCAATTCCTGATAGTCATGCTCTCTCCCCTCCGAAGTCCAACAGCTCCTCATAAACGACGGAATCGGCCACGCCTGCGATGCTTTCCCCTTTACGCAACAGGAAAGCATGCTTCACGATGTCGGCCTGTTGTTCAATACCATAGTGCGACAAGGGTCGGCCGGGCACCAGACTGTAGTTATAGCCTGCCCATGGCATGCGGTTAAGGATCAGGTGCCAGCGCCCGCGCGCCTGCACCTGCCAGACATGCACCATCTCGTGGATTAAGAACCCCTGCAGCGGCAGGCTGGCAAGCGCAAAATCGTCGCAATATGCGCTGCTTAGCGGGTAGAAATGCAAGTGCCCCAGCGGCGCCATCACCATGCGGCGAGGCTGGAAGGGAAACCATTTTCGCCGCCGGATGCGCACGGGATCATAGTCGATTGCGCTTCCAAATACGGAGCGAGCCAGCGCGATTTCGCTGGCAGTAAGCGGCCGCTCGCCGCTGGGTGGGCAGGCATGGGCGGCCCCGCTTTGCTTCAAATCAACGAAAGGTCCGCTCAGCGATCATCCCCCGCAGCCTTCACATCGGCCTCAAAGGAATATTTGTCGCCGCCCGAAACGGTCAGTGTCACCTCCACCTTGCCGCCCGGCTGCACGTCCTGAGACAGGTTGAGAGCCATGATGTGATAACCACCCGGTTCGAAGGCAATCTTCGTGCCCTTGTTAATGGTGATCGGCATGGTCTCGCCCATCTCCATCTTGCCGTTGTATTCGGCATAGGCGTGCATCTGCGACTGTTCGGCACCAGCCACGTCGGCGCGACGGATCGAAAGACCGCGATCGCCCTCATAGGTCAGGTCGAAATAGACCGCCGCCGGATTGCCTGCGACTGGCGCTAGGACGAGCCGCGCGTTTTCCACGCTGAGGCCCGGCACGCCCGCAGGCGCTTCAGCTACCGGTTCAGTCGTTTCGCCACACGCGGCAAGCGCCATGCTGGATGCGAGCAAGGCCGCGGCGGCAAGACGGGTCATTTTCATGCTAGTTTTCTCCCCTTGGCACAGCGTGAAAAACTAGAGTGCTGCGTCCCTTGTGCCAAGCGAAACCGCACCTATATCACCCGCATAACACACCGGACGGACTAAGCCGCCGAGCTGCTTTGCCGCTTTTGGAAAGCACATTGCTCGGTGTCCAAGAAGTGAATGGATGGGAACAGAATGGCCAAAGTTATAGGTATAGACCTCGGCACCACCAACTCCTGCGTGTCGGTCATGGACGGGGGCAAGCCCAAAGTAGTCGAGAATTCGGAAGGCGCGCGCACCACGCCTTCGATCGTCGCCTTCACCAAGGATGGCGAGCGGCTCGTCGGCCAGCCGGCCAAGCGCCAGGCGGTGACCAACCCCGACAACACGATTTTCGCGGTCAAGCGCCTGATCGGCCGCCGCTTCGATCGTGGCGGGCAGGTTCAGGATGATGGG
>JALRKY010000001.1 GCA_023260985.1 Altererythrobacter sp. | reverse complement strand
CCTTGGTCTGCGCCGTCTTTTTCAATGTCAAAATCAAGGTTCTCAAGGTTTCAAAATCCACTTCTTTTTCAGAAGACCAAGAGATGGTTGGACAGAGTTTTGGGTATTTACTGGTCGATGGTGCATCCCTATCTGAAGCGTCGGCGAGGGGCGGAACCGGTGCAGATCCCGGCCCCGAGCCCCGAGCACGGCCCGCCTGACGAGCTTTCCAGCATCCTCGCGCGTACGCTGGGGGTGCCGATCTTCCAGGAACAGGCGATGAAGATCGCGCTCGACGCGGCCAGGTTCTCTTCCGCCGAGGCCAACCAGTTAAGGAAAGCGATGGCGACTTTCCGCAGCCGCGGCATGGTGTACGAACTGGAAGACATGATGGTGGGGCGCATGGTCGCGCGCGGATACGATCCCGATTTCGCCGCGCGCTGCTTCAACCAGATCAAGGGCTTTGGCGAATACGGTTTTCCGGAGAGCCATGCGGCGAGTTTCGCGCATCTTGTCTATGTTTCGAGCTGGCTTAAATGCCATTTCCCTGCGGCTTTCGCCTGCGCGCTGCTCAATTCGCAACCGATGGGGTTTTACGCTCCGGCGCAGATCGTGCGCGATGCGCGCGAGCATGGGGTCGAGGTCCTGCCTGCAGACGTGAACCATTCCATGTGGGACAATACGCTTGAGGAAGTCAGCGCGGCGGACGGGGCGCGGGAAGGGCGGTTTGACCGGCACATCTCCATGCGGATCGGCTTGCGCCAGGTCGATGGCCTGCCCGAGCATGTCGCGGCGCGGATCGTGGCGGCGCGTGCTGAAGGCGGGGTGTTCGGTGACGTGGCCGAGTTGCGCGAACGGGCGGGGCTCTCGCCGGCGCATATTGAACGGCTCGCCAGTGCGGATTGCTTCAGCTCGATGGGGCTGTCGCGGCGGCAGGCGCTGTGGGATGCGCGCAGTCTGATCGCTGCACCTGACCTGCCGCTGTTCCGGGCCGCCGCCGAGCGCGATGAAGGCGCGGAGCGCGCACGTACGCTGCTGCCGCAAATGCCGCTCAGCGAGGAAGTGGTGAATGACTACCAGACCATGCGGTTGAGCCTGAAAGCGCATCCCATGGCTTTCCTGCGGGCTTCGCTGGCCGAGCGCGGCTTCGTGCGCGCCTGCGACCTGAGGGAACGCAATTTTCGCAGCATGGTGCAGGTCGCCGGGCTGGTGCTGATCCGCCAGCGGCCCGGCAGCGCCAAGGGCGTGTGCTTCATCACGCTGGAAGACGAGACCGGGGTGGCAAACCTCGTGATCTGGCCAGATCTGATGGAGAAACAGCGCCGTGTGATCATGGGGGCGCGGCTGATGGAGGTACGCGGCCGGGTCGAATATGATGACGAAGTGATTCATGTGATCGCGCAGCACCTGACCGATGCGACCGATGCGCTTTACGGCCTGGCTGACGACCTTCTTTCTGCCCCAGTTGCGCGTGCTGACCATGTCAGCAGTCCGCTGACGGGGCGTAATCCGCCAGTTATCCGACCGCGGGATTTGCATAGTGAGCGAGCGCCGCCCAGCCGCGGGCACCCGCGCGATCTGAGGATCCTACCCAAATCACGTGACTTCCATTGATCCCGAAGCTAGCGCGCGTGCGCCATGCTCGATCCCGAAAAACTCGTCGCATTCATACTCGTGACCGGCGTGACCAGCATCGTCCTGGGTGTCTCGATGGCCTTTGTCATAAGCCAGGCGATCTGGCGAGGTGCACGTTCTGGCTTGGCCGCGCTGTTAGGAATGCAGATCGGTTGCGGTGTGTAGTAGGTGCTTGCGGCACTGGGGCTGGGAACGCTGGCCAAGGCATATCCGCTCGCCTTCTATGGCCTTGCGCTGGCAGGTGTGTCCTATCTCATGTGGCGGGATCATGGCTATCCGTCACTCATTCAAGCATGAGGAAGCGCACGAACCCGCAACAGAGAAGGCCTCACGCAACGCATTTCGCGACGGCATCTTTGTTGCCATCGGCAATCCCAAATCGCTGATTTATATGGTTACCCTGATCCAACCCTTCGTCGACCCGGGTAAATCCATCGGCTGGCAGATTGCCTTGTTGGCCATCGTTGCGCTGGTCATCAACCTGATCGCGGGCGCGCTCTACATCTTTGCCGGGCGTCAGCTCGCTCGCACGCTGGATAGCCCAAACACTCGGCGCTGGGTGGATCGCGGAATCGGGGCAGTATTCCTGCTGATTGGCGGCTTGATCCTGGCAGACTTGCTGGGAAGCGCACCCGGTGGCCAGATTTAAACCGCTTCGAGCGCGTATCCTGCCGAGCGGACCGTACGGATCGGATCCTTCGCGCCGCCAAGCTCGATCGCCTTGCGCAGGCGCCGGATATGCACGTCGACCGTGCGCAGTTCGATATCGCTGCTGGTGCCCCACACGCCATCAAGCAACTGTCCACGGCTGAACACGCGACCGGGGCTTTCCATGAAAAATTTAAGCAGCCTGTATTCGGTCGGGCCAAGCTTCAAGTCCTTGCCGCGGCACTGCACCTTGTGCGCCACAGGGTCGAGCATGAGGTCGCCCACAGACACTCTTTCGCCGGCGAGTGCAGGGCGGATGCGCCGCATCACAGCCGCGATGCGGGCGAGCAGTTCGCGCGGACTGAAAGGTTTGGTGAGGTAGTCGTCGGCACCGGTTTCGAGCCCGCGCACCCGATCGTCCTCGGTTTCGCGCGCGGTGAGCATGATGATCGGGACATGGGCGATCTGCTTGTCGCGGCGCAGGCGGCGGCAGACTTCGATCCCGCTGGTGCCTTCTATCATCCAGTCGAGGATGATTAGGTCCGGCGTGTCCTCGGCGGCAAGGATCAAGGCCTCGTCGCCATCTGGAGTGCAGCGGACTGCATAACCTTCGTTGCGGAAACGGTATTCGAGCAGTTCGGACAGAGCCGGATCGTCTTCGATTAAGAGCAGTTTTGCGTCAGACATGGCAGCGCTTCACCCCATAGATGCGTGTTCCGGCTCCTGCCCTTATGTCACTTTTAAGACAGAATGATGTCAGTCGTCATGATCGGGTGGATAAGTCCCGGTTGCCGCAAAATGCACCATCTCCGCCACATTGGTCGCATGGTCGCCGATCCGCTCGATGTTGCGCGCGACGAACAGCAGCTGTGCAGCACTCGAAATGGTGGCAGGATTTTCAACCATATAACTAACAAGGTTGCGAAAAATACTGTCATAAAACGCGTCGACCTTAGCGTCCGCGGCGATCACTTCGCGCGCCAGCTCAGGGTCGCGTGCGGCATAGGCGGTAAGCACGTCATGCACCATCTCGCCTGCCAGTTCGCCCATCGCGGGCAGCAGGGTCAGCGGTTCGAACCGCTTGCGATCCTGGATTTCACCCACACGGCGGGCGATATTCTTGGAATAGTCGCCAATGCGCTCAACCACGCCGGCGATCTTCAACGCCGCGATCACTTCGCGCAGGTCGTCCGCCATGGGCGCACGCAAGGCGATCACGCGCACCGCGAGCTTGTCGACTTCCATTTCCAGCGCGTCGATCTTCTTGTCGCGCGCTACAATCTGGTCGGCCAGGACTTCGTCGCCGCGAACCAGCGCATCAAGCGCCTCGTTGATAGAAACCTCGGCCAAGCCGCCCATCTCTGCGATCAGTCCGCGCAGGCGGGTGATGTCCTCGTCGAATGCCTTGACTGTATGCTCGGCCATTACCCGTACCGTCCTGTGATGTAATCCTTGGTCCGCACTTCGATCGGATTGGTGAATATGTCGGAAGTGTGACCGTATTCGACCATCTTGCCAAGGTGGAAGAACGCAGTGCGCTGCGAAACGCGCGCCGCCTGCTGCATCGAGTGGGTGACTATCACGATTGCGTAGCGGTCGGTCAGTTCGGCGATCAGTTCCTCGATCTTGGCGGTGGCGATCGGATCAAGCGCTGAGCAGGGCTCGTCCATTAGGATCACTTCGGGATCGACCGCGATCGCGCGTGCGATGCAGAGGCGCTGCTGCTGGCCGCCGGAGAGTGCCGTGCCCGAATCGTTCAAGCGATCCTTCACTTCGTCCCACAGGCCGGCGCGTGTGAGGGAGCGTTCGACCACTTCGTCAAGCTCTTCCTTCGTTTCCGCCAAGCCGTGGATGCGCGGCCCATAGGCGATGTTTTCATAGATCGACTTCGGGAAGGGATTGGGCTTTTGGAACACCATGCCCACCCGAGCACGCAGCTGCACCACGTCCATACCGGAGCGATAGATGTCTTCGCCATCAAGTTCGATCGTACCATCCACGCGCGCGGAGGGGATGGTGTCATTCATCCGGTTGAGCGCGCGAAGGAAAGTCGACTTGCCGCAACCCGATGGGCCAATGAAAGCCGTCACATAACGGGCGGGGATGTCGATCGAGACATTGTCGATCGCCTGCTTGTCGCCATAGTAGACCGAAACGTCCACGGCGCGCATCTTGGGGTCGATGACCTCCAGGTTTGGATGGATTACAGTCACCACTTTTTCTCGAATTTGTTGCGGAGGTAGATCGCGAGGCCGTTCATCACCAGGAGGAACAGCAACAGGATGATGATCGCAGCGCTGGTGCGCTCGACAAAGCCGCGGTCGATCTCGTCGGACCACAGGAAAATCTGCACCGGCAGCACCGTTGCGGGCGAAGTGAAGCCGTCGGGCGGGGTCGCCACGAATGCGCGCATGCCGATCATCAGCAGCGGCGCAGTTTCACCCAATGCACGCGCCATCCCGATGATGGTGCCTGTAAGGATGCCCGGCAGCGCGAGCGGCAGGACATGGTGGAACACCACCTGCACTGGCGAAGCGCCGATCGCCAGCGCACCGTCGCGGATCGAAGGCGGCACGGCCTTGATCGCGTTGCGCCCTGAAATCACGATCACCGGCATAGTCATCAGTGCCAGCGTCATGCCGCCGATCAGCGGGGCCGAGCGGAAGTTGGGGAATATCCAGAGGAATACCGCCAGACCAAGCAGGCCAAAGATGATCGAAGGAACTGCCGCCAGATTGTTGATCGAAACCTCGATCACGTCGGTCCAGCGGTTCTTCGGAGCGTATTCCTCGAGGTAGAGCGCGGCCAGCACGCCAATGGGAAAGGCGAGCAGCAAGGTCACGATCATGGTCAGGATCGAGCCCTTCAAGGCGCCCCAGATGCCCACCTTCTGCGGGCTGGTGGCGTCGGCGCGTGACAGGAAGCCGGGGTCGAAATTGTTCGACAGCTTGCCTTCCGCCTCGAGCCGCTCTGCGAGTGCCCTTTCTTCAGGCGTGCCTTCGCCTTTCAGTGCTGCAGCAAGGTTGTCAGTCGCAGGAAGGCTGAACTGATGGGTGCCCTGCAACAGGGCGGGGTCCTTGATCACATCGGCAGCCACGTCACGCCATGCCTCGGTGCTGAGGCCCTCAGCAGCTTCGCTGCCGAGCGATTGCTCCGCGTAGAACGCAACGACAGCGGGCAGGCCCTGGATCTGCAGCGTCTGGAGCCCACCAGGTCCGCTCAGGCTGTTGGCGTCACCGGAAATCCCCGAAGAAGGAAAGTCGATGGTGACATCAAGCTCGGCGCGCTGGAAGCCGGCAAAGCCATTGAAGGTCATATTGCCAAGCAGGAAGATCAGCACAGCAACCGACACAAGCACGGCGCTGAGCCCAGCCAGCTTGAAGCGGCGCTCGGCAGCATAGCGCTTGGCGAGGCGCTTGCGAAAGGCATCCGTTCTCGTCGGCGCTATATGCGTGGATGTTGCAGCGTCACTCATATGCTTCGCGGAACCGCTTGACGACGCGCAGGGCAACGAAGTTGAGCCCAAGCGTCACGATGAACAGGACCAGGCCGAGCGCGAAGGCGCTGAGCGTGGCAGGATGGTCGAAGCTGCCTTCGCCGGTCAGCATGGCAACGATCTGGAAGGTGACAGTCGTCATTGCCTCGAGTGGGTTCGCTGAAAGATTGGCAGCGGCGCCGGCCGCCATCACCACAATCATGGTTTCGCCGATGGCGCGGCTTATCGCCAGCATGACGCCGCCGACGATACCGGGCAGGGCTGCAGGCACCAGCACACGGCGGATCGTTTCCGACGTTGTTGCGCCAAGCGCCAGGCTGCCATCGCGCATCGCGCTGGGCACCGCAGCGATGGAGTCGTCTGCCATGGAGGAAACGAACGGGATGATCATCACACCCATAACGACACCGGCAGCGAGGGCGCTTTCGCTCGAAGCATTGGCGATGCCCATGGCTACGGCCGCGTCGCGGATTGCCGGTGCAACTGTAAGCGCGGCGAAATAACCGTAAACGACGGTCGGAACGCCGGCGAGGATCTCCAGCGCAGGCTTCAGCCAGGCGCGGAGGCGCGGGTTGGCATATTGCGTCAGGTAGATCGCGCTCATCAGGCCCAGTGGAATTGCCACGATCATGGCGATGATCGCACCGATGTAGATCGTGCCCCAGAAAAGCGGAATCGCGCCATATCGGCTGGGGTCCGGATTGTCGGGGTTGCTCATCGGGTCCGGGCCCCAGTGCGTGCCGAACAGGAAATCAATCGGCGAAACCATTCCGAAGAAGCGGACGGTTTCGAACACCAGACTGGCGAAGATGCCGAAAGTCGTGAGGATCGCGACCAACGAAGCCAGCAGCAGGATGGCCATGACAGCGCGTTCAACGCGCGTGCGGGCTGCAAAGTCCGGTTTGACCTTGAGGAAAGCGAAGATGCCGGTGAGCAAGGCGATCGCTATTGCAATCGCGATGCTTATCAGACGGAAACGCTGGATCGCCTCTGCAAACGGAGCAACCAGCGCTTCCGAATCGGGATTAAACACCGCTCCGCCGCCTGCGGCGACCGAGCGGGCCTCCGCCAGGATCGAATCGCGCTCGAAACCGAATTGAGGCAGGTTTTGGGCGGCCGGGGAAGCAAGCACCGCATTCGTGACCAGTTGCGGCTCGATCATCGCCCACATGATGGTAAATGCCAGCAACGGCACAATGACCCAGAGAGCGACATACCACGCATGGTAGTTGGGCCGTGCGGCAAGACGGCAGTGTTCGCCATCCTTCTGGAAGCTCCAGGCCTTCGCGCGCGCAACGAGCCAGGCTGCAAGGCCAAGCCCGAGGGCGATCAAGAGCAAGGTAATCGAAGTCATTGGCTTACTGTTATGACCTGTACTTCTGTCCGGCGCTGGCAGCCCGCAAACGGGACTTAAGCGGCGCGTGTTTCAAACTGGCGTAGGTCCCGGACTGTCCTTTATCGGGCATGGCTTCGTACATGGCTCTCCAGACCAATGTTAAAGAAATAAGACAGTTTCATGACAATTCATCCGGCTCGTTCGGAGCGGTCGGAATTCGCACCACTACCGAGGTTCCTTTGCCCAGTTCACTCTGGATGTCGAGACGTCCACGGTGACGTTCAACAATGTGCTTAACGATTGCCAGTCCAAGGCCGGTGCCCCCCGATGCGCGGCTGCGCCCCGGATCGGTGCGATAGAAGCGCCGGGTTAGGTGGGGCAGGTGATCGGCCGCGATCCCCTCGCCTTGGTCGGACACGGTCAGGCTTGCCTGCCCGTCCTTTGCTGCAGCGAGTTCGATAGTGACCGGCGTTCCGGCCTCGCCATATTTAAGCGCATTGTCGACCAAATTTCGCACCAGTTGTTCGATCTGCGGCATATCACCTTGTATTCGCAAGGGCTGTCTGATCTCGAACTTCATTCGTGAGGCGCGCTCACTTCCTGCTGCATCGCGCGCGGCGCGTTCAACCACCGGCGCAAGGTCGATGATCTCAGTCGGCTGATCGTGCTTTTCCGCTTCGACGCGCGACAAGGACATCAGGTCACTAACCAGCGATTGTAGCCGATACGTTTCCCGCAGGGTCGTGTCGAGAAATTTCCTAGTGGTCGCTGGGTCGAGATTGTCGTCACGCAAGGTCTCAACATAGCCGATGATCGACGCGAGCGGGGTACGCAGTTCGTGGCTCGCATTGGCGACGAAATCAGTATGTGCCCGGCTGATGTCCGCTTCGGCTGTGAGGCTTATCAATTCAATCACCGACAGGTCACCGTCGACCTTCTGGCGGTTGATCCGCCAGATGTCACGGCGGCGCACCAGCCCACGCACAATTGCGGCCCCGTTGCCTTTTCTCCCTAGCAATTTGACCGCTTCGGGCTGGCGAAAGGCCATGCGCGCATCCTGCCCAACCACGTGCTTGCCTAGCATTTTCTGTGCTGCTCGATTGGCGATCGCGATACGCCCGCGGTCAAGCACTAGTAGCGGCGTTGCAGAATGTTCGATCAACTCACCCATGTTCTCGCGCGAAATGATGCCCGCTCTTGCAGGAGGGCTAGCCTGGGGCGGGCGACTGCTGATGAGGTAGAGCGATCCGATCCAGATCACCAGCATGCCTAGTGCAACAAGGGCATCAAAACCCAGCAAAATCAGCGCAAGTGCAGTGGCAAGCGCGATCAGGCTTCCCGCAATCGGATGCTGCTGGCGATCGTCCATGGCGGACGGGGCATACCAGAACCGCACGGCAAGGAAAGCGCCAAGAAGCCGCCGTCCCCCATGAGGGGAAATTATGACAACAATGTGAATGAGGTGGTGACCCCTACGGGAATCGAACCCGTGTTTCAGCCGTGAAAGGGCCGCGTCCTGACCGCTAGACGAAGGGGCCACGCTCGTTGCGAGAGCGCGCAAATAGGAGCGTGGGTGATTCCGGTCAACCCCAGTTTTTCGTCAATCCGCGAAGGCTGCATCTTCAAGGTGAAGCTCAGCCTGAGGGCGTGCGCTCCAATCGTCGATCTTGAGGCGGCCCGCGAGATGGAAACGCCTTCCGTGAGAGCGGTGCAGGATCGTCTGCGCCATTTCTGTCTCTGCGGCACGGAAGGCTATTGCCTTGAGCGAGCGACCGTCGTCACCTACCGCGATCACTCGCAAATGGTCTTGCCCGACAAGATCTGCCTTCACGATCCGCACTGGCCCAACGGCGACTCGCGGGCCGGGCCAGCCGACGCCGAACGGCCCGGCCCGCTCGAGCGTTTCGACTAGGTCTGGCGTAAGTCCACCAGGCGCCACCGCCAAATCGAGCTGGATGGTCTGGCTTTCGAGCGCCCGACCGACATCCCGCGAGAGCCGATTGTCGAGGAATTCCCCGAGCGGATCGATCAGGCTGCGCTCGACAGTCAGGCCAGCCGCCATCGCGTGGCCGCCACCAGCCACGAGCAGCCCTGATTCGCGCGCTGCTATGATCGCTGCGCCAAGGTCCACGCCCGAAATCGAACGGCCAGAACCCTTTCCGATACCGCTCTCTTCATCAAGCGCGATCGCGATGCTCGGCTTGCCGGTCTTTTCCTTGATCCGGCCTGCGACGATACCAATTACGCCCGGGTGCCATCCAGATCCCGAAAGCACCACGACCGATCGGTTGTGCTGGGTGGCGATCTGCGCTTCGGCGGCTTGTTGCACCTCTGCCTCAATCGCGCGCCTTTCCTCGTTGAGCCGCGATAGTTGCTCGGCGATCTCGCGTGCCTCATCCGGATCGGAAGTGGTCAATAGCCGCACGCCAAGCGTCGATTCGCCAACACGCCCGCCGGCGTTGATACGAGGGCCGAGCGCAAAGCCAAGATCGCTGCACTGCGGCGCGCGCTTCAGCCTGCTGGCATCGATCAGCGCGGCCATGCCGATGCGTTCGCGTCGCGACATCACCTTGAGCCCCTGAGCCACGAAGGCCCGGTTGAGGCCATGGAGCGCCGCGACATCGGCGACCGTGCCCAGTGCGACTAGGTCGAGTAGAGCCATCAGATTGGGCTCTGGCCGATCCTCGAAAAATCCGCGCTCACGTAGCGTTCTCACCAGTGCGATGGCGAGAAGGAAGGCCACACCAACTGCGGCCAGATGGCCATGGGCGGCTGCAAGGTCGGATTCGTCTAGGCGGTTCGGGTTCACCAGCGCAGCCGCCAACGGCAATTCCGGTGCACATTTGTGGTGGTCGACCACGATAACGTCGACGCCTGCGTCATGCGCTTGCTTGAGCGCCTCATGTGCCATGGTGCCGCAATCGACTGTAACGATCAGGCTCGAGCCTGCGTCTGCCAGTTTCAGCAGCGCTTCTCCGCTGGGGCCATAGCCTTCGAGCAAGCGGTCGGGGATATAGTAGTTCGCATCCGCCCCCATATCGCGGAGCAGGTTGACGAGCAGAGCCGCGCTGGTTGCCCCGTCGACGTCGTAATCGCCATAGATGGTTATCGCCTCGCCGCTCAGCGCAGCTTGGGCGATCCGCTCGGCGGCCGATTCCATGTCGCGGAATTCACTCGGGTCGGGCAGGAATTCGCGCAAAGTGGGGGTCAAATTGCGTGCAAGGTCTTCTCGAATGACGCCGCGAGTCAGCAGCAGTTGCGTGAGTATATCGTCTTCCAGGCCGGCTACGCCTGGTTCGATTTCCATATTGCCGCCACGCCATAACCACGAGCGGCCCGAAAGGGAGGAGGCGACGCCAAGCACATGGGAGATCGATCGAGAGGCCATCACCTGAACCCTATACGATCCCTGTGTGCACGAGAAGGCTGCAAGATTGACATTCGACATCTTGGCCCGTCTGTTGCGTTGGATGGCAGAGGAAACACTCCTGATCGCATGGCACAGCCGCACCGGGGCGAGCGAAGCCCTTGCCGGCGCCGCGGCACAGGCAGCGGGCGCTGCAGCGCGATTGGCGCACGCGGACGAGGTTGAACCCGCTGACTTGCTCGGCGCGCGAGCCTATATCTTCGTTTGCCCGGAGAATCTTGGTTCGATGAGCGGTCTTATGAAGGAGATGTTCGACCGCTGCTATTATCCAGTCCTGGGTCAGCTTGAAGGAAGAGCATACGCCACCATCGTTGCTGCTGGTTCGGACGGGGAGGGGGCGCAGCGTCAGATTGACCGGATTGCAGCTGGTTGGCGATTGCGGCGCGTGGCTGACTCGATCATCGTGAACCTCAATGCGCAGACGCCGGAACAGATACTCTCACCCAAACTCCTTGATGAACCTGAATTGGCAAGGGCATTTGAACTCGGTGCTGCAATGTCGGAAGGAATTGTCCTCGGAATTTATTGAAGTTTCAGAATTAAATACAATCAATTCGGAGCAAACAAGACTCGACGCCGCGCTAAAATAGAGTCAATGTTTGCATTTGGGACGCATAAGCGGGAGCGGGCGGCTGGTGCTCGATCGCAAGGATCCAGTGGGGACGGGTTTCGACTGCAGCGAGCTTGATGCAATGGCGGAAGCCCTGTGGAATGCGACTTAGCTGGTCGAGGGTTTGTAGGCTGACTTTGCGGCAAGTTCGGCCTTCCCTGCGTGGTATTCGCGTTCAAGCCGGGCCACGAGGTCTTCCACTGTGCCGACCTGCTTGATCGCGCCAACGCCCTGGCCAGATCCCCAGATATCCTTCCACGCCTTGGCCTTGGTGTTGCCCCCGCTGCCGAAGTTCATCTTGGACGGATCACTGACAGGCAGGTCGTCAGGGTCGAGCCCTGCGGCGACGATCGAACTGCGCAAATAGTTGCCGTGCACGCCGGTGAACAGGTTCGTGTAGACGATCCCTTCCGCGCTGCCTTCCACGATCGCGTCCTTGTAACGCTGGTCGGCATTGGCTTCCTTCGTGGCGATGAAGGCGCTTCCCATATAGCCGAAGTCTGCGCGCATCGCCTGCGCGGCAAGGATCGAATAGCCATTCGCGATCGAGCCCGACAGGGCGACCAGCCCGTCAAACCATTCGCGAATTTCCTGCATCAACGCAAAGGGCGACAGAGAGCCGGCATGGCCGCCAGCGCCGGCGGCCACTGGGATCAGGCCGTCGGCACCCTTTTCGATCGCCTTGTGCGCGAAGCGGTTGTTGATCACGTCATGCATGGTGATCCCGCCCCAATTACGGACGGCCTGGAACACCTCTTCGCGCGCGCCGAGCGAAGTGATCACCAGCGGTACCTGCCATTTTTCACAAGTCGCCATGTCGGCATCGACCCGGTCGTTCGATTTGTGGATGATCTGGTTGACGGCAAAAGGTGCCGCCGGACGATCTGGGTTCTCGCGATTGTGCTTGGCCAGCTCCTCCGTGATCTGGTGCAGCCATTCGTCGAGTAGCGACTGCGGCCGGGCATTCAGCGCCGGGAAACTACCAATAATCCCTGCCTTGCATTGCGCGATCACAAGTTCAGGGGCCGACACGATGAACAGTGGCGAGCCGATCAGAGGGAGTCGCAGTCGGTCGAAGGGTGCGGGAAGGGCCATCGGGTTCTCCGTTCAAGACACTGTTTGGCGGATCGATTAGGCAGCGTCGCAGCCGCTGTCGAGGCCCTGATTTTGCTAGGGCCCCGAGAGCCTCGATGCCGTAGCGTCAGGCTGCTGGCAGGATATGTTCGATGTCGTAGAAGCGTGCCGCGTTACCTGCGTAAAGCGCGCGTTTCTCATCGGAGCTTGCGCCCAGGGTGATGCGCTTGAAGGCGTTCCACAGTACGGGATAATCCGCCCCCCAATGATCGACCGGGTAATTGCTTTCGAACATGGCACGATGCGGCCCGAAGGCTTCGATGCAGGTTTCGATATAGGGCCGCCACATCGCGCCCAAATCTTCCGAACCGATGCCTGCCGCCGGTCCCTTGTTGGGTAGCCCGCAGAAGGCCATTGCAAGCCCGCCAAGCTTTACGACCACGTTCTCGCACTTCGCCAGTTCGTGGATGTTGTGCCGCCAGGTGTCGAAGCGCTCGTGCAGCTTGCCGTAGTAGCTGGCAATATTGAGCGGGGTTCCGCAATGGTCGAGGCAGATCGGCTGGTCCGGGAAGGCGCGGGCAAGGTCGATAATGTCAGGTAGCTGCGGTTCGAGCAGCCAGGCATCGAAGGTGAGGCCCATGCGGCCAAGATGAGCGAAGCCTTCCCGGAAAGTCGCATCTCGATAGAGCCCTTCAGGAGCATGGAATGGGGCACCGAGCACTTCGGGGTCGGCGTCCCACGCGGCCTGGTGCCGGATGCCGCGGAAGCGGTCGGGTGCGGCCGCTTGCAGCCTTTCGAGAACGGGTGCTGCCTTGTCGCCGAGTTGGAGGTTGGCGTGTCCGATGATCGCCGCACAGGCGCGCAATGGGCCGTAGAGCCCGCAGGCTGATTGCGCGGCAACGCCGTTCACGAACTCCACTTCGCCCACGACCTTCATATCATCACTGGCATCGGCCCGGTAAAAGGCGCCGCACTCCATGAAGACCGTGCCGATCACATTGTGGCCGCTGGTAAGGTGAGCGTGAAGTGCATCGAAGGTGTAGTAAGCGTTATTGGTTAGAGCTTCGATGAAGCGGTGGCGCGGCTCAGGAAAGGCTCCTATCAGCGGGAGCAAGTCCCACAGGTGATGGTGGGGGTCGATAATCGGCAGCTCGGGTTCGAGAATTTCTTCGGTCATGATCGTTCAACCTCTCCGATTTCCTTGTTGGCCGTGCGACACATGCGACACAGTCCTGACGTGAAAACTTCGTTTCGTGGGCAAGGGCAAATCACAATCGGAATTGCCATTGGGGATGCCACTTCGTTTATGGTTGCAGGACTACGACATTCGGTTGGCGTAGGAAAACTGTAATAACCGCCAGCTGGCCAGGTTAGGGCGTCAAGCCAGTCGCCAGCCTTTTCCTAGCCAGTCACTGCGCCGTTTGCTGCGCTCAGCACCGCCCGAACGCTGGCAGTCGCGATGTCCTCGTCGATCCCGCAGCCCCAAATGGTTCGTCCATCGGGCGTGCGGCACTCGAGATAGGCGGCGGCGCGCGCATCGGTGCCGGTGCCAAGCGCATGCTCAGTGTAGTCGGTCACGTCCAGCTCGACACCAAACGTGTTGCGGATCGTGCTCATCACGCTGGAGATCAGCCCGTTTCCGCGCCCGCTGACGGTCTGTTCCTGCCCATCGACTGCGATCTTGCCGGAGAAGATACGCGTACCGTCTGCTGCGCGGATTTCTTCATAGTCGACAAGGCGGAAGTGGCGCGGGTCGATCTTGACGTAGTAGGCCCTGCGGAAGGCGTTCCAGATGTCAGTGGCATTGAGTTCGCGGCCCAGCTCATCCGCGAGGTGCTGGACGTGCTTCGAGAAGTCCGTCTGCATCTTCTTCGGCAGCTTCAGTCCCTGATCCTGTTCCAGCACCCAGGCAAAACCACCCTTTCCGGACTGTGAATTGACCCGGATCACCGCCTCGTAATTGCGGCCAAGGTCGGCCGGGTCGATCGGCAAATAGGGCACGCGCCAAAGTTCGTCATTCTGCTTGGCGTGCGCTTCGAAGCCCTTTTTGATTGCATCCTGGTGCGAACCCGAAAAAGCGGTGAAGACCAGTTCTCCGCCATAGGGGTGGCGCTGGTGAACTGGCAGTTCGTTGCAATATTCGACCGTTTCGATGATCCGGTCGATGTCGGAGAAATCGAGGCCGGGGTCGATGCCCTGCGTGTACAAGTTGAGCGCGACGGTCACGAGACAGCAATTGCCGGTGCGCTCACCATTGCCGAAAAGGCAGCCTTCGACGCGATCGGCGCCCGCCATCAGCCCCAGTTCCGCCGCCGCGACGCCAGTGCCGCGATCGTTATGGGTGTGCAGGCTGATCACCGCGCTGTCGCGATTGGGCAGTTTGCGGCAGAAATATTCGATCTGGTCAGCGTAGATATTGGGAGTCGCCGCTTCGATCGTGGCGGGCAGGTTCAGGATGATGGGATGCTCCGGCGTTGGCCGGAGAACTTCCATCACGGCCTCGCACACGGCGATGCTGAAATCGAGCTCGGCAGTCGAGAAGGTTTCGGGCGAGTATTGGAAATGCCAGTCGGTTTCAGGCCGCTTGGCGGCTTCGTCGCGCATCACTTTCGCGCCCGCGATTGCGATTTCGCGCACTTCGTCCTTGGACATGCGGAACACGATATCGCGCCATGCGGGGCTGACGGCATTGTAGAGGTGGACGATGGCGGACCGGGCGCCTTCGAGGCTTTCGAAGCTGATGCGGATCAAGTCTTCACGGCTTTGCGTCAGCACTTGCACCGTCACATCGTCCGGGATCTTGCCTGATCGGACGAGGCCGGAAATGAAGTCGAACTCTGTGGCGCCAGCGCTCGGGAACCCGACTTCGATCTCCTTGACGCCGATGCGCACGAGTTCGTCGAAGAAGCGGTTCTTCTTCACCGCATCCATCGGGTCGATGATCGACTGGTTGCCATCACGCAAATCGGTCGAAAGCCAGCGCGGCGGCGAAGTGATGGTGCGGCTTGGCCACTGCCGGTCGGGCAGGTTGACCTGAGGGAAGGGCCGGTACTTGCGGCTTGGATCGGACAGCATGGTCATTGGTATCGAACTCGTAACGAAACTGGATTGAGGCGGTGCGGCGATGCTCCCTTGGGCGCCCCGCGCGCCATCAAGGCACGCGACTGGTCACGCCCAAGGGCGTGTAAGTCGTAGCAGCGGCAGCGATCCGTTACGTGTCATGCCGGCTCAATTGCCGAAAATTGCGCCGAGCGCAAGGCGCTTGGAGAGAAAAAGCGAGCCGACTATCACCGAAGCATGACAGACACTCACGCCGCAGAGCCTTCACTGTACCAGATCATGGGGCTGGTACGTATCGTCAACCTCGACCCGGAAGGGCGCGCGACGCTTGAATACGAAGCGAGACCGGAGATGTGCCATTCGGGTGGCGTCGTGCAGGGCGGCTTCGTGACTGGGTGGATCGATGCGGCAATGGCGCATGCGGTGATCGCGCGGCACGGCAAAGGCTTCGTGCCGATGTCACTCGAACTCAAGGTTAGCTTTTTCGCTCCGGCGCGGCCTGGGCTGGTGATCGCAGAGGGTTGGGTCGAGCGCGCGGGCAAGCGCACCAATTTCTATGAGGGGCACCTCAAGGCCCCGGACGGGACTGTATTGGCCAAGGCGACCAGCACGATCCTTCTGGTAGATACGGAACGAGTGGTCGCGGCATCGAAGGCAGCAACGCAATGAACGAGATTCGCACATTCAACCTGGATATCGAGGACGCGGCACTCGCCGATCTGCATCTCAGACTCGATATGGCCCGCTGGCCCGAGAAGGAAGCGGTCGACGACTGGTCGCAAGGGACGCCGCTAGCCGAGTTGCAGGCGCTGTGCCGCTACTGGCGTCACGGGTATGACTGGCGCGCGTGTGAGGCCCGGCTTAACGCTCTGGGCCAGTTCGTGACCGAGATCGACGGGCTGGACATCCATTTCCTGCATGTCCGCTCGCCGCATGAGGATGCCTTGCCGCTGATCCTGACGCATGGATGGCCGGGATCGGTGATCGAGTTCCTCGAAGTGATTCCGCGTTTGACTCAGCCCGAGGAATTCGGCGGGAATGCCAGCCAGGCATTCCATGTGGTCGCGCCGTCGCTACCCGGCTTCGGTTTTTCCGGCAAGCCGAATGCCACGGGTTGGGGCGTCGAGAAGATTGCGACTGCCTGGGCCGAATTGATGCGGCGGCTCGGCTATTCTCGCTGGGTGGCGCAGGGCGGCGACTGGGGCAGCGCTGTGACGACCGCCATCGGTGCACAAGCGCCTGAAGGTTGCGCGGGAATTCACATCAACATGCCGCTCGGGCAACCGACGCCGGAAGACCTTGCGAGCCCTACGCCAGCCGAGCTGAAGGCGCTGGGGGCGCTGCAGCATTACCAGGATTGGGACTCGGGCTATTCCAAGCAGCAGAGCACGAGGCCCCAGACCGTGGGTTATGGCCTCGTCGATTCGCCGGTTGGGCTGGCCGGGTGGATATTCGAGAAGATGTGGGCATGGACGGACAATGATGGTTCGCCGTTCGATGCGCTGTCGCGTGACAGGATCCTCGATAACATCATGCTCTATTGGCTGCCGGCCACGGGTGCGTCCTCGGCGCGCCTGTATTGGGAGAGCTTCGCCAAGTTCGGACAAGGAGAAGTGAAGGTTCCAACTGGGGCGAGCGCCTTCCCCAAGGAAATCATCCCGGCACCGCGGAAGTGGGCGGAAAGGCGCTACACCAATCTCGTCTATTGGAACGACTTGCCCAAGGGCGGGCATTTTGCGGCATGGGAACAGCCCGAGTTGTTCGTCGATGAATTGCGGGCCTGTTTCGTGCAGATGCGTTAGGCGGGATCGGTCAGCGCCAACGCAGCCTTTCGGGGGTCAGTTGATCGATGCTGGTGACGCCCATCAGCCGCATCCCGCGTTCGATTTCATCCTTGAGGATGCCGACCGCGCGTTCGACGCCGGGTTGGCCGGTGGCGGCAAGGGCATAGAGGTAAAGCCTGCCGCCCGATGCGGCGGTTGCGCCGGCGCACAGGCTCTTGAGCACATGCGTGCCGCGTCGAACGCCGCCGTCAACGATGATCTCGATTTCGCCGCCGACTGTATCGACGATCTCGCGTAGCTGGTCGAAAGGCGCGCGGCTGCCGTCGAGTTGGCGCCCGCCGTGATTGGAGATCATGATCGCGTCCGCTCCGATCTGCACCGCTCGCCGCGCGTCATTCGCGCTCATCACGCCCTTCAGGCAGAATTTTCCGCCCCAATCCTCGCGGATGCGGGCCGCCGTGTCCCAATCCATCGAAGTGTCGAGCATGGTGTTGAAATAGTCGGCGATGCTCACCGCCTTGCCGCTGCCTTCGCTGACATGGGTGTCGAGATTGGGCAGGCGGAATTTTTCGCGGAAGAGGTAATCGAGCGTCCAGCGCGGGCGCGTGGCATAACTCCACACCGCGCTGGCCGAAAAGCGGGGCGGGGTGGTGAACCCGCTGCGCAGGCACCGCTCGCGCTTGCCAGATACGATAGTGTCGACTGTGAGCGCCAGGGCATCGAATTTGGCGGCATGGCAGCGCTCGATCATCGAGCGGTTCAGCCCCTTGTCCTTGTGCACATAGAGCTGGAACAGCTTGGGGGCGTTGGTGAGCGCGGCCACTTCCTCGATACTGCGTGTCGCGAGGCTTGAAATGCCGAACCACAGGCCGAACTTTTCCGCTGCCTTGGCGACCGCAGTTTCGCCCTGCCAGTGAAAAGCGCGCTGGACGGCCGTGGGGCTGAGCATCAAAGGCAGGGCGCTCTTGCGCCCCATGATCGTGCAGCTGGTATCGATCTGGGCGACCCCTGCCAGCACGTCAGGCACCAGATCGCACGTTTCGAAGGCGGCGGTGTTGCGCGCCTTGGTCAGCTCGTCATCCGCTGCCCCGTCGATATAGTCGAAAACCGGCCAGGGCAGTCGCGCCCTGGCCAGCTTCCGGAAATCGTCGATATTGTGGCACTCGGAAAGGCGCATGAGGCACCTTTTCGGCTTAGTTCTTGGCCTTGTCGACCAGCTTGTTGGCGCTGATCCACGGCATCATGGCACGCAGGCGAGCGCCGGTCTGTTCGATCGGGTGCGCTTCGGCGCGCTTGCGGGCGGCCTTCAGCTCGGGCTGGCCGGCGCGATTGTCGAGCACGAAGTTCTTCACGAAGCGGCCAGACTGGATGTCATCGAGCACGCGCTTCATCTCTGCCTTGGTTTCGGCAGTGATGATGCGCGGGCCAGTGGTGATGTCGCCATATTCCGCAGTGTTGCTGATCGAATAGCGCATATTGGCGATGCCGCCTTCATAAAGCAGGTCGACGATCAGCTTGGTTTCGTGGAGGCATTCGAAATAGGCCATTTCGGGCGCATAGCCCGCTTCGACCAGCGTTTCGAAGCCGGCCTGTATCAGGTGGGTAATGCCTCCGCACAGCACCGCCTGTTCGCCGAAGAGATCGGTTTCGCACTCTTCCTTGAAGTTGGTTTCGATGATGCCGCTGCGTCCGCCGCCGACGCCGCTGGCATAAGCCAGCGCAATGTCATGTGCTTTGCCGCTGGCATCCTGGTGGATAGCGATGAGGCAGGGCACGCCGCCACCCTTCTGGTATTCGCTGCGCACGGTGTGGCCGGGGCCCTTGGGCGCGATCATGATCACGTCAATGTCCGACGGGGCTTCGATCAGGCCAAAATGGATGTTGAGGCCATGCGCGAAGGCGAGTGCCGATCCGGGCTTCATGTTACCCTTGAGGTCGTTTTCCCAGATCGCGGCCTGGTGCTCGTCCGGCGCGAGCACCATCAGGATGTCGGCCCATGCCGCGGCATCCTTGTTGCTGAGCACCTTGAAGCCCGCGCCTTCAGCCTTCTTCGCGGTTGCCGAGCCTTCGCGCAGCGCAATGGCGACATCCTTCACACCGCTGTCGCGCAGGTTTTGCGCGTGGGCATGGCCTTGCGAACCATAGCCGAGGACGGCGATCTTCTTGTCCTTGATGAGGCCCAGATCCGCATCGGCGTCGTAATAAACTTTCATTGTCTTCCCTCTTCTAAGCGCCTTGCGCGCCGCGCATCATGCCAACCACGCCGCTGCGACCGACCTCGACGAGGCCAAGGCCGCGCATCAGCGCGATGAAACTGTCGATCTTGTCCGGCGCGCCGGTGATCTCGAACACGAAACTTTCGGTGGTGGTGTCGACCACGCTGGCGCGGAACACATCGGCGATGCGAAGCGCCTCGACGCGCTTCTCGCCGGTTCCCGCAACCTTTACCAGCGCCAGCTCGCGTTCGACGTGCGGGCCGGCCTCGGTAAGGTCGGTTACCTTATGGACCGGCACCAGGCGTTCGAGCTGAGCCTCGATCTGGTCGATCACTTGCGGCGGGCCGTTGGTGACGATGGTGATCCGGCTCACCGCGTGGTTCTCGGTGATGTCGGCCACGGTCAGGCTGTCGATATTATAGCCGCGCGCGGTGAATAGCCCCGCGATCTTGGCGAGGATGCCCGATTCATTGTCGACCGTGATGTTGAGCACGTGCCGTTCGCTGGCAGCGGTTGCGATTTTCATGTCGTCAATTCCTCAGACCAAAGCCTTGGCTTCGTCGTCCATAGTGCCTTCGACCTGGTCGCCGTAAAGCAACATGTCGGTGTGCGCCGCGCCGCTGGGGATCATCGGGAAGCAGTTGGCTTCCTTGGCGACCAGGCAATCGACCATCACCGGGCCGTCGTGGGCCAGCATGGCTTCGATCCCGGCATCGAGCCCGGCCTCGTCTTCGATGCGTATGCCCTTCCAGCCATAGGCTTCGGCCAGTTTCACGAAATCGGGCAGGCTGTCCGAATAGGAGTTCGAATAGCGGCTCTCATAGGTCAGCTGCTGCCATTGGCGCACCATGCCCATGAACTCGTTGTTGAGGATGAACACCTTCACCGGCAGGCGATACTGGCTGGCCGTGCCGAGCTCCTGAATATTCATCTGGATCGAAGCCTCACCCGCGATATCGATCACGAGGTCGTCCGGATTGCCGAGCTGCGCGCCGATTGCTGCGGGCAGGCCATAGCCCATCGTGCCGAGCCCGCCGGAAGTCAGCCACTTGTTTGGATCGTTGAAGCCGAAATATTGCGCCGCCCACATCTGGTGCTGACCGACTTCGGTCGAAATGATCGGATTGCGGTGCTTCGTCAGCGCGAAAAGCCGCTCCACCGCCTTTTGCGGCATGATCATGTCCGACTTTTCGGGATAGGCCAGGCATTCGTGTGCGCGCCAGCCCGCGATCCGCGCCTTCCATTCGCCCAGGTCTCTCGGCTTGCGATCGCCCCAGGCGGAGATCAGTTGCGAGAGGACGTGGGCGCAATCGCCCACGATCGGCAAGTCGACATGGACCGTCTTGTTGATCGAACTGCGATCGATATCGATGTGGATCTTGGTCGAATCCGGGCTGAAGGCGTCAAGCCTGCCGGTCACGCGATCATCGAAGCGAGCGCCGATGCAGACCATCACGTCGCATTTGTTCATCGCCATATTGGCTTCGAACGTACCGTGCATGCCCAGCATTCCGAGCCAGTCCGGGTGGTCCGCCGGGAATGCGCCGAGGCCCATGAGCGTTGAGGTAGTGGGCGCTCCGGTGATATCCTGCAGCTGACGCAGCAAGCGGCTTGCTTCGGGACCTGAGTTGATCACCCCGCCGCCCGTGTAGAACACGGGGCGTTCGGCCTTGGCCAGCAGTTCGACCGCTTCGGCGATCTCGTCGGCGCTGCCGACCATGCGAGGTTGGTAGCGGTGTGCCGCCGAGCCATTCGACGTCTTAGTCCTGGAAGGGACCGCGATCTGCACATCTTTGGGTATGTCGATCACCACCGGACCAGGCCTGCCGGTGGTGGCGATACGGAACGCTTCCTCGATCGTCGGCTTCAGGTCCGCCGGTTCCTTCACGAGGTAATTGTGCTTGGTGCAGTGGCGGGTAATGCCGACCGTGTCGGCTTCCTGGAATGCGTCGGTACCGATCAATGCTGTCGGAACCTGACCGGTGATCACCACCATGGGAATCGAGTCGAGAAACGCGTCCGCGATGCCGGTAACAGCATTGGTCGCGCCGGGGCCGGAAGTGACGAGCACAACGCCGGGCTTGCCGGTAGAGCGGGCATAGCCCTCAGCCGCATGCGCCGCGCCTGCCTCGTGCCGGACGAGAATGTGGCGAATGCGCTCGTCGCCGAAAAGCTCGTCATAGATGGGTAGCACAGCTCCGCCGGGGTAGCCGAATACGAATTCGACACCCCGCTCGATCAGGCATTTGACCAGGATTGCTGCGCCGCTGCGCTCCTGTGACACGTTCGCTTCCTTCCATCCGCGCGGGTGACCCCCGCATTTATGCGCATTTCGCGCGCTTCACAATAAAACGCGGCCCGGTGCAGGGTCACGCACCGAGCCAGCGAATGACCCGCTATGCGTTCAAATCTAACGTGTCAACCGTTAACCACGTAATAATGATGCAAAATGATCTCCAATAGAGATATTTTGAGACTCGCATCTTGGCCAATCTTTCGGCGGCTGGCGCCGAAACCACGTATATTGCCGCTTGGCATAGTTGCGCGTTGCTTGCTGCCCGCTGGCTATCATTTCATCGCGAGAGACCTCGCCGCGCAGGTAGGCCGAAATCTCTTGTACGCCGATCGCGCGCATCACAGGCAGTTCCGCGGAGAGCTTGCGCGCAAGCAGGGCTTCGACCTCCGCTATCGCGCCCATATCGAGCATGCGTGCGAAGCGAAGGTCGCAGCGGGCATAGAGCCATTCGCGATCGGGCAGCAGGACCAGCGGGTGAAGCGTAATCTCTTCACCGATCCCTCCCGCCTTCTCGGCCTGCCAATGCTCCAGCGACTTGCCGGTCGAGCGGACTACTTCCAGCGCGCGTGCAATCCGCTGGCTGTCGGCCGAGTTGAGCAAGGCGGCGCGTTGGGGATCCTCTACCTGCAATGCCGCATAGGCCTCACTAGTCGGGAGCGCACGCACCGCGTCCCGCATTGCCGGGTCTATCGGCGGAATCGGGGCTATCCCTTCCAACAGCGTCCGCATGTACAGCCCGGTCCCACCGACCAGAATGGGCAAGGCATCATCGGCATGCAGCGCTGCGATCTCGCATTTGGCCGCATCAGCCCAATCCGCCGCCGAGCAGGGCTGCGCTCCATCCCATGCGCCGAACAGGCGGTGCTCGATCCCGCGCATCTCTTCATCATCGGGCCGCGCACTGAGCACACGCAGATCGGCATAGACCTGTGCGCTGTCGGCATTGATTACAACCGCCCGCTTTCCTTGCTCTTCCAGCGTCAATGCCAGCCGAACCGCGAGATCGCTCTTGCCGCTGGCGGTTGGCCCTGCGATGAGCGCGACCGGTTGTTGTCGAGGAGAATCCGAAGTGCCCATCGCCCGGCTGATAGCAGACCCGGCCAGCTTGGAAACGCGCCTCGATGCTGCAACGCGCGCAATCGAGGCTGATGGCTATGAGCTGGCATCGGCGATGATGCTGGAATCGAACGAGGATGTGCTTGAGCTGCTCGTTCCCGATGGGGAAGCGGAGGCGCTGCAGAAGCTGCTTTCGAAACATTTCGACCCGGCTGACGTGCTGGTGTCGCAAGCTCCGATCGTTACGCCGGCCCTGTTCGTATCGGACATGGATTCGACCATGATCGAGCAGGAATGCATCGATGAACTGGCCGACTTCGCCGGGATCAAGCACCATATTGCCGCGATAACCGAACGCGCCATGCAGGGGGAACTCGACTTCGAAAGCGCGCTACGCGAACGGGTGATGTTGCTGCGCGATTTGTCCGAAGAGGCAATTTTCAAATGCCTTTCGACGCGCATCGTGCCGATGCCGGGCGCGCGCATGCTGGTCGAAACGCTGAAATCCAGGGGATGTAACACCGTCCTTGTCACCGGCGGCTTTCACCAATTTGCCGATCCGATAGCCGAACAGCTTGGTTTCGAGCGGGTTGTCGGAAACAGGCTCGCCATCGACGGCGGCAAACTCACAGGGAAGCTGGCGGGTCCGGTAACCGACAGCTCGGTCAAGCGCGCCACACTTGAAGGAGAACTGGCGGAATTGGGTGAGGGCGCAGTATCGCTTGCGACAGGTGACGGGGCAAATGACGTTCCGATGCTGCTCGCGGCGGATTATGGCGTGGCCTATCGCGCCAAGCCTGCCGCAAAACTTGCCGCCAATGGCTGGATCGATCGCGGCGACCTGACTTCAGTGCTCAAACTGCTCGGCATTGCCCAAAGCGAATGGGTTGCGGGTTAATCATAGCCAAGTGGCGATCTGGCTAAGCGGCTTCTTCCTCAATGCATGGGCCGGAACGGTCGCCCCTTCTGCGGGATGGCCGACCACCACGATCATCAGCGGCTTCTCGTGTTCGGGGCGCCCGCAAATTTCGCGCAGGAATCCCATGGGGGAAGGGGTGTGGGTCAGTGTGGCGCACCCGGCTTCATGGAGCGTCGCGATCAACATGCCGCAGGCGATGCCGACGCTTTCATTGACGTAATAGTTCTGAGTCGCTCCGTCCTCGTCGATCCCGCCCTTGCGCTGTGCGAAAACCACGATCAGCCATGGTGCTGTTTCGAGGAAGGGTTTGTCTGCATCGGTCCCGAGCGGCCCAAGGGCATCAAGCCATTCCTCGCTCGCTTTCCCAGCGTAGAAGCGCTTCTCTTCCTCCTCGGCGGCTTCGCGGATCGCGCGCTTCTTCTCGGGCGAAGAGACCACCGCGAAATGCCACGGCTGGTGGTTCGCGCCGTTGGGCGCGCTGCCAGCGGCCTCGATCGCGGCCTCGATGACTTCGCGCGGCACCGGCTCTGCGGAAAAATAGCGGCAGCTGCGCCGCTGTTTCAGTCGGTCGCGCATGGCGCGCGCGCGGGCGATGCTTTCCGCTTCTGGCAGGCTGGGCAGCGAATAGGGGATCTGTTCGTGTGATTGCATGGGCGAACTACTCGCGCATTCCCAGGGAAAGGCAAAGCGGTAAGCATGTTGCAGCCGTGGACAGACAATTTACAATCCTGTAAATAGTGTCGCGATAATGAGGAAGCCATGACAAGCCTAACTGATCGTCCACTCGTTGCGTCCGGCCGCAAAACTTCCGGTTTCCGCCCGTTCAAGGTGTGGAAGCATTTCCGCAAGCTGGTAGCCGACAAGGAAGACACCGAACAGGTGTTCCACATCATCGAGGCGCTCAAGGGGCGCAAGGGGCATCGCCAGGCATGGAATTTCATCCAGTCGGATGAGGGCAAGCGCATGATGCGCGAAGAGGTCAACATACCGAAGATGCTCGACGACCACGCACGCTGGGCCGATTGCGGACCGAACAGCGTGGCGCAGCACTATATCCGTTTCATGAAGCGCGAAGGGCTCAGCGCTGCCGGACTTGTGGCGGAAAGCCACAAGTGGTCGCCGCCCGAAAACCGCCACCAGGACCAGACAGAATGGTATTTCGAACGCCTTCGCGACACGCATGACCTGTTCCATGTGCTGACCAGCTATGGCCGGGACGGGCTGGGAGAGGCCTGCCTGCTGGGCTTCAGCTATGAGCAGAACCACAATCTCGGCATTCTCTTCATCGCCTATGCCGGCACGCGCCAACAGCTTAAGGAAAGCAAGACGAACGCGCCGCTTTTTGATGCCATCCGCGAAGGCAGGGCGCTTGGCCGCGCGGCAGCAAAGATCGCGCATGAGGATGTCGAAGCGTTAATGCGCGAGGATATCGATGCGGCGCGCAAGCGGCTGAACATCGGCGAGCCGGTGATCTATCGTCGCTGCATCGCGAAACTGATCGAGGAAGGGCTGGCGGACAGCGACATGCGCTTGCCCGAGCCGCTCGCTGCCTGAGCTCCTTAGCGGAGCTCCTTGCGGATCATCAGCTTGAGACCAGACCAAGTCTGGTCAACTGCGCATACTTTCACATCGACGAAGCCGAGCGGCAAGCCGATCTCGCGAATCGTGTCTTCCGTGATGCCGGTTGCGACTTTCGAGGCTTTCTTCGGCCAGCTCACCCAAACGAAGCCATTGAGCGCAATTGTGTGGCGCAATTCGGTGAGCAGGTGTTCGAGCTCGGTGCGCCTGGTTACGAAAATATGCGCAACGTCGAGGTCTTTGATAGGGCCGGGTTGTTCCTGAACATCCGCTTCCGCTAGCTCGACATGGATCGGCTCCGGCATTTCGTGGAACCAGGCTGTCAGACCGCGCTTCAGCGAGAGCTTCTTTGCCAGTGGCGTGCCTGAGTAACCCGCCATGATAGTCAGCCTCCGATCGCTTGCCCCAGACCCTGCACCCCGCAGTCGCTCCAGTCTACAGCAAGGTGCCACAATGCGCCTAATCCCAGTGCGCGCACCCACCATTTGGGCACGCCGAGCATGAGGACATAGGCGATCGCGGCCTCCCCGCCATGCAGCGGGTGGAAGCCGATGCTGCAACGATTGGGGTCAAAGATCGGATCGGCCAGCAAATGATCAAGGTCGATCAGGTTCGCTGCAAGAATGACGAGACCTGCCTGTTTCCAGCGCTCGCGCCACAATAGCCAGGCGATCAGAAACGGCGCGGCAAGATGCCCGCCGTAGTGGATCAGGGGCTGGAGCAGTTGCACCTGCTCTTGGCCTCAGCCCTCCATCCAGTCGCGGAAGAAGCTCTGGTGCGCGTTGCGCAGGTCTGCCAGCGACACACCGAGCAGCCTATCTCCGCCCACGGTCCCGATCCGGCGGAAACCGATCTGCGCGGTTTCTGCATTCTCGGTGCCCTTGGCGAGCGCGGCGTTAAGCGCTTCGGTATCCGGGACGCTGATCACATAGCGGCCCTGGTCCTCACCAAACCACCATTGCGCGGCGGTATAGTCGGAATTGGCTTCGACCTCTGCGCCAAGCCCGCTGGCCAGAGCCATCTCGGCGAAAGCGACGGCTAGGCCGCCGTCGGACAGGTCGTGAACC
The DNA here is from genome assembly GCA_023260985.1 of Altererythrobacter sp. Classification (GTDB taxonomy): domain Bacteria; phylum Pseudomonadota; class Alphaproteobacteria; order Sphingomonadales; family Sphingomonadaceae; genus Erythrobacter. The sequence goes on along the minus strand of JALRKY010000001.1, from coordinate 10,545 downwards.
GCGTTGACCAGCCCTTCGTCAATCAATTGGTGGATGATCTTGCCCGCATTGCGTTCGATCACGAGATCGGTCGGAGGAGTGCGTCCTTCGTCGCGGCCGTGAATAACGCGTAGCCACAGCGACTTACCGAGATGCGACCGCGTCGGGTCCGGTTTTGCCCAGAATTCGGGGCCGACGAGATACAGCGTGTCGCCCGCGTTCTTGAAGCCGATCGTCATCATCTTCGAATAGTCTTCGATGATGCCCACGCCGCCAATTGCGGGGGTGGGGAGAATGGCCGAGCCGCCGCCGGTTGCCTTGCTTTCGTTGTACAGGCTGACGTTGCCGCTCACGATCGGGAAATCGAGCGCGCGGCAGGCATCGCCCATGCCCTCGAGTGCATGCACCAGTTGCGCCATGATTTCTGGGCGCTGCGGATTGGCGAAATTGAGGCAATTGGTCACCGCCAGCGGCTTCGCGCCGACCGCGCAAAGGTTGCGATATGCCTCGGCAATCGCCTGCTTCCCGCCCTCGTAGGGGTCGGCGAAAACATAGCGCGGGGTGCAATCGGTCGAGATCGCGATCGCCTTCTTCGTGCCATGCACGCGCACAACGCCTGCGTCGCCGCCGGTCTGGAGTGTGTCGCCCATCACCTGGCTGTCATACTGTTCGTAGATCCAGCGCTTTGAAGCGAGGTTGGGGCTGGCCATCAGCTTGAGCAGATCGGCGCCCACGTCAGCGCTTGCGGGCACGTCAGCCAGCGGCTTCACCTGCGCCCAGGCCCTGTATTCCTCCTTCGAGAGATAGGGCCGGTCGTATTCGGGCGCGTCGGCGGCGAGCGGCCCCAGCGGGATGTCGCACACGACTTCGCCGTTCCATTCGAGCACCATGTGCTGCGTGTCGGTGACTTCGCCGATAACTGCGAAATCGAGTTCCCACTTGCGGAAGATCGCTTCGGCCATGGCTTCCTTGCCTGGCTTGAGCACCATGAGCATGCGCTCCTGGCTCTCCGAAAGCATCATTTCGTAAGGCGTCATGCCCTCTTCGCGGCACGGCACCTTGTTCATGTCGAGCCGGATGCCGGCCTTGCCATTGGTCGCCATTTCGACGCTCGACGAAGTCAGGCCGGCGGCGCCCATGTCCTGGATAGCGACGATGGCGTCGGTCGCCATCAGTTCGAGGCAGGCCTCGATCAGCAGCTTTTCAGTGAACGGATCGCCCACCTGCACGGTCGGGCGCTTGGCTTCCGCGTCTTCGCCGAAGTCGGCGCTGGCCATGGTGGCGCCGTGGATGCCGTCGCGCCCGGTCTTGGAACCGACATAGACGATCGGGTTCCCGACGCCGGTCGCGGCCGAATAGAAGATCTTGTCGGCATCGGCGAGGCCGACCGTCATCGCATTGACGAGGATGTTGCCGTCATAGGCGGGATCGAAATTTGTCTCGCCGCACACCGTCGGCACGCCCACGCAATTGCCGTAGCCGCCGATGCCAGCGACCACGCCTTTGACGAGGTGCTGCATCTTGGGGTGCTCAGGCCTCCCGAAGCGCAGTGCATTGGCATTGGCGATTGGCCGCGCGCCCATTGTGAAAACGTCGCGCAGGATGCCGCCGACACCGGTTGCTGCGCCCTGGTACGGTTCGATGTAGGAGGGGTGGTTGTGGCTCTCCATCTTGAAGATCGCAGCCTGCCCGTCACCGATGTCGATCACACCTGCGTTTTCGCCCGGACCCTGAATGACCCATGGGGCCTTAGTCGGCAGTTTCTTTAGATGCAGGCGCGAGCTCTTGTACGAACAATGCTCGCTCCACATCACGGAGAAGATGCCAAGCTCGACCAGATTGGGTTCGCGACCGAGCGCGTGCAGCACTCGGCCATATTCCTCCTGCGAGAGGCCGTGCGATTCGACGATTTCGGGCGTGATCTGGGACATGGTGAGCGCCCTTAGCGCCCGTATGCCTCTATCGCCAGTCCCGCGCGCGTTTGTGCCGCCGATTGTCCCCCGCCCACCGTGCGAAGAATGCCGCAACGGCAAAGGCGGCCAGCGCCTGAAGATAAAGCACCAAGCCAGCCTGCGCCGGATGGGGCGCGAACCAGTTGATCGCCTGGAATACCAGCAGCAGCGCCATCAGCACCAGCGGTTGGCCGATCGGCCCGCGTGTGCTCCTGACATACCAATAGAATGCTCCCAGCGTGATGCCGATTTCCAGCGGCATTTCGATGGCCGGATAATTCCATAGTCCAAGGCCGAAGGCCGTACCGCCTCCTGCAAGGGTAAGATCAGGGCGGTGGACGAGCCAGTCGAGACCCCAGTGGGACAGTACCACCAGACCGGCCAGAATTCCGGCTACTTTGTCGCGCAGGATCGCGAAGACCAACAGGCCAAAGATCACTGCCCAAACACCAGTGCCCAGCAGGCTGTGCGTATAGGGCATGTAATAGAGGTCGAAAGGCACCATCACTGTGGCATGCGGATCGATCCGCATGTGTTCTATCCCGACTGCGGCGAATGCAAAGAAGGCCCAATCGACTAGCTGCGCTGCGACGAATAACGTGCCAAGGCCGGGCGCGCGGCGGCTGACTGCGGCGGCCGCAAAGGCAGGGGCAAAGTGTCCTATGAACATGCCCGTCTCAGCTAGCGAACTTGAGAGTGGTCCAGGTCGCGATCGCGCTGGCAGTCGCGGTAGCGAAAGTGCCCCAGAGTATGTCGGCCACGCTCACATGGGTCGCCCAGACCTTGAAGACGGCCTGGCTGGTGAGGTCGAAAGTGGCATAGCAAAGCGCACCAAGCAGCGCTCCATTGAGAATCGCGGTCGTCACCTGGCCGCTTTCGAGCGCCGGACGAATCGCGAACCACACCATTCCGGCGAGATAGGCGACGTAAAAGACTGCCGCCGGGACCATGCGGAAATCATCCGCCATGATTTCGCCGATCACTGGCCGGTAGAGATTTGGTCCAGCCCACCGCAGCCAGACGGAGTCGAGGATACCAAAGGCGACCGCAGCGACGAGATAGGCGATTATCCACTTGGTCATCCGCAACTCCCAGTTAGCTCTTATCGACTGACAGCTTGACCGTCCGCGCCGTGGCGGTCAATGCTCACCATGCAAGTGAAAGGGGCCAAGGCCATTTCTGACACGACCGAGATATCGCAATTAAGCTTCGAGCAGGCGTTGGGCGCGCTGGAAGAGATCGTGCAGCAATTGGAGAGTGGGAATGTCCCACTCGATCAATCGATCGCGCTTTATGAACGCGGAGAGGCACTGCGCAAGCATTGCCAGAAGCGGCTTGACGATGCGCAGGCGCGAATCGAGCGTATCGTGACCGACGGAAGCGGCGCCGCCACAGGCACAGCGCCGTTCGATTCCGACGGATAGGCTGAATGGTTCCGGCTATCGACTTCAGCTTGATGAAGGAAGCGCTCACGCGTGTGCAACGCGAGATCGACAGCGTGTTCGATGCCATGCTGCCAGTGCCGCAGGACAGCCGTGCGCGCCTGGTCGAAGCGATGCGCTATGCTACGATCGGCGGCGGCAAGCGCGTGCGGCCGCTGCTGCTGGTGAGCACAGCAGAATTGTTCGGTGTGGATCGCGACCGGGCATTGCGCGCGGCCTGTGCGATCGAGGCGATCCATGTCTATTCGCTGATCCACGATGATCTGCCCTGCATGGACGATGACGACATGCGCCACGGCAAGCCTACGCTCCACAAGACATTTGATGAGGCTACTGCGGTACTTGCCGGCGATGCGCTGCATGCGCTCGCATTCGAAATCCTGTCCGATCCTGAAACTAGCGCGGATCCTTTCATCAGGGTTGAGCTGATTTCGACCCTTGGTCGGGCCAGCGGCAAGGACGGGATGGCCGGCGGGCAGATGATGGACATGATGGCGGAGAAGGAAGATTATGATCTTCACACCATCACCCGGTTGCAGCAGCTTAAGACGGGAGCGCTGCTAGCGGCGTCGGTCGAAATGGGTACGATAATGGGCCATGTTCCGCCCGAAGGCCGGGTGCACTTGCGCGCCTATTCGCGTGACATCGGCCTCGCGTTCCAGATCGCTGACGACCTGCTCGATCATGAAGGCGATGAAGCCAAGGCAGGCAAGGCGCTGCGAAAAGACGAGGGGCAGGGCAAGCAGACCTTTGTCACACTGATGGGGGCTGAAAAGGCGCGCGAACAGGCCAAGGCTCTGGTAGAACAAGCAGCGGGGCACCTTGCCGCTCATGGCGAGGATGCACGGATGCTTACGGCCATTGCGCGCTATATCGTGGAGAGAGACAAGTGACTCGACGCATCGGCATTTATCCGGGCACTTTCGACCCGATCACGCTCGGCCACATGGATATCATCGAACGCGGCGCAAAGCTGGTCGACGAATTGATTATCGGCGTAACCACCAACGCCGCAAAGTCACCGATGTTCTCCGATGACGAACGCATCGCCATGATCGAGCGCGAGGTAGCCTCGATCGCGGATGGGAAGATCCGTGTCGAAGGGTTCAACTCGCTTCTGATGGATTTCGCCGACCGTATGGGGGCCCTAGTGGTAATCCGCGGAATCCGCGGCGTGACCGATTTTGAATATGAGTACCAGCTGACCGGCATGAACCGGCAGCTCAACTACGATATCGAAACGGTGTTCCTGATGGCCGATGTGGCATTGCAGCCGATCGCGAGTCGCTTGGTCAAGGAAATCGCGCTTTATGGCGGCGATATCTCCAAATTCGTTACGCGCAGTGTGTGTCAAGACGTGATTGCCAGGGTCGAACGGAACGGTCGGCTTGGCGGTCGTTGATTGGCTGCACGAAGCTGTGCAGCCAGCCGCGATCATTCATTGCGGCGACAGAGATGTGCGGCTAGACCGCCCGCCAACTCATCGGGAATTCAAACCTTCGTGAAGTCAAACATGCTGAAGAACGTTTTCGCCATCGCCGCTACGCTCGGCCTGCTCTCCGCACCGCTTCCGGCCATCGCCCAGGACGAGGCGCCCGCTGGCCCGCGGGTTTATGATGCAGTCAATTACGACCTCGCGGCAGATCCGGAGAACATTTGGCTGCTAGACCTGTCGAACGGCGAGCGCGTGGCGATCCGCCTGATGCCAAATTGGGCGCCCAATCATGTCGAGCGGATCAAAACGCTGACCCGCCAGGGCTTCTACGAAGGTGTGATCTTCCATCGCGTGATCGAGGGTTTCATGGCGCAGGGTGGTGATCCAACCGGCACAGGGCAGGGCGGTTCGGAATTGCCCGACCTCGAGGCCGAGTTCAGCCCGATCCCGCACATTCGCGGTACGGTCTCGATGGCCCGTGCTAACGATGAAGACAGCGCCAACAGCCAGTTTTTCATAGTGTTCTATCCCCGTTTCAGCCTCGACAAGCGCTACACTAACTTCGGTCGTGTGATCAGCAACATGGCCGGTATCGATGCGATTAATCGCGGCGAGCCCCCCGCCAATCCCACACGCATCGTGCAAGCCTCGATCGCGGCCGACAACAAGCCGCGTCCGACGATGCCAGAAGTTGAAGCGCAGCAGGATATCACTGCCGACATGCTGAGCGCGCCGATCGGCAATTAGCCTTTTCATCGCCGTATCCCGCCTCTAGGGGCGCAGGCAATGCATGTTGACCTATTCGATTTTGAGCTTCCGCCAGAGCGGATAGCGCTGCGCCCGGTACGTCCGCGCGATGCCGCGCGCATGCTGGTGGTGCACGGCGAAGGAGAGTTCCTCGACCGCCATATCCGCGACTTGCCCGAATTGCTCGAGCCGGGCGATGTGCTGGTGTTCAACGATACCCGCGTGATCCCGGCCCAACTTGAAGGCCGCAAGGCTGGCGGTGAAGCAAAGATCGGCGCGACGCTGCACAAGCGGGAAGACCTGCGCCGCTGGATTGCCTTCATCCGCAACGCCAAGCGCGTGAAGGAAGGCGACCAGCTGGTTTTCGGGGGCGGGGTTACAGCGATAGCGGAAGCGCGGCACGCCGATGGCAGTTTCACGCTTTTCTTCGAGGGCGACGAGCCGGTCGAGGTGTTGCTCGACCGCGCGGGAACCATGCCTTTGCCGCCCTATATCGCGGGCAAACGCGCAACCGATGAGCGCGACCGCGAAGACTATCAGACGATGTTCGCGGCCAAGGATGGCGCCGTTGCAGCACCAACAGCCGCGCTCCATTTCACCGATCGGTTGATGCGGGATCTCGTTGACCACGGCATCCTCAGCGAAACGCTGACCCTGCATGTCGGCGCTGGCACTTTCCTGCCGGTAAAGGCCGAAGACACCGAGAATCACCAGATGCATGCCGAATGGGGCCGGATCGAACCCCAGGCGGCTGCGCGGCTGAACGCGGCACGTGCCGCTGGCGGCCGGATCATCGCGGTCGGCACGACTTCGTTACGCCTGCTTGAGAGCGCCGCGCACGACGACGGCACGATTGCTCGGTTCGAAGGCGACACCGCGATTTTCATCACGCCCGGCTACCGCTTCAAGGCCGTCGATGGGCTGATGACCAATTTTCACCTGCCCAAGTCGACCCTGATGATGCTGGTCAGCGCACTGATGGGAAGGGAGCGCATGATGGCGGCCTATGCCCACGCAATCGAGGCGGAATATCGCTTCTATTCCTATGGTGACTCCTCATTGCTCTTGCCCTAATCGGTTGCAATGAGCGAACCCATTCTTGAGTTACGCGGCCTGACCAAGATCTATCCCGGCGGCCTGAAAGCACTTGATCACGTCGACCTGGAAATCCGCAAAGGCGAAATTTTCGCGCTGCTTGGCCCCAATGGTGCGGGCAAGACCACGTTGATCGGCGCGGTGTGCGGGCTGGTCCGACCGACCGGCGGCACGATCCATGCTTTCGGGCAGGACATAGCTTCGCATTGGCGCGATGCACGTCGCCGGATCGGCCTGGTCCCGCAGGAACTCAGCACCGACATGTTCGAGCCGGTGATCCGCGCGGTAAGCTATTCGCGCGGATTGTTCGGCCTCGCGCCGGACAAGGGACGGATCGAGGAAATCCTGCGTTCGCTCAGCCTGTGGGAGAAGCGCAACGATCGCATCATGACGCTGTCGGGCGGGATGAAGCGCCGCGTGCTGATTGCGAAGGCGCTGGCGCACGAGCCAGACCTTCTGTTCCTCGACGAGCCCACGGCAGGGGTCGATGTCGAGCTGCGCAAGGGCATGTGGGCGATCATCGGACAGATGCGCGCGCGCGGCGTTACCGTCATCCTCACCACGCATTACATTGAAGAAGCCGAGGAAATGGCCGACCGGGTGGGCATCATTAACAAGGGGCGGCTCATCACTGTCGACGACAAATCGGCCATGATGGCCAAGCTCGGCCGAACCGAGGCGCACATCGCGCTGGCTGTGCCGATGAGCGAGATACCGCCCGCCATCGCCAGCTTCCCGGTCGAGCTGGAGAATGGCGGGATGTCGCTGCGCTATCGCGGGGGTGACGGTACGGGCAAGGGCAAGGCGGAAGTCGCCGAGCTGACCAAGGCGCTGACCCGCGCCGGGATCGACTATACCGGGATCGACACGCGAGAGAGCAGCCTCGAGGAGATCTTCGTTTCGCTGCTCGATCACGAGGAGGCCGCGGCATGATTGCGTGGCGTTCCACCTGGTCGATCTACAAGCGCGAACTGGTCCGCTTCCTGCGCACCGCCTTCCAGTCGGTGCTGGCGCCCGTGCTCACGACTTCGCTTTACTTCATCGTATTCGGTGCGGCGATCGGCGGGCGCATGCCCGACCTTAGCGGGGTCGGCTATGGCTCTTTCATCATTCCCGGCCTGCTGATGCTCACCTTGCTGGGCGAGACAACCAGCAACTCAAGCTTCGGCATCTACATGCCGCGCTTCACGGGGACGATTTACGAACTCCTCAGCGCACCGGTGGGCGTGGCGGAAACGCTGATCGGTTTCGTCGGCGCGGCTGCCACGAAGAGCCTGATCCTTGCCGCGATAATCCTCGTCACTGCCCGGCTGCTCGTCGATTATTCGATCGCACACCCACTGCTGGCGGTGGTCTATATCATGCTGGTCGCCGCGGCCTTCAGCCTGTTCGGCTTCATCCTTGGCATCTGGGCGGACAATTTCGAGAAACTCGGGATCATCCCGATGCTGTTCCTCACGCCGCTCACCTTCCTTGGCGGCACATTCTACTCGATCGACATGCTGCCCGAGCCATGGGACAAGATCGCGCTGTTCAACCCGATCGTCTATCTCGTCAGCGGGCTGCGCTGGACTTTCTACGGCAGCGCCGATGTCAATTTCGGGCTTTCGCTCGGCATCACGCTCTGCTTCCTGGCGGTATGCGTGGCAATCATCGCTTACATCTTCAAGACGGGCTGGCGCCTGAGAGCGTGAACGGCTAGGCGCGCGGGCGCTATGGCAGACCGCTTTTCCTTCTCGATCGATGCCACCGACGGCAAGGCCCGCACCGGCACAATCCGCATGCTGCGCGGGGAAATCCGCACGCCTGCCTTCATGCCCGTCGGCACAGCCGCCACGGTCAAGGCGATGAAGCCCGAAAACGTGCGCGCAACCGGCGCGGACATCATCCTGGGCAACACCTACCATTTGATGCTCCGTCCCGGGGCGGAGCGGGTTGCCCGCTTGGGCGGGCTGCACCAGTTCATGAACTGGCCGCGCCCGATCCTGACCGACAGCGGCGGCTACCAGGTGATGAGCCTTTCGGAGCTGCGCAAGCTCACCGAGGAGGGCGTCGAATTCCGCAGCCACCTCGATGGCTCGAAGCACATGCTCACGCCCGAACGCTCGATGGAAATCCAGCGCCTGCTCGGTAGCGACATCGTCATGGCATTCGACGAATGCCCGCGGGCGGACCAGCCGCGCGATGTGATTGCCCGTTCGATGGAGATGTCGATGCGCTGGGCAAAGCGCAGCCGCGACGGTTTCGACAGCGGCGACGAACATGCGGGACGAGCGGCGCTGTTCGGCATACAGCAGGGCGCTCTCGATGAGGAGCTTCGCAAGGTCAGCGCCGAGAAGCTGATCGGGATCGGTTTCGATGGCTATGCTGTGGGTGGGCTAGCCGTGGGCGAGGGGCAGGAGGCGATGTTCGCCACGCTCGATTTCGCGCCCGAGCAATTGCCGCAGGACAAGCCGCGTTACCTGATGGGCGTGGGTAAGCCTGACGACCTCGTGGGCGCGGTCGAGCGAGGGATCGACATGTTTGATTGTGTGTTGCCGACGCGCTCGGGCCGCAATGGGCAGGCCTTCACCTGGAGCGGCCCGCTAAATTTGCGCAACGCGCGCCATGCGGAGGATAGCGGGCCGCTCGATGACAGATGCACCTGCGCCACCTGCGGAAGCTATTCGCGCGCTTATCTCCATCACTTGCACAAGTCGGGCGAGATACTTGGCGCCATGCTAGTGACAGAGCACAATCTCAGCTTCTACCAGCAACTGATGGCGGCGATGCGCGACGCGACCGGGGATGGACGCTTTGCGGCGTTCGCGAGTGACTTCCGGCGGGATTATTCGTCAGGCTAGTTTGCCGGCTTTCAAGAAATGTTCGAGCCGTGGTTGCTTCTTACCTGGCTCGACAGTCCGTATCGATCGGGCAAGTTTTTCGACTTGCGATCGCCATCGCGGCAACCGTTTGTTTGCTTCGCCGTCCCTTACCGGGCCAAGTGCGAGGAAGCGCACGGGCTTGAATCCACAAAATCCAAGTATCTGGCGCTTCCAGCGTTTGACGATAGCATTGCCGTACATAAGCCGCAGGAACAGCGGGGGCGTATCCATAGTCGCGATGACATCTGCAGAACGGCCTTCCATCAGGCGATCCCACCAAGGGTCATCTTGGTGGTAGGCGAAGGAGAATCCCGGCAAAAGCAGTCGGTCCAGCAATCCCTTGAGTTCACCTGGCTCGCTGCCCCACCACATTGGAAAAGCGATTACCAGATGGTCGCATTCGTCGAGTTTCCGCGCGAGGTTAAGCAGGTCCGGTTCCCATTCGGTGCGCTTGGCATAACCATGGCGCAAGTTTGGGCTGAAGGAGAGGTCGCATACCGCTATCCTGCTGAAAGTAGCTGAGCCAGGTAACGCGCTTTCGTACGCATCGAGGAGATGAGAGGTCAGGCGATTGGCATCGGGATGACCGTCAATTATGAGTATGTTCATTATCCTGCTCCTCTCGACGCATTTAGGTTCACATATTGAAACCTAATTTAACAGGCCGAGCCGAAAGTAAAAGGGCGGCCCATTCGGACCGCCCTCTCTTGCGTGATCGCTTGGTACAGCCTTAGCGCGAGTAGAACTCGACGACCAGGTTCGGTTCCATGGTGACCGGGTAGGGCACTTCGTCGAGCTTCGGCACGCGGGTGAAGGTCACCTTGGTGTTGCCGTCGGCCGCAACGTAGTCCGGAATGTCGCGCTCGGGCAGGCTCTGCGCTTCGATGACCAGGGGCGGCAGCACCCCCAGCGCGAGGCAGGAGACCGCGGCGAGCAGCATGCCGGCGCGCATGGCCCAGCCGACCTCGCGGATCTCCGGCTGGTGGCGCCCGCGCCAGTGGCCGAGGAAGACGATGCCGAAGACCTTGACG